>CACHHD010000004.1 GCA_902579605.1 uncultured Pelagibacteraceae bacterium
GTAATAATAGATTATGAAAAACAAAAAACTAAATTTTTTTTAAAAGGCATTATTTCATCAAAAAAAATAACAAAAAATTTTACTTTTACTGATAAGAGAGTTGAAAAAATTGAATATCCAAACATTCTTAAATATTTAAAAAAAGAAATTCTTGAGATAGTAAAATCACAAAATATTATTGATATTGGTGCACCATCTTTTTTAAATGTATATTTTTCAATCAGTAATCAAAGTGATCTATTCCTATTTCAAAATATTTTGAATGAAATTGACTTAATTGAAAATTTTTATGTTCGCGAGTTTAATAATAAATTTGCTTATATTAATATAAAGTATTACGGTAAAACGAATAAGATCAAAGAAAAATTAATTGAAAAAGGATTAGATATAAAATTTAACAATAATCAATGGAGTGCGAGGTTAAGATAAATTGAATCAGCTAATTTTTAAATTTCCTTTTAAAACAACATACTTTGAAAAAGATTTTTTTGTTTCAACCAATAATTTTGAAGCTTACAAATTAGTAGAAAGCTTACCAGAATGGCCCGACAAAAAAATAAATATTTTTGGACCGAGCGGTTGTGGGAAAACTCATTTAACGAATATTCTTAGTAAAAAATTAAAATTATTAGTAGTGAATGCAAATAAATTTAATGAAAAAATCAATAATTTAGTTGAAAATTTTGATTGTGTTGTTATTGAAAACTATGAAGAAAATATCAATGAAAACTTGCTTTACACATTTTTAAATCAAATCTCTCAATTAAATAAAATTTTGATAATAAACTCTTTAAAAAATATAAAAAATTATAATATTAATTTACTTGATTTAAAATCAAGACTTAATAGTTTCACGGAAATTCCAATAAGTTTACCTACTGATGATATCATTAGAGTTATAATTTCGAAAACTTTCTCTGATAAACAAATTAATTTGAGCAATAAAAATTTAGAATTCATCATCAAAAATATAGAGAGATCTTACGAAAAAATATTTAAATTTACTAAAGATATCGATAATTTATCTTTATCTACTGGTAAATCGATAAATATTAATTTAATAAAAAAAGTACTATCAGATGAATAAATATAGAACACATACCTGCTCGCAATTATCGGAAAATGATAATAATAAAATTGTAACTTTGTCTGGATGGGTACACAGAAAAAGAGATCATGGAAATTTACTATTTATAGATTTAAGAGATCATTTTGGATTAACACAATGTGTCGTAGAAAATAATAAAAATTTTTTTACAATTCTTGAAAAAATCAGGCCAGAGTCAGTAATAAGCGTTACTGGCAAAGTTATAAAAAGAGAAAAGGGGACAGAAAATTTGGAACTCACTACAGGTAAAATTGAGGTTAATATTCAAAGTATAAAAGTTTTAGCAGAGGCAAATGACTTACCGATGCCTGTTTTTGGAGAACAAGACTATCCTGAAGATATAAGATTAAAATACAGATTTTTAGATTTAAGAAGAGAATCTATGCATAAAAATATAATTTTAAGATCGAATGTTATATCTTTTATAAGATCTGAAATGTTAAGTTTAGGTTTTTTAGAATTTCAAACACCTATCCTAACCTCATCAAGCCCAGAGGGTGCAAGAGATTTTTTAGTACCTAGTCGACTAAATCCAGGAAAATTTTATGCATTACCTCAAGCGCCACAACAATTTAAACAATTAATTATGGTCTCAGGATTTGATAAATATTTTCAAATAGCCCCATGTTTCAGAGATGAAGATGCTAGAGCTGACAGAAGCCCCGGAGAGTTCTACCAATTAGACATGGAGATGTCTTTTGTTGAGCAGGAGGATATATTTAAAGTAATTGAAACATTGATGGTTAATTTATTTAAAAGATTTTCAACAAAAAAAATTTTAAACACTAAATTTCCTAGAATTTCTTATGATGAGGCTATGCTTAATTACGGTACTGATAAACCTGACTTAAGAAACCCTTTGCTAATTAAGGATATAACAAACATATTTACTAGAGAGGATGTTAAATTTGATATTTTTAAAAAATTAGTATCAAAAGGCTCTAAAGTTAGATGCATTGTAACAAAAAACACCAAAGATAAACCGAGAAACTTTTTTGATAATATTGATAAGTGGGCGAAAGAACAAGGTGCTTCAGGATTAGCTTATTTTACATTAGAAAAAACGAGTAAAATTTCAGGAAAAGGCCCCGTTGGAAAATTTTTTGGTGAAGAGTCACTTAAAGAATTAATGAAAACTTGTAAAATGGATATAGGAGACAGTATCTTTATGTCTTGCGGCAAAATAAATGAGGTTGAAAAAATTCTATCAGTTTCGAGAGATAAAATTGCAGGAGAATTGAACTTAATTGATGAAAATCAGTTTGCTTTTTGTTGGATTGTTGATTATCCAATGTTTGAATTAGATGAACAGACAAAAAAAATCAAATTTAGTCATAACCCTTTTTCAATGCCTCAAGGAGATATAGAAAAAATAGATTTAACAAATCCTTTGAATATTAAAGCCTACCAATATGATATCGTATGTAATGGAGTTGAATTATCCTCTGGGGCAATAAGAAATCATATACCAGAATTGATGTATAAACTTTTTTCTGTAGCCGGATATAAAAAAAAAGAAGTTGACGAAAAATTTAGCGGAATGATAAACGCTCTAAGTTATGGGGCACCACCTCACGGTGGAATTGCGCCTGGAGTGGATAGAATAGTTATGTTACTTGCTAATGAAAAAAACATCAGAGAAATAACATTATTTCCAATGAATCAAAATGCACAAGACCTTATGATGAAAGCTCCATCTAATGTGGAGGATAAACAACTTAAAGAATTAAATATAAAAAAAGATATAAAAAAAAATTAGTTTTTAGTTTTTAAATTTAAACGAATATCGCTTAAATCAACCAATTTTTCTTCGTAGTTACTTCTTACAAAGCCTTTAGAAGTAATATTCTTAACTATTTTTAAGAATTTATCATCACTATTAACTTCATCTGAATTTTGAATTTTAGCAATTGAAGGTGTATGTGCTAGATCTTCTTTACCTAGATAAGAAATAGCAAGTTCTCTAAAAACATAATCTAATATTGATGTAGCACTTAAAATTCTATCATTTCCATCAACTTTTCCAGAAGGTTCAAATTTAGTATCTATAAATGCATCAACAAACTCATCCAATGGTACTCCATACTGTAAACCTAAAGAAATTGCGATCGCAAAATTATTCATTAAAGCTTTTACTAACTCACCTTCTTTATTAGTATCAATGAAAATTTCACCAATTTTTCCATCATCATATTCTCCAGTATGTAGATAAATTTTGTGTTCACCAATCGAAGCTTTTTGGATATATCCCTTTCTTCTATCAGGCATTTTAAATCTGCTACCAATTTTGGTTTTAATTTTGTTCTGAATTTCGTTGTTGTTTTGGACTAAATTTTTTGCTTTTTGCTCTATGTTTTTTTCAATTACTTTGATTTCTTCCTTATTTTTATTTGATCTATTGTTACTATCTCCAATTTTCTTTGTTTTACGATTATTCAATTTTACTTCAATAACCTCTACTTCTCCATCTTCTCTATTATCAATTTCTGACATAGATTTTTCGTTTAATTCATTCAAACTATGAACAGTTTTAAAAGTACAGGTATAATAGGTTTCAACTAAATATTTTTTCATTTTTCTAGGATGAATCTGATATTTGATCATATATATAAATTGTAGTAAGTGTCTATAATATAATGATACAATTAGAAATTGTGTGGATTTAGTATGATAGGATTAAAACAAATTTTTACTTGGTGGAACAAGAATACATTCGGAACATTCTTAAAAACTTTATTTTTTGGAAAGTTGGTTGGAACGGATGAATATGGAAATAAATATTATAAAAATAAAAAAGATCAAAGATGGGTAATTTATGCTAAGGACATTGAGGCTACAAAAATTACCTCTGATTGGTTTCTTTGGATGCATCACACAGTAAATGAAATTCCGTCAAAATCAGTTAAAAAATATAATTGGCAGAAAAGTCACTCTCAAAACTTGTCTGGATCAAACAAAGCTTATAAACCGAATAAAATATCAAAAAATACTAAATTTAAAAATTATGAAACTTGGAAAAATTAAAATACTTTTGATATTTATTTCTTTAATTTCGTTTTCAAGTCTATATGCTGAAGATAAAATAATTTCAGCTCCGATTATAAATTTGGAAAATTTAGAACCAAGTTATGAAATTATTGAAAATGAAAAAGATAATATACCTAGTTCAAATACAATAATAAGAGAACGAAAGACTATAAATAAAGGTAAAAATAATTTTAAATTTGTAAATTTAATTGGTTTAGATAAAATTACGGCCAAAACAATTCCAATAAAAATAAAATTAGGAGAAACTGCAAAATTCGGTATTTTAGAAATTAAAGCTTTAAAATGCGGTATTTCAAAAAGTTTAGAAACTAAAAATAATTCAGTAGCATATTTACAAGTAAGAGATATTTCGGAAAACCAAAATGAAAAAGTTTTTATTTTTAATGGTTGGACTTTTTCTTCAAATCCCTCATTAGCTCCTATTGATCATGCTATATACGATTTGTGGTTGGTAGGCTGTGAGAATGCTTAAAAAAACTTTTCTTTTCCTAGCCAATTAGTGTCGAACGAGGAGTCCAAAAACTTTTTGTGATTAAGAATTTTTTTGTGTAAATCAATTGTTGTAGTAACTCCCTCAAGCACAAATTCATCCAAAGATCTTAAAGTTCGTTGAATTGCTTCGGTCCTATTTCTTCCTTTACATATTACTTTTGCTATTAAACTGTCATAATATGGGGTTATTTTACATCCTTGAAAAATAGATCCATCTACTCTAGTTCTAAAGCCTGATGGCTGATGACATACTGAGATTGTACCTGGGCTAGGTTGAAAGTTTTTTGAAGGATCCTCTGCATTAATTCTGCATTCAATCGAATGACCTCTTGGATTTATATCATTTTGTTTTAATGCTGTATTTCCCGTAAAAGCTATCCAAAGTTGTTCCTTAACTATATCAATTCCTGTTTGTACTTCTGTTACAGGATGTTCGACTTGAACTCTTGTATTCATTTCAAGAAAATAAAACTTTCCATTTTCAAAAATGAACTCTACAGTTCCAGCACCTTCATAACCAATATTCTCAACCATCCTCACTGTTTTATTTAACAAGTCTGCTCGTTGTTCCTCAGTAAGAACTGGACTTGGAGTTTCCTCAATTAATTTTTGGTGTCTTCTTTGAACTGAGCAATCTCTCTCTCCTAGTTGTACCGTTCTATTTTTTCCTGACATAATTTGTACTTCAATATGTCTAGGATTTTTAAAATATTTTTCTATGTATAAATCATCATTACCAAAATATTTTTTTGCCTCATTTTTTGCTAAAGAAAATAATTCTGAAAGACTATTTTCATTCTCAACAATTTTCATTCCCTTACCTCCACCACCTGCAGCAGCCTTAATAAGAATTGGGTAACCGATTTTTTTACATAAACTTTTCGCCTCCTCATATGATTTTATTGATCCGTCAGAGCCTTCAATTATTGGTAATCCATTTTTTTTTGCAATAATCTTAGCTTGAATTTTATCACCCATCTCCCCTATTACTTTTGAACTAGGTCCAATAAATTTAATACCATGTTTCGTTACTACATCTGCAAATTTTGCATTTTCGGATAAAAAACCATATCCAGGATGTATTGCTTCAGCTCCAGTTAAATCAACCGCAGACATTAACGCTGAAATATTCAAATAACTATTTTGAGGTTGGTGAGATCCTATACAAACACTTTCATCTGCTAATCTGACATGCATAGACTCGGAGTCCACATCTGAATGGACAGCGACGGTATTTATTCCCCATTCTTTACAAGCTCTTATAATTCTAACAGCTATTTCTCCTCTATTGGCTATTAAAACTTTTTTAAACATTGATTTATTCTAAGATAATTAAGGTTTGACCGAACTCTACAGGTTGACCATCATTAACCATAATCTTTTTCACAGTTCCATCTGCCGAAGAAGGTACATGGTTCATTGTTTTCATTGCTTCAACTATCATAACTGTTTGGCCTTTTTTTATTTTATCACCAACTTCAATAAATTTTTTCGCTCCTGGTTCTGGTGCCAAATAAGCTGTCCCTATAATTGGTGATTTAACTCTGAGTCCTTTTTGTTCGTTGTTATCTGTTAATACACTTTTGTTTGGGGACACTACTGCACCGGTTAAACTTTTTTCTGAGGAATTTTTTTGAGCTCTAGATACCTTTATCTTTTTATCTCCATCCTGATACTCAATCTCACTAATATTAAATTCGCTTAGACAGTTTACAAGTTCTTTTATTAATTTTTTATCTATTTTCATTTTTTTACTAAATCTATAGAAGCTTTTAAGGCTAAAGTATAGCCTTCAGAACCTAATCCACAAATAATACCATCTACAACATTACTCATTAAAGATTTATGTCTAAAATCCTCCCTTTTATAAATATTTGTAATGTGCAACTCAATAGTAGGAATTTTTAATATTTTAAGAGCATCATGGATCGCCACAGAAGTATGAGTGTATCCCCCGGCATTAATAATCAAACAGTTTTGAGTATTCCTCGCTTTTTGAATTTCGTTAACAATTTCGCCCTCAACATTGGATTGAAAGAAGGTAAGATTGATATTATTTTTCTTAGAAAAGGATAAGCAGTCTTTTTTTATTTCTTCAAACGAAGTGTTACCATATTTATCTTTTTCCCTTTCACCTAATAGGTTAAGATTGGGACCATTAATTATTAAAATATTAGACATAACTTGATATAATTAAAATAGTTAACTAAATTATGGCAAAAATTCAAATAAATGGAAGAAAAAAATTAATAAAGCAAAACTTTTCTGTGTTTGATTTATTAAAAAAATACAAAATTAATAGCACTAAAGTTGCAATAGAACTAAATGGTAAAATTTTGCCTAAAAACAAGTACAATGCTACTAAACTTAAAGACCAAGACATAATAGAAATGGTTCAATTTATTGGAGGAGGATAAGCTGAAAAAAGATATTTTCAAAATAGATAAAAAAATTATTAAATCAAGATTAATAGTAGGAACCGGAAAATACAAAAATTTAACTGAGACAGCACTTGCAATTAAATCATCCGGAGCAGACATGGTTACTGTAGCAGTAAGAAGAGTGAATATATCGGACAAAAAAAAACCATTGTTAATGGATTATGTTAGTCCAAAGAAATTTATTTATCTTCCAAACACAGCTGGTTGTTTTAACTCAAAGGATGCTCTGAGAACTCTCAGACTTGCAAGAGAAATTGGCGGATGGGAAATGGTAAAGTTAGAAATACTAGGTGATAAAAAAACCTTATACCCTGATATGATTGAAACTTTGAAAACTACAAAAGTTTTAGTAAAAGAAGGTTTCAAAGTTTTAGTTTACTGCACAGATGATCCTCTACACGCCAAAAAATTAGAAGATTTAGGAGCCTCTGCAATTATGCCTTTGGCTGCTCCAATAGGCTCAGGTCTTGGTATACATAATAAATTAAATATATCGATCATCATAAAACAATCTAAAGTTCCAGTAATAATTGATGCTGGTATAGGTACAGCATCTGATGCGACTATAGCTATGGAACTTGGATGTGATGGAGTGTTAATAAACTCTGCTATTGCACTTGCAAAAAAACCAATCTTAATGGCGGAAGCTTTTAAGTACGCAGTGATTTCTGGAAGAAAATCTTTTTTATCTGGAAGAATGCGTAAGAATTATTTTGCTGAAGCAACCTCTCCTAAGAGAGGTTTAATTAGCTAGCCTTTTTTTTTCTAACCCATAGAGTTCTTAGCTTCGTACTCTTTTTAAATTCATCTTTATTTTTAGATTTTTTTGATAAGACCTTATAGTTTTTTTTATCGATTTTTTGATTTTTTAATAAAGTTTTTTGAGCAACTAAATTTACACTTTTAACTTGATTAATATTCTCAATTTTATCGATAATTTTTTTTGATTTATTAAGTAATTCTATTTTATACTCTGGCAACATTAATTGCGGAGTATCTATCAATTCTATTTTATAAAAATATTTTTTTTGAAAATAGCTCAATTCTTTGGATAAATTTGCATTTATATAAAGTTTTACTTTATCAGGAACATATGCTTTTATTATTTTAATCTTATTATTAAATGCCAACATTTCAATTTTTTTTACTATTTTTTGTGAAAACGACTCAAGAGATAAATTAGTTTCCCATTTAATTGATCCCTCTCTTAATCTTTGACGTGTCATCTCTAAGAGGCCAAAATTACTTATCCTTCCTATTTGAATTCTCGCTCTATCTTTTCTTACGCACTCACGCATTTTTTTTTCTACAGTTCTTTTATTGTAAAAATTAATCATATCAATAAAATCAATTACTATTAATCCTGAGAGATCTCGCAATTTAATTTGTCTGCAAATTTCTTCTGCTGCTTCAAGATTTGTATTTAAAGCAGTTTTTTCAATATTCATCTGTTTTGTTGATTGGCCTGAGTTAATATCTATTGCAACTAAAGCTTCAGTAGGGTTTATAACTAAATAACCACCAGATTTTAATTTGACTGTTGGCTCAAAAATATTATTTAGCTCCTTTTCAATTTTAGCGTCATGAAACAAAGGTATCTTTCCTCTATATTTTTTAACTAATTTTGCATTTTTAGGCATCAACTCTTTCATAAACTTTTTTGTTTTTTGGTACCCCTCATTTCCATCAACATATATATATTTCGTTTCGTTGTCGTATATATCTCTTAAAGCTCTTTTTATGATATCTCCTTCCTCATAAATTAGTGAAGGAGCATTTGAAACCACTGCTTTATCCTTAATTTCTTCCCAAGTTTTTAAGGTATTCTGAAAATCTTTTTCTACTTCATTTTTAGTTTTATTTGCACCAGCCGTTCTTACAATTACACCCATGCTTTTTGGAATTTCAATTTTATTTAATATGTCTCTAATTTTTTGCCTATCACTTGAATTAAAAATTTTTCTCGATATGCCTCCGCCTTTCGCTGTGTTCGGCATTAAAACCATATATTTACCTGCCAAAGATATAAAAGTCGTCAGTGCAGCACCCTTTGATCCTCTTTCTTCTTTTAAAACTTGAATTAAAATTACTTGCCCAGGTTTAATTACTTCTTGAATTCTATATTTTTTAAGACCGTAAGTATTTTTTAATTTTTCTCTATAATTAGTTTTATTTTCTAAAACATTATTATTATTTTTATTTTGATCTTCTGAATTTTCATTTTTATCACTATTATTAATAGACTCTTGATTATTATTGATTTCTTCGATGTTTGTATTTTTTAAATCTTCACGAATTTGCTCTTCTGCACTTTTTAATTTTTCTTTATCTGCAGCTGGAATTTGATAATAGTCAGACTGGATGTCATTAAATGCTAAAAAACCATGTTTAACTCTTCCAAAATCGACGAAAGCAGCCTGAAGAGAAGGTTCTACTCTGCTTATTGTACCTAAATAAATATTATTCTTAAAATTTACTCTATTTTTATCTTCAAACTCGTATTCTTCGATTGCAGTTTTAGATTTAAGAACGATTCTAGTTTCATCTGGATGCGATGCATCAATGTATAAATTTTTATCCATTTAATTTGAATTCCTTTTGAGATATTTGTTGTTTTTGTGATCATAAATTTAATTAATAAAAAATATAATATCATTAAATACACATAATTTAAATGCCTTAAGATAGCCAAAATTAGTGATATAAATAAGTAATTATATGTTCAAATTTATTAATTTTTCTTTAAAAGCACTTATTATAATAATTATTTCAATATTATTAGTAATTTTTTCTGCTTTTTTTTATTTTTCTTCTGGTTTACCTGACTATAAAAAATTATCTAATTATCAACCTCCTATTTCAAGTAGAGTTTATTCAAAAGATGGAAAACTTATCGCAGAGTACGCCATAGAAAAAAGATTATTTGTTCCTTATGATTCTATCCCTAGCAAAGTCATAGACTCTTTTTTATCGGCAGAAGATAAAAATTTTTTTGATCACCCAGGCGTTGACGCTAAAGGAATTTTAAGAGCATCAATAAATAACATAAAAAATATTTTAGGCAACAAAAGATTAGAAGGTGCGTCTACAATTACTCAACAGGTAGCAAAAAATTTTCTTTTAACAAATGAGGTGTCTTTAAAAAGAAAAATTAAAGAAGCGATATTAGCTTTTCGAATAGAAAAAGCTTATTCAAAAAAAAGGATACTTGAATTATATCTTAATCAAATATATCTCGGTCAAGGAACCTATGGAGTTGCTGCCGCTAGTTTGGAATATTTTGACAAATCAATAAAAAATTTAACATATGATGAAGCAGCTTTGCTTGCAGCTCTACCAAAAGCTCCTAGCAGATATAATCCAGTCAAAGATCCAAAAGAAGCAAAATTTAGAAGAAATTTAGTTTTAAAAAATTTAAATGAAAATGGGTTTATTAATGAAGAAGAATATTTACAATTAAAAGAAAAAGAAATTATTATTAAGAAAAGAAAAATAGAAATTGTAAATGAAGCAAATTCTTACACAGAAGAAGTCAGAAGAATAATTAAAAATAAATATGGTTTTGAGAAACTATATACTCAGGGATTAAGTATAAAATCTCCTTTAAACATAAGATATCAGATAGAAGCTATAAAAGCTCTTAGAGATGGAATCGAGTCATACGATAAACGTAGAGGATGGAGGGGACCAATAACTAATAAAAATCAAGATATTAATTGGAAAGATAAATTAGATACTCTGGTAATTGACCCAACTTTAAATTGGAAGAAAGCTGAAATAACTGAATTAAACGAGGGTTCTTTAATTTTAACTACAAAAAAAAATAAAAAAATAAAAATTTTCAAATCCGATTTTACGTGGGCATTAAGAAAAAAACAAATTTCTGAAGTTTTTGAAATAGGTGATTTTGTTTTTATAAAAAAAAACAAAGACAAATGGACCCTAAAACAATACCCTAAAGTAAACGGGGGAATTGTTGCATTAAATCCTTTTACAGGTGAGGTGAAAGCTCTTGTCGGTGGTTTTAGTTATATCTCAAGTGAATTCAATAGAGTTACCCAGGCTAAAAGGCAACCTGGATCTGCCTTTAAACCTTTTGTTTACGCTGCAGCGTTAGAAAACGGATTATCTCCAAACTCAATAGTTTTAGATGCTCCATTTATTGCAGAACAAGGTATTGGATTAAAAGATTGGAAACCAGAAAATTATGGAAAAAAATTTTATGGCCCATCAACTTTAAGAAAAGGAATTGAATATTCAAGAAATTTAATGACAGTAAGAGTAGCAAAGAACCTTGGTATGGATAAAATTTTAGATTTATCTAAGGAATTAGAAATATACGATGAAATTCCTGAGCTACTATCAGTGTCTTTAGGTTCCGTTGAAACTTCACTTCTAAATATTACAACTGCTTATGCGACTTTCGTAAACGGTGGAAAAAAAATTAATCCCATATTGATAAATCGCATTCAAGATAGGAGAGGTAAAACTATATATTCACCAGACTTTGCAAGATGTAAAGGTTGTGACAGATATGATGAAAATATGAATGATAACAACTTTCCTATTATAGATTTAAATAATAAAAAAGTTATTAGTGAAGAAACCGCATATCAGATGACTTCAATCTTGACAGGAGTAATTAAAAGAGGAACAGGAAAAAAATTAAAAAATTTAAAACTTCCTCTTGCAGGTAAAACAGGAACAACTAATAATAATTATGATGCATGGTTTATAGGATATAATTCAAATTTGGTAGTCGGTGTTTATATTGGTTATGATAACCCAAAAACCCTAGGAAAATACGAAACGGGATCAAAAGCGGCTTTGCCTATATTTAAAAAATTTATTGAGTCAGCTATGTTTCTAGATGATTTTAAAGAATTTGAGACACCAGACGGAATATATTTTGCTCCAATAAATTATAACACAGGTATTCAAACTGATTTTGACGATAAGAATTTTATAATTGAGGCTTTTAAAGAAAAAGATATTAACAATTTAAATAATAAGGAATTAATTTCAAATTATAATTATGATAAACTAATAAAGTTTAGGCAGTTTTATTAATGCAATCTTTTGAAACAATTCTAATTCAAACCAGCAAGATACTTGAAAATATTAGGGGGTATCTTTGAAAAAAATAATATTCAACAAAAGTTAGATAAAATTTCAAAAGAGATTAACAAAGAAAATTTTTGGAAAGACCAAAAAAAAGCTAAATCTTTAACAAAAGAAAAGAAGTTTTTTGAGGATTTAGTTTTGTCTTTTAACAATTTAAAAAAAGAAATAAATAATCTCAAGGATTTGCACTCTTTAGGTGCTGATGAAAAAAATGACGAAATTACCAAAGATTGTGAATTAAAATTAAAAGATTTGGTTAAAGATTTAAAAAAAATAGAAGTCTCTTGTTTTTTGTCCGGGGAAAATGATCATCTAGATATATACTTAGAAATTCATGCTGGAGCAGGTGGCACAGAAAGTCAAGATTGGGCTGAAATGATCAGAAGAATGTATTTAAAATGGTTTGATAAAAAAAATTTTACATATGAAATAATTAGTGAACATAGGGGAGAGGAAGCTGGAATAAAATCTTCAACTTTGAAAGTCTCGGGAATTAATCTATACGGTCTAATGAAAAACGAGTCTGGTGTTCATAGATTAGTGAGAATATCACCTTTTGATAGTGGGGCTAGAAGACATACTAGTTTTGCAAGTGTATGGGTTTATCCAGCTATTGAAGATGATATCAATATTAAAATTGAAGAAAATGATTTAAGAATTGACACCTATAGATCCAGCGGTGCAGGTGGACAACATGTAAATACAACAGATAGCGCGGTTAGAATTACTCATCTTCCAACAAAAATTGTAGTTCAGTGTCAAAATGAGAGATCACAGCATAAAAATAAAGAAACCTGTTTTAAAATGCTCAAAGCGAGATTATATGAATATGAACTACAAAAGAGAGAAGAGGAAAATTTAAAAGAATCAAACTTAAAAACAGATATTGGATGGGGTCACCAAATACGTTCATATGTTTTACAACCCTATCAACTTGTTAAAGATTTAAGAAACAAAACTGAAAACTCAAATCCAGATGCCGTGCTCAATGGAGATTTAGATAATTTTATTGAAGCAGGTGTTTTAAATAAGTAAATGAGAAAAATAATCTTATCGTTAATTACTTTAATACTCATTTTAATTGTAATTATTACTGTTTATTTAAGTATAATTGGTTATGAAACTGATAAATTTAACTCCATTTTAGAAAATAAAATCACTTCAAATTTATCTAACACCAAAATTGATTTTAATAAGATAAAAATCAAAATTAATTTGAAAAATTTAAGTTTTTTCGTAACAACAGCCGAACCTAATATTCAATTTCACAACAATGAAATTAAATTTAAAAGAATAGACGCTTATGTAAATTTAAAATCTCTTGTCGTAGGGAGACCAAAAATAGATAAGGTTAATATACAATCTAACGAAATAGATATTAAAAAAGTAAAAAATATTACAAAATATTTTAAGCCATCGAATCTAAAAAGATTTATTTTAAATGAAGTGGAAGAAGGCAAAACAAATTTTAATTTGGACTTGGATTTAAAAAATAACAAAATAGAAAATTATGAAGTTAATGGTACAGTAAAAAATTTTGCTGCTAACTTACAAAAAATAAAAATCAGTAAATCAAGTTTTGTATTTCTAATAAAACAAGATAGTGGGGAAATTGATAATATAAGGGGTAATCTAAATGGTTTTCAGATAAATTCCGGAAAGGTTGAATTTAAAGATTTTGAGGCACTTAAAATAAAAGGTTCTTTAAATTCAGATTTTAATTTAGTTAAAGAGGACTTAAATAACTTATTTAAAGGCAAATTTTTACAAAATTTACAAAATTTAAAATTAACAGGTAAATCACAAAATTTATTTAAAATAAACTTTGATAAAACCCTGAAAATAATTGATTATCAAATCAAGTCTTCAGGAAATTTAAAAAAAACAACTATTGAATTAAGAGACCCAAAAAATTATTTCTTTATAAAGAATAAAATTAAAAATTTAAGTTTAGAAAAAACTGCAATAGAATTAAATTTAAAAAAGGATGAAAAAAAAACATTAGAAGTAACTGGATCTTACAAAATAAATGAAAACTTATTTCAAAAATTTAATTTAAAATATTTATTTGGATTTAATTTGCAGCAGATTTATTTCAGTGGAGACTTTGATAATGAAATAGATATACCTTTATTAAATTTCAATACAAAAAACAAAAAAATTAATATAAATACAAATATTAATTTTAATAAAAATACAACAAACATTAAAAAATTTGTTTTAAAAGATGAAAAAACCAAAATCGATATTGATGGCTTGGTTTTGAAAAAAAATAAACTTTCTAAATATAACTTAATTACAGTTAAAACTTTTAAAAATAATAAATTAAATAATGATTTCAAAATAAGTTTTAATGACTCAATCAAAATAATAGGTACCAAATACGACGCAAGCAATCTTACAAAATTTATTGAGGGAAAAGGAAACACAAACTTTTTAAAAAATATTAGTAAAGAAATTTCCATTAATATTAAAAATGTTTCAAATAACTTATCCGATGAAATTTCAAACTTTAATTTGATTGGCAATATCGACAAAGGTAAATTTAATAAAATAGTATCAAAAGGAGAATTTAAAAATGGGAAATATTTAGATATTTCTTTGAAGGTAGATAAAATATCAAAAAAAAAAATATTAGAAATATACTCAGATCTTCCAAAACCTTTGTTATCTAACTATCAGTTTTTTAATGGCATAATTGGAGGTCAACTTTTATTATTATCATCTTATGACTCAAAAAATAGCAATACAAATTTAATCATTGAGAATTTTAAAGTTAAAGATGCTCCAGGATTAGTAAAATTATTATCTTTAGCTGATTTTGGAGGGATGGTAGATGCGTTATCAGGAGATGGACTTTCATTTGAAAAACTAGAAATGATTATGGAAAAAAATGACAAAGTATTAAATTTAAAAGAGTTATACGCTATTGGACCTAGTATATCTATATTAATGGAAGGCTATGTAGAGACCAAAACTGGACTTGTAAGCCTTAGAGGAACAATGGTGCCAGCAAAAACGTTAAATAAGTTTTTATCTAAATTACCTATCGTAGGAGATATTTTGATTCCAAAAGAAATTGGAGAGGGTTTATTTGGCATAAGTTTTAAAATGAAAGGTTTGCCTGAAAATATCAAAACAACAGTCAATCCAATTAAAACACTAACTCCAAGATTTATTCAAAAAGCTTTAAAAAAAACTAAATAATTTTCAACAGATAATGTTTTTTTTTACCAAATGAAATTTTCATATTTTCATCCTTAAAATCAGAAAGATCTAATATTTTTTTTTCGTTTTCGACAAGTAAATCATTTATTTTAATTCCATTATTATTTATTGCTCTTCTTGCCTCGCTTTTTGAACTCATAATCTTAGTATTTACGAGTAATTCTAAAAGTTTAATACCTGATTCAAGATCTTTTTTTAAAATATTTTTTGTAGGTAAATTTAGATTAACCTTTCCAAGTTTAAAGGTATCTTTTGCGGTTTTCTCTGCTTTAAACGATTTTGTTTTTCCGTGAAGTATTTTGGTAGTTTCATTTGCAAGTATTATCTTTAAATCGTTTATATCCATTTTTTCCTGTAACTTTTTAATCTCTACAACTTCAATATCAGAAAAAAATTTTAAAAATTTAACGACATCTTTATCATCCGAATTTCTCCAAAATTGCCAATAATCATAGGAAGAAAATAATTTTTCATCTAACCATATAGCTCCTTTTTCAGTTTTTCCCATTTTTGCTCCAGAAGAAAGTGTGATCAAAGGACTTGTTAAACCAAAGGCATCTTTTTTGAGAACTCGTCTAATTAAATCGACCCCATTTACAATGTTTCCCCATTGGTCAGAACCTCCAAGCTGTAATAGACACTTTTCTTTTTCATATAATTTATAAAAATCAAAAGCTTGAAGTATCATATAATTAAATTCCATATAACTTAAAGACTGCTCTCTCTCTAACCTTAATTTTACACTATCGTATGTCAGCATCTTGTTTAATGTAAATTGAGATCCAATTGTTCTTAAAAAATCGATATAATTTAATTTGCCTAACCAAGAATAATTATCAATAAATAGAGGCTTGGTTTTTTTACTTTTAAAATCTAATAAACTTTCAAATAATTTTTTTATTCTAGAGATATTTTTTTTTATATTTTTTTGATTTAAAATTTTTCTAGTAGAATCTTTTCCTGAAGGATCTCCAATCAAAGTAGTTCCTCCACCTAAAAGGACAATGGGTCTATGCCCATGTTTTTGGAGCAATCTCAAAATCATAATTTGAAGTAAGCTTCCCACATGCAAACTACTAGCTGTGCAATCAAAACCAATATAAGCGGAAATAGATTTCTTAGAAATAATCTCATCTAACTTCTCTAAATCAGTGCACTGATTTAGATAACCCCTTTCTTGCATTTCTCTCAAAAAAGTGCTTTTCATATTTCTATTAGTTATATGAACACTATTATACAATATTTGGTATAAATAAATAGAATTATGAATAAACAATACACATGCTTAGGAATGATGAGCGGAACATCGGGCGATGGAGTAGACGCATCAATTATTAATTCTAACGGGTTAGAAAGCTTGAAGATTATTAAAGAAAAGTATTATGAATATGACACAAATATATTCAAGGAATTTCGTAATTTAAAAAAAAAGATAAATACAATAGCTGACTTAAAAAATAATTCATCTTCAATAAATGAATTGGAAAATAAAATTACAATTTTTCATGCTAAAGTCATTAAAGACATAAGTTTTAAAATTAATTTAGATCTGATAGGTTTTCATGGGCAGACACTTTTTCATAGTCCTCAAGACAAAATTTCACTTCAGCTAGGTAATGGTAATTTATTATCCCAGCTGTCAAATAAAAAAATAGTTTATAATTTTAGAAAAAACGATATTTTGAACGGTGGCGAAGGAGCTCCGTTGTCACCTATTTTCCATAAGCACCTTATTAAATCAAAAAAAATAGATTTACCAGCTTGTGTTTTGAATATCGGTGGAATATCTAATCTAACTTTTTTAAAAGATTTTAATGATTTAAATATTATAAGCAGAGATATTGGCCCAGGAAACTGTCTTATTGATAATTGGGTGCAAACTCATACAAATAAAAAATATGATGTGAATGGAGAAATTTCAAGTAGAGGAGAAATAAATAAGATAATACTTGAACAGGCTTTAGAAATTCATGAAAATAATTTTAAAAAAAAAGATAATATATCTTTTGACACAAATGATTTTGATATTTCATTTATCAGAGGGCTAAGCTTAGAGGATGGTGCTGCCACACTGATTGCCTTTACCGCAAAATTAGTATCATCAAAAATTGATGAAATTCTTAAAGAGTATAATAATGAAAAGATAAAAATTTTGATTTGTGGAGGCGGAAGAAAAAATTTAAATTTAGTAAAACAAATAAAATTGAATACAAAAAAAAATCTTTTTTTTCACATTGCAGAAGATTTCAATTTAAATGGAGATTTTATCGAGTCAAGAGCTTTTGCTTACTTAGCTATTAGGTCAGTTTTATCTCTACCAATATCATTTCCGTTAACAACTGGATGCAATGCTCCTTGTACTGGCGGTGAGATAATTTAAATTTATATTAAAGCTGTTTTTACTTTAATGTATTTTTCCACTTCAGATTTAAGTTCTTTTTCTTTATCTTTAAAAAAATGATTTGCATTTTTAATTTTCGAAAAAATTACTTCTACTCCTTTTTGACTTTTAATTCTTTTATCTAATTCATCTATACTTTCTTTTGTGACAAGTTCATCATTATCACTATATACTACCTGACCTGATGTAGGGCAAGGAGCTAAAAAAGAAAAGTCATATACATTTGGTTGTGGTGAAATTGCTATAAAATTATTTACTTCAGGACGTCTCATAATTAGTTGCATACAAATTAGAGCACCAAAAGAAAATCCAGAAACCCAACATTGACTATAATCCATGTTCTCTCTTTCAATCCAATCTAAAGCAGCTGCAGCATCTGAGAGTTCTCCTTGCCCATTATCAAAAACACCATCGCTTTTTCCTACACCCCGAAAATTTATTTTAATTACAGAAAATCCATTCTCTAAAAAAATATTATACATAAGTTGTACAATTCTATTATTCATTGTGCCTCCATATTGTGGATGAGGTTGAAGAACAATTGCAACTGGAGATCCAAATTTTGGATTTTTATAATATTTGCCTTCCAATCTACCTGCTGGACCTGGGATAAAAACTTCTACGCTTTTCTGTTTCATATTTAATAATGATTATTAGTTTCAGTAAAAGATTAGACTTATAACATGTTTTTATGCGTCAAATATTTTTTTTTAAATCTTAGTAAAATAGTAGGAATTAACTTAAAACTGTTGTAAAACATGACAATTTTATGAAATTAACTACAAAAGGAAGATATGCAGTGATGGCAATGGCAGATCTTGCATCTTATTCTAAGAATAAACCTGTAAGTTTGTCAGAAATTTCTAAAAGGCAAAATATTTCATTACCTTATCTTGAACAATTGTTCATTCATTTAAAAAATAATAAATTAGTGAAAAGTGTAAGAGGTGTTAAAGGGGGATACGCTTTAGAAAGGTCAGCATCTGAAATCAAACTTTCCAATATTTTTCATGCGGTAAATGAAGAAGTAAAAACTCTTAATTGTAAAAAAGATTCAAAAAAAAGTTGTAATAATAAATCTGTCAAATGTATTACACATAATCTTTGGGATAAATTAGATACTCATATAAATAGTTTTTTTGAAAATGTAAAATTAGAGGAATTAATAAAAAGATAATGAGTAGCAAAGTTATAGATACAAGCAAAGAATACAAATATGGTTTTACAACTGAGATTGAAAGTTTTAAAGCTCCAAAAGGATTAAACGAAGAAACGATTAAATTTATTTCTAATGAGAAAAAAGAACCTAAATGGCTTTTAGATTGGAGACTTAGAGCATATAAAAGGCTTAAGTCATTAAAAGAACCTGATTGGCAAAAACCAAAATATCCAAAAATAGATTATCAAGATCTTTATTATTACTCTGCACCTAAAAGCGCTAAAGATAAGCCTAAAAGTTTGGAAGATGTTGATCCAAAACTTATTGAGACTTATAAAAAACTTGGCATTCCTTTAGATGAGCAAAAAAGACTTAGCGGAGTAGCAGTGGATGCTGTTTTTGACTCTGTTTCTGTTGCTACAACTTTTAAAGGCGAACTTACTAAAAAGGGTATAATTTTTTGTTCAATCTCGGAAGCCATACAAAAACATCCTGAACTGGTGAAGAAATATTTAGGATCTGTAATTCCTATAACTGATCATTATTTCGCAACATTAAATTCTGCAGTCTTTACCGATGGATCTTTCGTATACATACCACCAAATGTAAGATGTCCAATGGAGTTATCTACTTACTTTAGAATTAATGCCTCTCAAACTGGACAGTTTGAAAGAACACTAATTATTGCTGATAAAGGAAGTTATGTAAGTTATCTTGAAGGTTGTACCGCGCCAATGAGAGATGAAAATCAACTTCACGCAGCTAACGTAGAACTTGTAGCTCTTGACGATGCTGAAATTAAATACTCAACGGTACAAAATTGGTATCCAGGAGACGAGCAAGGAAAAGGAGGTATTTATAACTTTGTTACTAAAAGAGGAGCTTGTAGAGGAAAGAATTCAAAAATTTCATGGACTCAGGTTGAAACCGGTTCAGCAATTACTTGGAAATATCCAAGCTGTATTTTGCAAGGAGATAACTCCGTTGGTGAGTTTTATTCAATAGCGATTACCAACAATCATCAAAAAGCCGATACTGGCACAAAAATGATTCACTTAGGTAAAAATACTAAAAGTAAAATTATTTCTAAGGGAATTTCAGCCGGTAAAGCAGATAATACTTATAGAGGATTAGTTGACATAAACAAAAGAGCAATAAATTCCAGAAATTATACTCAATGTGACTCTTTATTAATGGGAAACAAATGTGGAGCTCATACTGTTCCCTATATAAGAAATAAAAACTCATCCTCAACAATTGAGCATGAAGCTACAACTTCAAAAATAAATGAGGAACAACTTTTTTATTGTAATCAGAGAGGTTTAAACCAAGAAGAGGCAGTAAGTTTAATTGTAAATGGCTTTTGCAAAGAGGTTTTACAACAGTTGCCTATGGAATTCGCAGTGGAAGCTCAAAAGTTAGTTTCAATAAGTTTAGAAGGAAGCGTTGGATAATGTTAGAAATTAAAAATTTAAAAGCAGAAATTAACAACAAAAAAATTATCAAAGGTCTCAACCTTAAAATAAATCAAGGTGAAGTTCATGCTATTATGGGCCCGAATGGATCGGGTAAAAGTACATTAGCCAATATTTTATCTGGTAAACCTGGATATGATATTTCAGGGGATTTAAAATATGAAGGGGAAGATTTAACTCAAATTTCAATAGAAGAGCGGGCTCAAAAAGGTATGTTCTTAGCTTTTCAATATCCTACAGAAATACCAGGTGTTAACACTAACAATTTTTTAAGAACATCGCTAAATTCAATTAGAAAAGCAAAAGGTCATAAAGATATAGATGCCATAAGTTTTATAAAAATCGTAAAAGAAAAAGCCAAAGAACTAAGTATTGACGAAAAATTTTTATCAAGACATTTAAATGTTGGATTTTCAGGTGGAGAAAAGAAGAAGAACGAAATTCTTCAATTAAAAATATTAGAACCAAAACTTGCAATTTTAGACGAAACTGACTCGGGTCTAGATATTGATGCATTAAAAATTGTTGCAGATGGCGTCAATTCCTACAAAAATAAAAATAATTCTTTTTTAATTATTACACATTATCAAAGACTTTTGAATTTTATAAAACCTGATTTTATACACGTGTTATCAGCAGGAAAAATTATAAAAACTGGTTCTAAAGAACTTGGGGAAGAACTGGAAAAAACTGGGTACACTAATCTAATCTAATTTAATTATGGAATTAAATTTTAAAATTAAAGATAAATCGGATAAAAGTCTAAAACTAAGAGAGGCAAACTTGTCTACTTTTAAAAAAAAAGGTTTTCCTAATAAAAGAGAAGAGGATTGGAAGTTTACCGATTTAGAAAAAGTTTTAAGCGAAAATTTTAAAGAACTGCATAATAATCAACTAGATAATAAAAAACCAAATGTTCAAGATTTAAAATTTAGTCATAATTCAATAATACTAATTAACGGAAAATTAGAGTCTTTTGATTTTAAATCTGAAAATTTACAATATGAAAATTTTTTTAAAATAAATGAATTTCATCTTGATCAGCACTTAAATTTTGCAAATGAATTAAAAGATAACCAAATGCAAAATCTTAATACCGCATTACACGAAGGTGGATTTTACTTAAATATTAAATCAGATTATAAATTTAAATACCCTATAGTAATTTATAACTATTTTACCGGTGTTTTAAAAAATAAAATAATTAATAACTCTGAGACTATTACTATGTCAAAGAACTCCGATGCTACAATTATAGAATATTTAATAGATGAGTCTGAAGGTAATTTTTTTAACAACACATTTAAATATATTAATCTAGAAGAAAATGCTTCTCTTAACTATTATTTCATAAATAAAAAAGAAAGTAATAATTTTTTTTATGAATTTTCAAAAGTTGAGTTATTGAAAAATTCAAATTTTAAAAAATATTTATTCTCATCCGGTATGAAATTCGGAAAATTTGAAAGTAATATCAAACTAAATGGAATGAATTCTTGTGGCGAGGTCTATTCAGGATTATTTTTAGGAATTAACAACCATCAAGAAATTAAAACAAATATTCAACATTTAAAACCAAATTGCCAAAGTCATCAAGATATCAAAAACGTTCTTGCTTCAGGTAGCAAAGGAGTATTTCAAGGCAAAGTCTTTGTAGACAGCATAGCACAAAAAACTAATGCTTATCAATTAAGCAAGGGTCTCTTGCTTGATAAAGATTCCGAATTTAACACGAAGCCTGAACTTGAAATTTATGCTGACGATGTAAAATGTTCTCATGGATCAACTTCAGGAAATATCGATAAAGAGTCTTTATTTTATTTAAAAGCAAGAGGAATAAAGGAAAAAGAAGCTATAAAAATGATTATAAAAGGATTTTTAGAGAGTGTTCTAGAAAAAATTAAAGATAAAGACATTACAGATATTTTATTAAACCATTTTAATAAGCATATAAAATATGAAAATAGATCAAATTAAAAATAATTTTCCAATATTCAAAAAAAAGATAAATAATAAACCTTTAGTTTATTTAGATAGCGCTAATTCTTCTCAAAAACCTAAATCTGTTATTGATAGAATGTCATACTTCTATGAGAACGAATTTTCAAATGTTGGTAGAAGTGTTCATTCATTAGCTGTTACTGCAACAAATAGATTTGAGGAAACTAGAGATCTTGTCAAAAAATTTATAAATGCAAAGCATAGAGAAGAGATAATATTCACTAAAGGTGCTACAGAAGGTATAAATTTAGTAGCAAATTCCTTCGGAGAAAAATATATAAATGAGGGAGACGAGATTATTCTTACAGAATTAGAGCATCACTCGAATTATGTTCCTTGGCATTATTTAAGAAATAAAAAAAAGGCAGTAATAAAATTCGCAAAAATTAATGAAAACCTTGAAATACAAATAGATGAAATAAAGAAATTAATTACGAATAAAACTAAGATAATAGCTATTACTCACATATCGAATGTAACAGGTGGAATAACTCCTTTAAAAGATATTATTGATCTTGCTTCATCAAAAAAAATTCCTGTTTTGGTAGATGGAACTCAAGGCGCCCCCCACTTAAAATTAGATATGCAAAAATTAGGATGTGATTTTTACGTAATATCTTGCCATAAGTTATACGGACCTAATGGACTAGGAATTCTTTACGGAAAGAAAAAATGGTTAGATGAAATGCCTCCTTATCAAGGTGGTGGAGGAATGATAGATGAGGTAAAAAAAGAAAATATAACGTTTGCTGAAAGTCCAACAAAATTTGAAGCTGGTACAATGCAAACTGCTGAAGTAGTTGCGTTCAGTGAGTCAATTAAACTTATTGAAAAAATTGGTTTAGATAAAATCTCTGAAAATGAAAATGATGTCCTTAGATATGGTATAGATAAAATAAGAAAAAATAATTCAATAAATTTAGTTGGTGATCCAAAAAATAAAGCTTCTGTGATATCATTTACTTTAAAAGGAATTCACCCGCATGACATTGCAACAATTCTTGATGATGATGGAGTTGCTATAAGAGCTGGGCATCATTGTTGTCAAATATTACATGAAAAAATTGGCATGTCTGCTACTGCTAGAGCCTCTATAGGACTATATAATACTAAAGAAGATATTGATATCTTAATTAATGCAATAGAAAAATGTAAAAAGGTTTTTAAAATATAATGGAATTAAAAGAATTATATCAAGAAATAATTTTGGACCATGGAAAAAATCCAAGAAATTTTGGCAAATGTAAAGATTTCACCAGTGATGCAAAGGGCCACAATCCTCTTTGTGGTGACAAGGTTCATATTTACGCCCAATTGGATAAAAACAAAAAAATTTTAGATCTTAGTTTTGAAGGTGAAGGTTGTGCAATTTCTTTAGCTTCAGCTTCTATTTTAACGGATATTTTGAAAGGCAAAGATTTTAATTTAGCTAAAGCTATTACTGATAATTTTTTGAACTTAATTAAAGAAAATAAATCAATAACATTAAATAGTTTAAACGAAGATCAAAAGACAACTTTGATGTCACTATCAGGAGTGAAAGATTTCCCAATGAGAGTTAAGTGCGCAACAATGGCTTGGCACACATTGTCTTCGGTTTTGGAGAAAAAATAATGAAAATTAAAGAAAAAATAATTGCTGAAATTAAAAAAGTTTATGACCCTGAAATACCAGTAAATATTTATGATTTAGGATTAATTTATAATATTGAGGTCAGAAATGAGAATGAAGCTTACATTGAAATGACATTGACCAGTCCTAATTGCCCAGTAGCTGACAGTTTACCTAAAATGGTAAAAGAAAATATCAATTCCATAGAGGAAATAAAGAAAGTAGATTTAAAATTAGTCTGGAGTCCTCCTTGGACTAAAGATATGATGAGTGAAGAGGCAAAATTAGAATTAAATTTATGAGCGAGCACATAATTAAATTATCTGATACTGCAGCAGCTAGAATCAAGGAAATTATGTCTAATGCAGATAATAAAACCATTGGTGTCAGAATTGGAGTAAAATCTGGAGGTTGCGCTGGCATGAGCTACTCTATGGAATATGCTAAAGATAAAAAAGCAAACGACGAAATCATTGAAGATAAAGGAGTAAAAGTATTTATTGATCCAGCTGCTATAATTTATCTATTAGGTACAGAAATGGACTATAAAAAAGAAAAATTTTCCTCTCAATTTGTTTTTAAAAATCCTAATGAAACAGAACGCTGTGGGTGCGGAGAGTCCTTTAAAATAAGTTAACACTTCAAAAAGATTAAGGGTTGTTTTTTTTAAATAAAATTATTAACTTAATTTTTAATGAAAAAAAACTCTTATAAAAACAAATCTACCCTTTTAGAGAAATTAAGATCTAAATCGAAACGTGAAGCAAATTTATTTTTCTCTCTATGTGAAGATGATAATGAAACAATCAAAACAAAAAGATTTAAAGATGTTTTGTTAAATTCTGGTTTAAAAGCAAACGATAAAAGACTATTTAGCCTTTTTCAAAATTTAGATGCCCATGGTGATAAAATTGTATTCGAAGACTTTATTGAAATTATCCGAAGTTCAGAATTAATTGTTGAAAAAGCCTTACGAGGTGAACTATCAATACCAGACTTCACCTACTTTGCAAAAAATTTAAATGATATGTTTGATGAAGTCAAAAAAGTTAAATCAGGAGAATTAGCTTCGTATATTCCTCCTCTAGCTAATGTTGATCCAGACCAATTTGGCGTCGCAATTGTTACAACAGATGGTCAGATATATCAAAAAGGTGACAGTGAGGTTGATTTTTCAATTCAATCTATGTGCAAACCTTTTAATTACTGCTTTGCGATGGAAAAATTAGGATTAGAAAAAGTTCACCAACATGTTGGTCAAGAACCCTCTGGTAGACAATTTGATGATCTTACTCTGTTAGCTAAAACTGCAGTTGGTCAACTTAACCGCATACCTTTCAATCCAATGGTCAACGCTGGCGCTATAATGACAGCAGGTCTTATAGGTCCAGAAGAATCACATAGTCAAAGATTAAGATACATAAGACAACAGTTTGGAAGATTAATAGGTTGGTCTCCAAAAGATAATTTTAGTGCAGAGTTACCAAGATTCAATAAAGATATGGCACGGCAAGAAAATTTTACAGGATATAATAATATTGCCATGGGATATCTTTTAATGGCTACAGGAAATTTACCTCACACTAAAACTAAGCTACATAATGATATCCATCCTGATGAAGATGAATTTGACTTTTATTCTGAACCTGCAGTCACAGAAGCTCTTAAACTTTATTTTAGCATATGTTCACTAGAGATGACCTCAGTAAATTTTGCAACAGCTGCCGCTACACTTGCAAATAGTGGTGTTTGTCCTATTTCTCAAGATCGTGTGTTAAGTCAGAAAACAGTAAGAAACTGTTTACCCGTTTTACAAACTAGTGGAATGTACAATGCTAGCGGTACATTCTTTCAACAAGTTGGGTTACCAGCAAAAAGTGGAGTAGGAGGAGGAGTTATATTGGTAGTACCTAGATTAATGGGAATATGTATTTTTTCTCCACGCTTAGACAAACAAGGCAATAGTGTTCGAGGAATTGAAATGGCGAAGCGAATAACGTCAAAATATTTAGTTCATACTTTTGATGGTACGATGACAGACACAGATCGTCTTGATCCAAAAATACCAATTTCAAAATGGCGTGCAAATAGTTGTGGAGAAGCTATTTGGGCTGCGAGTAATGGAAATATTAGAACATTAGAACGTCTTGTTAGTGAACAAAGAGATCTTCAAATTGGAGACTATGATATGAGAACTCCATTGCATCTGGCCTCAGCTGAAGGAAAACTAGAAGCAGTTCAATTTTTACTTAAACAAGGTGTGAAACCAATACCTGATCGTTGGGGAGGATATGGTTACTTTGATGCAAAAAATAATAACCATAAAGATATTGTAAAAGAATATGAAAAACTAGATATTAACTATACTCAAGCATCGCATTTAGTTGAAGATCCAAATGGAAAGACGGATAAGATGGCAATTTACGATGACGAACTGGCAGTAATTGAACTATTATTCGCAGCTTTTGAAAATAACGTTGAGGGTATTCGAAGCTTGATCGCTAAAGGAGTGCCTGTACACGCGGGCGACTATGATTCTAGAACTGCTTTACATCTTGCAGCAGCAGAGGGTTGCTTGGAGGTAGTCGAATATTTAGTTTCGCATGGACATCCAGTATTTGTCCGTGATAGGTGGGGAGCTACACCTTTAGATGAGGCTAAAAGAGAAAAAAGAAAATCCGTAATAAATTATCTTAAAGATTTTAAATAAGCCGCTTAACAGCTATAATACATTTCGTACTCAATAGGATGCGGAGTATCTTGAAAGTTGTTTACTTCTTGCATTTTTAAATCAATGTAAGCGTCTATTTGATCATCGGTAAACACCCCGCCTTGAGTTAAAAATTTTCTATCTTCATCTAAAGCAACACAAGCTTGTCGTAAAGATGAACAAACAGTTGGAATACCTTTGACTTCTTCGGGGCCTAATGCGTACAAATCTTGATCCATTGGCTTACCAGGTTTAATTTTATTTTTGATACCGTCTAACCCAGCCATTAACATTGATGCAAAAGTTAAGTATGGATTTCCAGCCGCATCACCAAATCTTACTTCTACTCTTTTACCTTTTTTACTTGTACTAAATGGTATTCTACAACTTGCAGATCTATTTCTAGAAGAGTATGCTAATAATACAGGAGCCTCAAATCCAGGTATTAATCGTTTGTAACTATTTGTTGAGGCGTTCGAAAAAGCATTAAGTGCTCTAGCGTGTTTGATAATACCACCGATGTAATGCAAACAATCATCTGATAAACCTGCGTATTTATCTCCTGCAAACAAGGGTTTCTCACCTTTAAAAATTGATTGATGAACATGCATACCTGAACCATTGTCGTTTTTTACAGGTTTTGGCATAAATGTAGCTGTTTTACCAAAAGAGTTGGCTACGTTATGAACTGCATATTTATAAATTTGCATAGCATCACCTTGATTGACTAAAGTATTAAATAATGTCCCAAGCTCATGTTGGCTAGGCGCAACTTCGTGGTGATGTTTTTCAACTTTTACACCCATATCTTTCATTGCTTTTAAACATTCAGATCTTAAATCTTGGGCGCTATCAACCGGAGGAACTGGGAAGTATCCTCCTTTGACTTTTGGTCTGTGTCCTAAATTTCCATTCTCATATTCTTTTCCGGTGTTATACGGGCCTTCCGAGCTATCGACTTCATAACTTACTTTATTCATAAGGTTTGTGAACCTTACATCATCAAATACAAAAAATTCTGGTTCTGGACCAAAATAAGCTTTATCACCTATATTAGTTTTTTTTAAGTATGCTTCAGCTTTTTTTGCAGTCGATCGAGGATCTCTCTCATAATAAGTTTTTGTAATTGGATCCATTACATCACAAAAAAGAACTAATGTTGTGTGCGAAAAAAATGGATCTATGAAATTACTAGATAAATCAGGCTTGAGAATCATATCTGATTCATTAATTGCTTTCCAACCAGCTATTGAGGAGCCATCAAAAAAAATTCCATCGTTGAGCATGTCCTCATCAACTGTCTGTAAATCTTGAGTAACATGTTGTAACTTACCTCTTGGATCTGTAAATCTAAGATCTACATACTCAACTTCTTTATCTTTTATTAATTTTAAAATTTTACTAGCGCTCATAATTTGAAGTTATTTATCAGAATAAAGTTATAGAATAACCTCTAATAAGATGATATCAGCTATGCGTTTAAAGCATCAATACACTTATTAAGTGCAAATTTTATGAGAGAAGCAAATTCATTTGATATATTTTTACTTGTTTTATTAGGTATAATTTGGGGTTCCTCATTTTTTAACATAAAAATTGCAACTTATTCTTATGAGCCAATTACTCTAGCTCTTGTTAGAGTAATTTTTGCTAGCGCACCGCTAATTTTGCTATGTAAATTTAAAAAAATTAAAATAGAAGCTTTTTCAAACGAATGGAAACATTATGCTCTTATAGGGCTTTGCAACATAGCCATTCCATTTATTTTAATAGCTATAGGCACAAGTAAAATAAATAGTTATTTAGCTGCAATGTTGATGAGCACAACACCATTAAGCGGAACAATATTAGCTCACTTTTTTACAAAAAATGAAAAGATTAATATATTTAAGGTTATAGGAGTTCTTATAGGTTTTTCAGGAATTTTATTTTTATTTTTAGATAAAATTATTATTAATGAAAGTAATTATATTTTCGCTTTAATAACTATTTTAGGCTCAACATTTTACTCTATTGGTGGCATATTAACTATAAGAATAAAGAATAAGGGAAATGAAAACGTTACCACGTCTACGACCATATGGTCTTTAATTTTCCTTTTTCCGATGGCGATAATTTTAGAAAAACCTTGGCTCGCCGACCCATCTTTAGAGTCTACATTGTCTTTACTTTATTTAGGTATTGTTGCGACAGGACTGGCTTGGCTAATAAGATTTAGAATTTTATCTGTGAATGGACTAGTTTTTCAAACACAAGTAGCTTATTTAATTCCAATTTTTGGAGTATTCTTTGGATATTTTCTCATGGACGAAGTTATTACTTGGCGTGTTTTAATTTCATTGAGTATAATAATATTTGGAATTTATATTGTAAAAAAAAACAATAAAGGATTAAATTAATAACAATGCAAAGCGAGTCCCTTGAATTTAGTTTCTTATCTATATTCTCATTTCTCAGTTTTTTCTCTTTTTTCATTATACAAAAATTTTCCCACAAAATAATGGGAGGTTTATTATTAGATAATGATTTTGACAAACCTCAAGCTTTTCATAAAAGTGATATACCCAGAAGCGGTGGTTTAGCATGCTTAATATCTTTTTATATATTTGCCTTGTTGAACAATCTTTTGTTCACCAAATTTTATATTGATTATTTAGTTCTTGGAACAGGATTGTTTTTAATTGGCTTTTTAGATGATATTAAATTTAGATTAAGTCCCAAAGTAAGATTAGCTTCAATGACTGCTATTCTATTAGTTTCTATAAAAGCTTTTTCAATTCAAATATATGGCATTGATTTCATTTTCTTAAATCAAATTTTAAGTATAAAAATAGTTTATCTCTTTTTTATAATTCTATGCTTTTTATTTATAATTAACGGATCTAATTTAATTGATGGTTTTAATGGATTGTTAGCATTTCAATTAATAATTATAAATTCAATATTATTATTTGTAAACATTGAAAATGAACTTCAATCTCTGTCAATATTAATTACAGCCCAAATAATAATTCTTTTAATATTTTTATTATTTAATTTCCCCTCAGCAAAAATTTTTATGGGAGATGGTGGCGCTTATCTTTTCGGCACTTTTACCGCATTAAATGTTATTGAAACGAATAATTTAAATCCAAATGTTTCCTCATTCTTTTTCACTATTTTATTATTTTATTTGTTTTTTGAAGTATTTTTTTCTTTTTTAAGAAAATTGGCTCAAAAAAAATCACCTATTAAACCTGATAGTGAACATCTTCATATGTTGTCCTATAAAATTTTAAATATAAAAAATCCAGATAGAGACTGTAACTACTTAAATACCTTATATCTCAATTTAATGTATTGTCTTTTAGTTTTACCAAGTATTTTGGTGAGAGAAAACGGTATGATATGTAAGTATTGGTTTTTTTCCTTAATTATTATTTATTTATTGGCTTATTTTAGACTAAATAGTTTTGTTAAAAAAAAAATTGATATATAAAACTAATTAAATTAACAAGGGCAAGTGGCGGAATTGGTATACGCGCTAGTCTTAGGAACTAGTGCCGCAAGGCTTAAGAGTTCGAGTCTCTTCTTGCCCACCAAATATTTATGAAAGTACAAGTACAGTCAAAAAAAGGCTTAAAAACAACTTTATCAATTATTGTAGATAAAGCTGAAATTAAAAAGAAGTTAGAAAACAGATTATTAGAATTACAAAACCAAATAGATCTTAAGGGTTTTCGAAAAGGTAAAGTTCCCCCGTTAGTAATAAAAAATCAATTTGGAAAAGCTATCTATGGTGAGGTAATTGATAAAGTTTTAAAAGAAAGTACAACAAAAGCTATTCAAGATCAAAAATTAAAGGTAGCTAGCCAACCTAAAATTGACCTTAAAACATTTGGTGAAGGAAAAGATTTAAATTTTGAATTACAACTAGATTTATTGCCGGAGATAAAACTGCAAAACATTCAAAATTATAAAGCTTCAGATTATTCAGTTAAAGTTGGCAAAGACGTTTTAGATGAGAGATTAGAAAATTTGTCTAAAGAGTACAAAACATTTGAAGATAAAAAAAATGATACTAAGTCAGAAATTGGTGACCAAGTTATATTTAATTATCAGGCCACTGTAGATAATAAAGAATTTGAGGGCGGGAAAGGAGAAGGTGTTGCAATAGAACTTGGTAAAGATTTATTCTTACAAGGTTTTGACAAACAATTAATAGGCGTGAAGAAAAATGAGAAAAAAACAGTAACTTCCACTTTACCTCAAAATCATCCAAAAAAAGAACTCGCTAATAAAAAAGCAATTTTTAAATGTGAAATTTCAAATGTTAAAAGTCCAAAAAAAAATAAGCTTGATGATGATTTTGCCAAAAAATTAGGAGCCAAAGATTTAGCAGATTTAAGTGAAAAAATAAAAAAACAAATCTCTGAGCAATATAATATAGCTTTAAGTTCAATAACAAAAAAAGAAATATTAGATCAATTAGAAAAAAATCATACAGTTGAAGTGCCGCAAAATTTGATTGATAATGAACTGAAATCAATTCCAAATAACCCTAATTCTAACAATGATGAAAATACTGTTAAATCTGCAAAAAAAAGAATAAAGCTAGGTTTAATTTTGAATGAATATGGCGAAACCAATAAGATAAAAGTTACTGAAGATGAGATAAAAACTGAAATTCAAAAACAAGTTAAAAGTATGCCAGGTCAAGAAAAATTTGTTTTTGAGTATTATCAAAAAAATCCATCAGCAACTCAACATCTACAAAGCTCAATTTATGAAGAAAAAATTCTTAAATTTTTTAAATCAAAAATTAATTTAGTAAAAAGGGAATTAACGATAAAAGAAGCAGAAAAGTTAATTAAAAGCTTTAATGAAAATAATAAAGCAAAAGCAACTCCCTCAGTAAAAAAGAGAGAGACTAAACCGGCTAAATTAAAAAAAATTAGCAAAAAGTAACCAATAGTTGTATAAGACAAAGTTATGAGTCGCGATTTTGAAGAAAAAATGAACACTCTAATTCCTATGGTTGTTGAGCAATCGAGTAAGGGAGAGAGGGCTTACGACATATATTCTCGTCTTTTAAAAGAGAGGATAGTTTTTCTTGTTGGACCCGTTAATGACAATGTTGCCTCGTTAGTAACGGCACAATTATTATTTTTAGAGTCTGAAAATCCAAATAAAGAAATAAGTTTTTATATTAACAGCCCAGGAGGACTTGTTACCTCTGGCTTAGGTATTTACGACACTATGCAATATATTAATTCTCCAGTTTCTACCCTATGTATAGGTCAAGCTTCATCTATGGGATCTTTTTTATTATCTGCGGGTGAAAAAGGTAAAAGATATTCACTACCGAATTCTAGAATTATGGTTCATCAACCTTCAGCAGGTTTTCAGGGTCAAGCTACAGATATTCAAATTCACGCTAAAGAAATACAGTCTTTAAAGACTAGGCTTAATACGATCTACTCAAAGCACACAGGAAAGTCAGTTGAAGAAATTTCCAAAGCTTTAGAGAGAGATAATTTCATGACACCAGAAGAAGCAAAAAAATTTGGATTAGTCGACTCTGTTGTGGAAAAAAGGAAATAAAACACAATATATAGCTTAATATTCAACTTGAGCTTGATAAGACTTTATTTCAACTTTATTATTAAATAATTGATTCGTTATGAGTGATAAAAATAATAAAAATATTCTATATTGTTCTTTTTGTGGGAAAAGTCAGCATGAAGTAAGGAAGTTAATTGCTGGACCAACCGTATTTATCTGTGATGAATGTGTTGAGCTTTGTATGGATATTATCAAGGAAGAAAATAAAAGCTCGTTAGTGAAACACCAAGATGGTGTTCCCACACCGAAAGAAATTTGTAATGTATTGGATGATTACGTAATTGGACAAAAAAAAGCTAAAGAAGTTTTATCTGTAGCAGTGCACAACCACTACAAAAGATTAAATCATGAAGTAAAATCTAACAAAGATATAGAATTATCAAAGTCAAATATTTTATTAGTTGGACCTACTGGTTGTGGTAAAACTTTATTAGCACAAACTTTAGCAAAAATATTAGATGTTCCATTTACAATGGCCGATGCTACAACTTTAACAGAAGCTGGTTATGTTGGTGAGGACGTTGAAAATATAATTTTAAAATTATTACAAGCAGCTGATTACAATGTTGAAAAAGCCCAGCGTGGGATTGTATATATCGATGAAGTAGATAAAATTAGTAGAAAGTCAGAAAACCCTTCAATCACCAGAGATGTTTCTGGAGAAGGTGTACAGCAAGCTTTACTTAAAATTATGGAAGGGACTATCGCCAGCGTGCCCCCTCAAGGCGGACGAAAGCATCCCCAACAAGAATTTCTACAAGTTGATACTACGAATATATTATTTATATGTGGAGGTGCCTTTGCAGGCTTAGATAAGATAATTGATAGCAGAGGAAAGGGAAGCTCAATCGGATTTGGTGCAAAAGTGAAAAGTTACAAAGAACAACCACTATCAGAATTGATGAAATCTTTAGAACCAGAAGATTTAATCAAATATGGATTAATACCAGAGTTTATTGGAAGGATGCCAATAATAGCAACACTTGACGAACTTAATGAAAAATCTTTAATTAAAATTTTAAAAGAGCCAAAAAATTCACTTATTAAACAATATAAAAGGCTTTTTGAATTTGAAAATGTAGAATTAGAGTTCCAGGAGGACGCAATACTTGAAATAGCAAAGAAAGCAATAAAGAAAAAAACTGGTGCCAGAGGATTGAGGTCAATTTTGGAGAATATTTTATTAAAAACAATGTTCGAGTTACCAGATAAAGAAGACGTTTTAAAAGTAACTATTGATAAGGCTTCTGCAAAAGGTGATAGTGACCCAATTATCACTTACGGTAAAAAACAATCAACATCAGTAGCCTAAAGTCAAATTGTTCCTTGAAATATCGATCTAAATCAACATATATATAGTAATGAATGTAACTTATACAAAACCTTTATTACCACTCAGAGATATAGTTATTTTTCCTTCAATTGTAGTCCCACTATTTGTTGGTAGAGAAAAATCAATTAAAGCTCTGCAAGAGGCTATGAAAACAGATAAATCAATAATTTTAGTAGCTCAAAAAAATTCTGAGACTGATGACCCAGTAGAAAAAGATTTGTTTTCTTTTGGATGTATGAGCAAAATACTTCAACTCCTTAAATTACCTGACGGTACGGTAAAAGTTTTAGTGGAGGGTCAAAAAAGAGTAAAAATCTTGAAAATAAAAAATGAAACAAATTATCTTAATTGCGATATAGAAATTGCAGGCGATATTAATACTTCCAAAGATTTAGATATTTACGCCCAAGGTTTAGTTAAAAAATTTGAAAAATTAATAGTTTTGAATAAAAAAGATTTTAATGAAAATTTAAATGTTATTAAAAATTCAAAAGATGCACAAATAATTGCTGATAATATTGCAGCCAATCTAAACATTAATATTTTACAAAAACAAGAAATTCTAGAAATCAGAGATTTGAGAAAAAGATTAGAAAAAATATATGAAATAGTAAATAAAGAAACTAGTGTTATTTCAGTTGAGAAAAAGATTAGAGGAAGAGTTAAGACTCAAATGGAAAAAACTCAAAGAGAGTACTATTTGAATGAACAACTAAAGGCAATTCAAAAAGAATTAGGAGAAATTGATGAGGGAAAAGACGAAATAGCAAATATTTCAAAAGCAATTACTAAAGCAAAGATGCCTAAAGTTGCTCAAGATAAATGTTTTTCAGAACTTAAAAAATTAAAATCTATGAGCCCTATGTCTGCTGAAGCAACTGTTGTAAGAAATTATCTAGATTGGATGACTGATCTTCCATGGTCTGAAAAGACTAAAATAAATAATGATTTAAATTCAGCTCAAAAAATTCTTGATGAAGATCATTATGGTTTAGACAAAGTAAAAGAGAGAATTATAGAATTTTTAGCTGTTCAGAAAAGAATTCAAAAAATGAAAGGCCCAATTCTCTGCTTAGTCGGTCCACCAGGTGTTGGCAAAACTTCTCTTGGTAAATCTATTGCAAAAGCGACTAATAGAAAGTTTATAAGAATTTCTTTAGGAGGAATAAGAGATGAAGCTGAGATTAGAGGTCATAGAAGAACTTACATCGGATCTTTACCTGGAAAGATAATTCAGATGATGAAAAAGGCTGGAACTAGAAACCCATTATTTTTGTTAGATGAAATTGATAAGGTTGGTAACGACTATAGAGGAGATCCTTCGTCAGCTTTATTAGAAGCTTTAGATCCAGAACAAAATAAAGAATTTAACGACCATTATTTGGAGGTTGACTACGATTTATCAGATGTAATGTTTGTCACTACCGCTAATACTCTTAATATCCTACCACCTCTTTTAGACAGAATGGAAGTTATTAGAATCTCGGGTTATACAGAAGATGAAAAAGTAAATATTTCTCAAAAATATCTAATTCCAAAACAAAGCAAGAACAATGGTTTAAAAAAAGATGAGTGGAATTTAAACGAAGAAGTAAACAGAAAAATAATAAGAAATTATACAAGAGAGTCTGGGGTAAGAAATTTAGAGAGAGAGATAGCAAAAATAGCTAGAAAACTTGTTAAGAAAATAGATGCTAAAGAAAAAGTTAATTCAACTTTGCAAGAAAAAGATCTAAGTAATTTGTTAGGAGTTCAAAAATTTAAATACGGAGAAATAGAGGAAGATAATAGAGTTGGGGTAGTAACCGGTTTAGCCTGGACAGAGGTAGGAGGAGAGATATTGAAAATAGAGTCTGCTGTAATGCCAGGAAAAGGAAAAATGCAAATAACTGGTAAATTAGGTGAAGTAATGCAAGAATCTGTAAAAGCAGCCAAATCATATATAAGATCTAAAAGTCTTGAATTTGGTATAATACCTCCAATTTTTGATAAAAAAGATTTTCATATACATGTTCCTGAAGGTGCTACACCAAAAGATGGACCTTCAGCCGGAATTGCAATGGTGACCTCTATTGTTTCTGCGATAACAGAGATTCCAGTCGATAAGAAAGTTGCCATGACAGGTGAAATAACATTAAGAGGTTTAGTGTTACCAATAGGTGGTTTGAAAGAAAAACTTTTAGCAGCTCACAGAGCAGGTATTAAAAAAGTTTTAATCCCTATCGAAAATAAAAAAGATCTTACAGAAGTACCCGACTCTATAAAAAAGAATATGGAAATTATACCTGTTAAAAATGTCGATGAAGTTTTAAAGATAGCTCTAACAAAAAACCTTAAAAGAGTAGAATGGGTAGAAGTAGAACAGATTTCTAAAAACAAAACAAAAGAAGAGTCTAAAAGCACCCATTAATTACTAATTTAGTTTATCAAGGTTATTGTTTCCAAATTATATTTAGAGTAGATTTACTTTTCATGGGAAAGAAAATAGTAATTACTGGTGGCTTAGGATACATAGGTACCGAGTTATGTAAAATTTACTCTGGTTATAGCTGGAATGATAATATTATAGTCATAGACAATAGATTTGTTTCTGAGAGAGTAAATCAATTAAGAAATTGGAATATAAATTTTATACAAGGTGATATTTTAGATAAAGATTTAATAAATCATCACTGTAAAGATGCAGATATTATTCATCATCTTGCAGGTATTACAAAAGTACCTAGAGTCAAAAGTGAAATGGACGATCAATCTAGTAAAGAAATTAAACTTATTGCAGAACAAGGAACACAAAATATTTTAGACGCTATGCCAAATAAGTGTAAAATAATTATGCCATCTACTCACGTAGTTTATGAGGGTATAAACCAAATTAAAAAAGATATCTCAGAGGAAGAAACTACTTGTCCTACTTTATCTTATGCAAAATCAAAAGATTACAATGAAAAACAACTAAAAAATTCAGGAAAAAATTATGTAATTTTAAGATTAGGATCAGTGTATGGATACTCTACTGATACTATGAGAATAGATATTATGCCCAATCTATTTTCTAAAATATCCTCCCAAAATGGAGTTTTAAAATTATTTTCAGGAGGAAAACAAGTTAAAAGCTTAGTTCCCTTAATTGATGTGGCTAGATGTTTTAAATTTATGGAGGAAAGAAATGATATAAATAAGGATTTGTTCAATTTGACTAAAGATACTGTCACAGTAAAAGAAGTAGCAGAAATATGTAAGAAATATAATCCTAAAATTGTTTTAAGGGAAACAAATGATGAAATTCCAAATTTAGGCTTTTCACTTTCTAATAAAAAAATAAAACAAAAAGGTTTTAAATTTCTATATAAACTTGATGAAAGTATCAAGGAGATGATTTCTAAATGGTCAAGTCAAAATTTAAAAAAAGATTTAGAATATGTTAAAAGTGGCCAAAATGAATTTATTGATAAACGTGGAAAAATAAGTAATCACGAACTAACTGAACCAATTAATTTAATTGGATTAATTAGCTCTAAAAAAGGAACTATAAGAGCCAATCATTACCATCCTCAGCAAGAACAAAAGTGTCTTTTTACAAAAGGACAAATTATAGAAGTTTTCCAAGATATAATTAACCCAGGATCTCCAAAAATTACACAAGTTGTTAATGAGGGTGAACTGTCAATAATTAAACCAAATGTTGCACATACAATGGTTTTTACTAAAGACACAACTTTTTTAAATTTAGTAAGAGGGGAAAGAGAACATGATAATTATGGAATTACTCACACAATTAAACATGTATTTGTTAATGAAAAAGAAAAAAAACTTTTAATGAGTTGTTATAAATTTGAGTGTAGATCGTGTGGAAATACAAACTTAAAGAGAGTTGTGTCACTAGGATATCAGCCTTTAGCTAATAATTTGATTAAAAATAAAAATGATAAGAGTGAACTTTATCCACTAGAGATGAATTATTGCAAAAAATGTCATAACTGCCAATTATCGGTTTCAGTGGACCCTAAAAAGATGTTCTCAAACTATTTGTATACATCGTCTACTTCAAAAATTTTTAGAGATCATTTTGTAAAAGCGGCAAAAAGCTACATAAAAAATTTCAAATTAAATCCTAAAAAATCTTACATTATTGATATTGGTAGCAATGATGGTGTAGCACTTAAACCTTTTAAAGATTTAAATTTTAAGAATATCTTGGGAGTAGAACCTGCTAAAAATTTAGCTAAAACTGCTAACAAAAACAAGATTAAAACATTTAATGGTTTTTTAAATAAAAAAAACATAAAAAAAATGAAAAAAGGTGCAGATTTAATTCTAGCTTCGAATGTATTCGCTCATTCAGACAACCTTCAAGAAATGGCAGAATGTATGTTTAATTTGTTAGATAAAAAAGGGACCATAATTATTGAAGTGCAATATTTGCTTAATACATTAAAAGATCTTACCTTTGATAATATATACCATGAACACTACAATTATTGGTCTTTAACATCATTAAATAATTTTTTTAATAGATTAAACGCAAAGATATACCGCTCAGAAAGAATTGAAACTCATGGTGGATCTATAAGAGTATACATTTCAAAAGATAAAAATAAAAAAGTTGAAAAAAGTGTTTCAAAATTAATTGCAGATGAAAACAAATTTGGAATAAAAAAATTTGAAACATATAAAAAATTTGGAGAAAAAGTTTACAAAATAAGAGAAAATATTCTTAAGAATTTCAACAAACTTAAGAAGGATCATAAAAAAATAATAGGATATGGTGCCCCAGCAAAAGCTACAACAGCACTTAATTTTTATGGTATTTCAGATCAAATTGATTTTATAGTAGAGGATAATTCTTTAAAACATAATAAATTCATTCCTGGAGTAAAAATACCTATCAAGAGTAAAAAAATAGTAAAAAACAATAATAACACCATGGTTGTTTTAGCCTGGAATTTTTTTAAAGATATTAAGAAGAATAATTCAAATTTGTCTAAAAATTTTATTAATATTAAAGAATTAGAAAATTAATATAAATTAAAAGCATCTCTAAAAAGTATCCCAAAATTATTCAAATTTTCAAACAAATACTCTATGTAGACCTGTGTAAAAGGAAAATTGAATATAATAATTTCTTTCGTAAGATTTAAAATCCCAATTATCGACGTAACTGTAAATAAGAATACAATTAAATAGCTGTAAAAACCAAAATAGGATTGGGGTACTTTTTTATTTGATTTATTTATTGATGTATTCTTTTTGCTTTCGTCAATACTAATGCCATGTTTTTTTTCTAGGTACTCTTTTGAATATATTGAAGGCCCAGATCTTTTTTTGACTATTTTCTTTTTTTTTATTGGCGTGCTAAAATTTCTTTCTTTTTGTATTATAGGTAAAACTTTTGCAGGTTTTTTTATTACCTCTTTTTTAGCCGAGAAATTCATTGGCTCTTTCGTTACTTTTTTTGTAATTGGAAATTGTGTCCATTTATTTCCACAAAAGCTACACTGAACTAATCGACCAGCTGCTGGTATAGCATTATCAGGAACTACAAATTTTTTTTCACCACATTGACAATCAAGAATCATAACATTAATAATACAGCTTATTTATAGCTCTATAAATACATTTTTACTTTACGGGAATTATATTGTATATGTCGAACAAATTTAAGGGTGGTTAGCTCAGTTGGTAGAGCATCTCGTTTACACCGAGAGGGTCATAGGTTCGAGTCCTTTACCACCCACCATTTGGGGGTGTAGCTCAGTTTGGTTAGAGCGCCTGCCTGTCACGCAGGAGGCCGCGGGTTCGAGTCCCGTCACTCCCGCCATGTTTTTTAACAATTTTTGAGAATTAGTTTATAAAAAGTTTCTGAAAATTTTTCTTTTTTAAAACAACCTTTTAAAACATTTTCCAAGGGTTTTGTTTCACCATGTAAAGGCATTAAAACATAAATTTTGTTAATGTTATTTTTATCAATTTTTTTTAAAACGAAGTCATTCCAATAATCAAAAAGCTCATTTTCTTCATTTGGATAACCGTGATAATCGTACCAAAACCTTGTAGGGGAATAGTCGTATTCATTTAGGAAAACTGAAATAAATTGATAATCAGTTATGAGCATTTTCTTTTCTTTGTCTTCTCTCAAGATTTTTAATGCCAATTTAATGCTAGTTACTTCTTCTTGTGGATTCTCTGGGTAAAACATAGTTATCCATTTTATCTTTGACAATTTAGGATGTATCAACCCACCATCTATCGAATTTTCTAAATTTACACCTCTAAGATCCATAAAAGTTCTATTTTTTATGTAGGTAAAGTAATAATAGACGGTAGAACAAAGTGTAAGTGAAATTAAAAAAATACTTATTAGTCTTTGTTTTTCTAAATATTTTTTTGCATACACATTTGAGAAACCTGCAAATACTGGAATTAAGCAATAAATAAAAATTGCGTTAATAGTCATTAATTGATGCACTATTGATACAAAACAAAATAAAATTAATCCTAAAATTATAAGATTATCTAAAAAAAAATTGTTTTTTTTTAATAAATTATATTTGATTGATAAATAAACTAATACTACAATAGATAAATACTGTAGTTTAAAACGCCAAATTACTCTTTTAAACTCTAATGGAAATAGCCAATCTAATCTACCACTACCTAATGTTTTTGGATATAAGAAGTATTGAGTAAAAAAATCATCAAAATTAATACCAGCCATAAAAAGTAAAGTAAAAAATATAATCAGAGTAACTAAAATCCCAGATAAAGCAGAAAAAAAATTAGATATACTTTTAATCTTAAAAAAATACGCAAGAGATATAAATGATATTATTAAAATAACATAAGCAGTCGGAGCCTGCTTAGACATAAAAGAAAATCCCAACAAAATAGGAATTGAAAACCAATAAATATTTTTTTTTTCTTTTATAGCCAAAACAAAAAAATAAAAAGATATTACGCATAATATTAAAGTGTGGTGATCACTAAAAGGAGTGCCAACAGTGGGGTAAGTCAAAATTGCTACGCATAAAGAATAAAAAAAACTTAGGTTATTATTTAGTTCAAATTTTTTTAAAATAAAAAAAGTAAAAATAGTAATAAGACAATTAAAAACTGATGCGTGGAAAACATACGAGAACCAAGAAACACCAAATAATTTGAAAAAGATTGCTTGTATTAGGTCGATAAAAGGTTCTTTTATCGTCCAATAATCTTTGAATGGATAATTTCCATTCATAAGATCATAACCAGAGTTAAATATTAAGAAACTGTCTATCGGTAATATACCTATGTATCCATAGTATTGATTAAATAACACAGAAAATAATACTAAGGAAATTATTAAATATAGATTTTTAAAATTATTACTTTTTAATTTCATTTATTTTTTTTAGTACAACTGTTCTATTTAAAGCAAAAATACTTGGCAGAAAAAAGATCAAAATTTTATCAACCATATTTATTATTTTGAGGAAAAACGGACTACATTTTACATGAAAAAAACTGGAATTTACTCCTCCTGAATTTAAAAAAATTAAAAATTCCGATAATCTGTTTTCCACTATTTTATACTGGGGAAAATATTTTTGAAATTTACCTTTATTTTTAAATAGCAGTTGTGCGACGGCAGTATTTGAAATCCAAGGACTTTTAGGATTAAAAATACTCTTTTTATTAAATACTTTAGCCTTTAAAGACCAACTTTCATCATCTAATAATATTTGTATTAGCTTTAAAAAAAAAGACGTTTCAGGTTCATTAATTAATATATATCCATTTTTTTTTAAATAAATAGACATTTTTTTTAGAGTTAATCCAGGGTTTGAGCAGTGATGAAGTGAATGATTAATAATAAATATATCAATTTTTTTTTGATATTTTTTTCCTAAGTTCACTTTTAACATATCTACTTTCTTATCAATCCATGGATATTTTATAATATCAGTTAAGATTATTTTCTTATCATTTATTATTTTTTTTATGCATCCATTTCCAGAACCTAATTCAATGATAAGTTTTTTTCCTTTCATGTATTTTTTCATCCATGAAAATCTCTTGTTCAGAAGATAAATTAAATTTTTATTTTCACTCGATAAGATTCTATCTCTATTTACGAAATTATCAGGAGCTTTAATTTTCTTTGCTTTATATTCCTTTAAAAAAAACATACCTATTTTTAAGTTAGAAATTGATCAAGAAAAACTGTAATTTTTATAGTTTTTATAAAGACTTAATAAGTGATTTGAGAATCATTATCAACAAATTGCTACATTACAGTCCTAGACTCACTAAGAGATATAATATAAATCAAGACTAAGATTAATATAATAATCCTCAAGCTATGTGTATTGAGGCAAATATTGATTAAATGATATATAACTTTTTAACAGATTACTTATCAATAATAATTTTCTTATTTATAGCTCTTATAGTAAGTTCAGGGTTTATATTAATTAATTTTATATCTTCTCCCAACAATCCTGATCCAGAAAAACTTTCAGCTTATGAATGTGGATTTGATGCATTCGATGACTCCAGGATGGAGTTTGATGTTCGTTTTTATTTGGTAGCAATCTTATTTATTATATTTGATTTAGAAATAGCCTTTCTATTTCCTTGGGCAATTACTTTAGGAAAAATTGGAATATTTGGTTTTTGGTCGATGATGATTTTTTTAGCAGTTTTAACAATTGGTTTTATTTATGAATGGAAAAAAGGAGCATTAGAATGGGAATGAAAATATTAAATTCCGATGAAAGATTGAAAAAAGTACCTGATGAATTTAAGCAAATAGCTAAAGATTTTGCCGAGAAGGGATTTATAACTACATCTACAAATAATTTAATAAACTGGGCTAGAACAGGATCTTTACACTGGATGACTTTTGGTCTTGCTTGTTGTGCAGTTGAAATGATGCATACGTCAATGCCTAGATATGATCTAGAAAGATTTGGTGCAGCACCTCGAGCATCACCTAGACAGTCAGACGTAATGATAGTAGCTGGTACACTTACTAATAAAATGGCACCAGCCTTAAGAAAAGTTTATGATCAAATGCCAGAACCCAGATATGTTATATCAATGGGAAGCTGTGCTAATGGAGGTGGTTATTATCACTATTCATATTCTGTCGTAAGAGGATGTGATAAAATTGTTCCTGTTGATATTTATGTTCCAGGATGCCCTCCATCAGCGGAGGCACTATTATATGGAATTCTTCAACTTCAAAAAAAGATAAGAAGAGAGGGTGACCTTCAGAGATAATTTATGATTGAAAAAAAACTAAATAAATTGGAAAAATTAATTAATGCTGAGCTCTCTAGCAAAATATCTAACTCAATAATAAGTTTCGAAGAATTATTATTACAAACATCTGTAAATAATATAATTGACGTTATAAAATTTTTAAAATTAGATGATAAATTTAAATTCAAACAATTAATTGATATTGCTGCAATTGATTATCCAAATGAAGAAAAAAGATTTGAATTGGTATATTTACTGCTTTCAATAGAGAATAATCTTAGAGTAAAAATATCTATAAAATTTGAAACTAATGAAAAAATACCATCAATTGTAAAAATATTTCCATCAGCAAATTGGATGGAAAGAGAAATATTCGATATGTATGGTATCAAATTTATTAATCACCCTGATCTAAGAAGAATACTTACTGATTATAATTTTAAAGGTCATCCTCTTAGAAAAGATTTCCCACTGACTGGATTTAATGAAGTTCGATACAGTGAAAAAGAAAAAAAAGTAATTTATGAGCCTGTTAAATTAGAGCAAAATTACAGGAATTTTGATTTTAGCAGTCCTTGGGAGGGAACAAATTATTTAAAAGAAGTTAAGGAAAGTGAAAAAAATGAAAAAAACTAAATCAATGACCTTAAATTTTGGTCCTCAACATCCAGCTGCCCACGGAGTTTTAAGACTTATATTGGAATTAGAAGGCGAAATTGTTGAAAAAGCTGATCCACATATAGGGTTACTCCATCGAGGGACTGAAAAACTAATAGAGAATAAAACTTACACTCAAGCATTGCCGTACTTTGACCGATTAGATTATGTTGCTCCTATGAACCAGGAGCATGCATTTGCACTAGCAACAGAAAAATTATTAAAAATAGAAGTTCCAGTCAGGGCTAAGTATATAAGAGTTATTTTTTGTGAAATTGGGAGAATACTAAGTCACATTTTAAACGTTACCACTCAAGCATTGGATGTGGGGGCTTTAACACCCTCTTTGTGGGGTTTTGAGGAAAGAGAAACGCTAATGACTTTTTACGAAAGAGCTTCAGGTTCTAGACTCCATGCAAATTACTTTAGAACTGGAGGGGTTCATAAAGACTTACCGACTAAACTTATAGAAGATGTAGGGAAATTCTGTGAAACATTCCCAAAAATTATAGATGACTTAGAAGATTTATTAACTGAAAATAGAATATTTAAACAGAGGAACGTAGATATCGGTTTAGTATCAAAAAAAGATGCACTAGATCATAGCTTCACTGGGGTAATGCTTAGAGGTTCTGGCATTCCGTGGGATTTAAGAAAATCTCAACCATATGAATGTTACCAAGATTTAAGCTTTAAAATTCCCGTTGGAAAGAATGGAGATTGTTACGATAGATATCTTTGCAGAATTGAGGAAATGAGAGAAAGTATAAAAATAATTAAACAATGTATTAAAAATTTACCAAAAGGCCCTGTAAAAACTGTTGATGGAAAAATATCACCTCCAAATAGAGACGACTTAAAACAATCTATGGAGGCATTGATACATCATTTTAAATTATTTACTGAAGGCTTTAGAGTGCCGGCGGGTAATGTTTATTCTGCTGTCGAAGCTCCTAAAGGAGAATTTGGAGTGTACTTAATATCTGATGGAAGTAATAGGCCTTACAGATGTAAAATAAGAGCCCCAGGTTTTTCACATCTTCAGGCAATGGACTTCTTAATTAAAGGGCATATGTTAGCAGACGTCCCGGCTGTTCTAGGTTCCTTAGATATTGTATTTGGGGAGGTAGATAGATGAGTTTAAAAAGAGTAAATCCAGAGCAACCCAAAACGTTTGAATTTTCTGAAAAGTTTAAGAATATTGCTGAAGAAATATTAAAGAAATATCCAAAAAAAAATAAAAAAAGCGCTGTAATGCCTTTTTTATATTTAGCTCAAAAACAAAATAATAATTGGATACCTTTAGCAGCTATAAAGTATATTTCAAAATATTTAACAATGCCATATATAAGCGTATACGAAATTGCAACTTTTTATAGTATGTTTAATTTATCTCCCGTAGGAAAGTATTTCGTTCAAGTTTGTACAACTACTCCATGCCTGATAAGAGGCGCTGATAAGATTATAAAAGTATGTAAACAAAAAATTTCTGAAAAAGAAAATCAAGTTTCTAAAAAAGGGGAGTGTTCTTGGACTGAGGTAGAGTGTTTAGGAGCTTGTGTTAACGCCCCTATGATGCAAATTAATAATGATTATTACGAAGATTTAGATGAGAAAAGCACCGCTAAGATAATAGATTCCATTTTTAAAAATAAAATACTGGAACCAGGTTCATATAGGGGTAGAAAAAATACCTCTCCCGAAAATATAAAAACAATCAATGGAACAGATCATGCTTAAAGAAGAAAATAAGGTATTTAAAAATTTATATAATAATCTTGGATGGGAAATTGAAAAGGCGATTAAACGCGATGATTGGAAAGACACAAAAGAAATTATTTCAAAAGGAAAAGATTGGATTATCAACGAAATCAAAACCTCTGAGTTAAGAGGAAGAGGCGGCGCTGGTTTCTCAACGGGGATGAAATGGTCATTTGCACCAAAAAAAATTGGTTCTAGACCACATTATTTAGTTATAAACGCTGATGAGTCCGAACCAGGCACTTGCAAAGATCGTGATATTTTAAGGTTTGAACCTCAAAAGTTAATCGAAGGATGTTTATTAGCGGCATATGCTACTGGAGCGCATATTTGTTATATCTATATAAGAGGTGAGTATTTATTTGAGGGTCAAAGACTTCAAAAAGCTATAGATCAGGCTTACAAAAAAAACTTCATAGGGAAAAATGCTTGTGGTTCTGGATGGGATTTTGATATTCATATTCATTACGGTGCAGGAGCTTATATCTGCGGTGAGGAAACCGCACTGTTAGAAAGTATTGAGGGAAATAAAGGCCAACCTAGACTTAAACCACCATTCCCAGCACTTGTCGGCTTATACGGTTGTCCAACAATAGTTAATAATGTGGAAACAATAGCTGTAGTTCCAACTATTTTAAGGCGCGGAGGTAAATGGTTTGCATCTTTAGGTAGACCAAAAAATACTGGTACAAAAATTTTTTGTATTTCTGGAAATGTTAATTCACCTTGTAATGTTGAAGAGGAAATGGGTATTCCCCTAAAGGAATTAATTAATACTTATGCTGGAGGTGTTATTGGAGGATGGGATAATTTACAGGCAGTTATACCTGGAGGATCTTCTATGCCTTTGCTACCTAAAAAAATCTGTGAGACTATTAAGATGGATTTTGACTCATTAATTGAAAATCAAAGTGGTTTAGGAACCGCTGGAATAATAGTGATTAATAAAGATCAAGATATTGTTTCTTGTATGGCGAGAATTGCAAGGTTTTATAAACATGAAAGTTGCGGCCAATGTACCCCATGCAGAGAAGGCTCAGGTTGGATGTGGAGAATATTAAATAGAGCAACCAAAGGAGAAACTACATTAAGTGATATTGATCTACTAGAAGATGTAACAAAACAAATCGAAGGTCACACTATTTGTGCGTTTGGCGAAGGTTCAGCTTGGCCTGTGCAAGGCTTGTTAAGGCATTTTAGAAAAGAAATTGACAAAAAATGCAGCAACGACCCTCTAATTAAAAAGAAAAAAGATGTTCCTTATTTAGTTGATCAACACTTATTAGAAAAAAAGAATGCCTAAAATTTTAATAAATGGAAAAGAAATAGAATTTGAGCCGGGCATGACCATTCTTCAGGCGTGTGAGTTAGCAGGTGTAGAGATACCCAGGTTTTGTTATCATGAAAGATTATCGATTGCTGGTAACTGCAGAATGTGTTTGGTAGAAATGGATAAATCTCGCAAACCCATTGCCTCATGTGCTATGCCAGCAACGGAAGGGATGAATATCAAAACTAACACCGAAATGGTTGAAAAAGCAAGAAAAGGCGTTATGGAATTTCTTTTAGCAAATCATCCATTAGATTGCCCAGTGTGTGATCAAGGGGGTGAATGCGATCTTCAAGATCAATCACTCTATTATGGTGTAGATAAATCTAGATTTTCAGAAAATAAAAGATTTGTGAGTGAAAAATATATGGGGCCATTAATCAAAACACAAATGACTAGATGTATACATTGTACAAGATGTGTAAGATTTGCAACTGAGGTAGCAGGTGTGCCTGAAATTGGAGCTATAGGTAGAGGTGAGGATATGGAAATAACAACTTACTTAGAAAAATCAATGGAGTCAGAGTTATCTGGTAATGTTATCGACCTTTGTCCAGTGGGTGCGTTAACCTCAAAACCATACGCATTTTCTGCTAGACCTTGGGAACTAAAAAAAACAGAAAGTATTGACGTATTAGATGCGGTTGGTTCTAACATAAGAGTGGATACTTATGGATGGGAAGTAAAAAGAATCCTTCCCAGGTTAAATGAGAATATCAATGAAGAGTGGATATCAGATAAGACAAGATATTCTTGTGACGGTTTATTAAAGCAACGATTAGACACTCCATATATTAAAAAAGATAATAAATTGGTAAAATCTAGCTGGGACGAAGCTATAGATGTAATTATTAAAAAGATTAAAGAGACCGAGAGCTCTCAAATAGCAGGTCATTTAGGAGACCTTGTAAGTTTAGAGGGAACGTTAGCATTTATAAAATTTTTTGAGCTATTAGGGAGTAAAAATTTAGAATTTAGAGAAAAAAAATTTTATATTAATCCAGAAAACAAAATGAATTACTTATTCAATTCATCGATTAATGGAATTGAAAAGTCAGATTTGATACTTTTAGTAGGGTGTAATCCAAGGCACGAGGCCACAATTTTAAACGCTAGAATTAGAAAAACCTACAGGCAAAATAAAACCCAAATTTTTTCAGTAGGAGATCCTGGTGATCAAACTTATGAGTACAAAATTATTGGCGATAATACTCAAACTATTAAAGATATTATTGAAGAAAAACATGAATTTAATAGTATTTTAGATAAATCGAAAAGACCTTTAATAATTATAGGAGAGTCAGCTCTAGAATTAGATACCGGTGGATATATATTTGAGGAATTAAAAAACTTTTTATTAAAAAAAAAATTAATTACTGATAAATGGAATGCACTAAATATTTTAATTCAGAACGCCTCAACTGTCGGAGCTTTAGATTTAAATATATTAAATAACAAACAAAATAGCTTTGAATTTTTTGATAATATCAAAAGTAAGAAATTTAAAATCTTATACTTGTTAAATTCTGACAATTTTAAATTTGAAAAGAATGATGAGTTTATTATTTATCAAGGTAGTCATGGTGATCGGGGAGCTGAAATTGCTGACGTTATTTTGCCAAGTGCTGCTTATACTGAAGAAAATGGATTATATCAAAATTTAGAGGGACGAGTTCAAGAATGTAGAAAAGCCTCATACCCAGCAGGCGAAGCCATAGAAAGTTGGAAAGTGTTTAATAAAATAACTTATGCTTATAAAAATAAAAATTTATTTGATAGTTTTAATACATTAAGGGATGAGTTATTCAAAAAAATAATAAATTTTAAAGATATCAATCAGTTACCTAATTTTAAAGAGCCTTCAAAAAAAATTAATTGTAACTTCAAGCATGAGAAAATTTTTATTAACCCAATTGATTATTATTTTTCAAATAGTATATCTAGATCTTCTAAAGTTATGAGCGATTGTCGAGATATCAAATTAAAAATACTTAAATCAGGAACAGATAATTAAAATGGACTATTTAACAACATTAATAAATGAAGTTTATAAAGTTTTGTTTTTGATCATTCCAATATTGGTTTCTGTTGCTATGATTGTTTGGTTAGATCGAAGAGTTTGGGGTTTAGTGCAAAAAAGACGAGGACCAAACGTTGTTGGTCCATTTGGTTTATTTCAGACTTTAGCCGATGCTCTTAAATATATTTTTAAAGAGATAATTATTCCTGCAAGTGCAAATAAAACTATTTTTATTCTTGCTCCTATAATTACAATGACTTTAGCTTTAGTTGCTTGGGCAGTCATACCCTTAAGTGAATCACTTGTACTTTCAAATATTAACGTAGGAATACTTTATTTGTTTGCAGTTTCTTCTTTAGGTGTTTACGGGATTATAATGGGAGGCTGGGCTTCTAATTCAAAATATCCATTTCTTGGAGCAATCAGATCTGCAGCACAAATGGTTTCATACGAAGTTTCTATTGGAATAATTATTATAAATGTACTTTTATGCGTCGGCTCTCTAAATTTAAATGACATAGTACTAGCTCAAAAAAATCTTTGGTATGTAGTCCCGCTTTTTCCAATGTTTGTAATATTTTTTATATCTGCCTTGGCGGAAACTAATAGACCGCCTTTTGATTTGCCTGAAGCTGAAGCAGAATTAGTTGCAGGATATCAAACTGAGTATTCAGGAATGATGTATGCAATGTTTTGGTTAGGAGAATATGCAAATATTCTTTTGATGTGTGCGATGGGATCTATTCTATTTTTAGGAGGATGGTTGCCCCCACTAGATATTTATCCATTAAATACAATCCCAGCCCCGGTATGGATGATTTTAAAAATTTTGTTTTTATTTTTTTTATTTGCAATAATTAAAGCAATTGTTCCAAGATATCGTTACGACCAATTAATGAGATTAGGATGGAAAGTTTTCTTACCTTTTTCACTAATCTATGTAATTTTAACAGCCAGTTTTTTACTTTATTTTGATAAATTACCGAAAGGTTCCTTTTAATGAATTTTAATAGATTTTTAAAAACTATATTTTTAACTGAGTTTTTTTTAGCAATAATTAAAGCAATAAGAGAAATTTTTAGGCCAAAAAAAACAATTAATTATCCATTTGAAAAAGGTCAAATCAGCCCAAGATACAGGGGAGAGCATGCTTTACGAAGATATCCAAATGGAGAAGAGAGATGCATAGCCTGTAAGCTTTGTGAAGCTGTTTGTCCTGCTCAAGCGATTACTATTGAGTCAGAGGAAAGAAAAGATGGAAGTAGAAAAACAACAAGGTATGACATCGACATGCTTAAGTGTATTTATTGCGGACTTTGTCAAGAGTCATGCCCGGTAGATGCAATAGTTCAGGGCCCAAATTTTGAATTTGCTACCGAGACAAGAGAGGAGCTTTATTACAACAAAGAAAAATTATTGGATAATGGAGATAGATGGGAGTCTGTGATAGCAAAAAATTTAAAGACAGACAAAATTTATAAATAAATGTTAGCTCACGCAATTTTTTTTTATTTTTTTTCTATTTTAGCTATTTTTTCAGCTTTAATGGTAATTACATCAAGAAGCACAGTTAATTCAGTTTTCTTTTTAATTTTAGATTTCATATCTGTTGGATGTCTTTTTATAATGGTTGGAGCAGAGTTTTTAGGAATGATACTTCTAATAGTATATGTTGGAGCAGTAGCTGTTTTATTTTTATTTGTAGTAATGATGTTGAACGTAGCGCAACAAAAACAATCCTGGTTTATAGGTCAAAAATCTAATCATATACCATCTGGGTTAATAGTTTCTGTATTAATTCTTCTTGAGCTTTTAGTCGTAGTAGGTGGTTGGAAATATAAAGAAAATATTATGTCTAGTTCTAATTTAGTTATCGATACAACTATATCTAATACTCACTCTATTGGTAGTGTAATGTATACAGATTATATTTTGTATTTTCAGTTATCAGGAATAATTCTTCTTCTTTCAATGGTGGGTGCAATAATATTAACCTATAGAAAAAGAGAAAATGTAAAAACTCAAAGTTATTTAAAACAAATTTCTAGGGAAAAGTCTTCAGCTGTTATGTTGAAAGATGTTGATTTCAACAAAGGAGTAAATATAGATGATTGAAATAGGCTTAGGTCATTATTTAACTTTAGGAGCTATCATATTTTTTCTTGGAGTAATTGGAATTTTTTTAAATAGAAAAAATGTTATAGTTATATTAATGTCAGTTGAATTAATATTATTATCTGTAAACATTAATTTAATTTCTTTTTCAATTTTTTCTGGTGATTTACTTGGGCAAATTTTTACAATGTTAATATTAACAGTAGCTGCGGCTGAAGCAGCAATCGGTTTAGCAATTATTGTAATTTTTTATAGAAATAAAGGATCAATTAGAGTTGAAGATATTCACGAGATGAAAGGTTAAATGGAATACGCAGTAATATTTCTACCCTTATTAGGGTCAGTAGTTACCTATTTTGGAAAAAAATTAGGTACTTTGTTTTCTCAAATTTTTTCATGTTTAATGGTTTCTATAGCTGCAATAATGTCTTTTATTATTTTTTATAATGGCCTTATCTATGACAATTATGGAAATTATTTAATTTTTGAATGGATACAATCTGGAAATCTAAAAGTTAATTGGTCAATTAAAATTGATCCTTTAAGTTCAATTATGATAATGGTAGTTACCTCTGTGTCTGCATTAGTTCACATATATTCAATTGGATATATGAGTCACGATCCTCACAAACCTAGGTTCATGTCGTACTTATCATTATTTACATTTTCAATGCTGTGTTTAGTGGTCTCGGATAATTTTTTACAATTATTTTTTGGTTGGGAGGGAGTTGGATTATGTTCTTATCTTTTAATTGGTTTTTGGTTTAAACGAGAAACAGCTAATAATGCAGCAATTAAAGCCTTTATAGTTAATAGAGTAGGTGATTTTGGTCTAGCTATAGGTATATTTATAATTTTTTTAATTTTTGGGACATTAAATTTTGAAGAAATTTTCGCAGAAGTTTCAAATTTTACAAAAACAAATCTAAGTTTTTTCGGAGGGGAATACAACGCTATTACATTAATTTGTGTCTTTTTGTTTATAGGAGCTATGGGAAAATCTGCACAATTTTTTTTGCATACCTGGTTACCAGACGCTATGGAAGGCCCTACCCCTGTCTCTGCTTTAATACATGCTGCAACAATGGTTACAGCTGGAGTATTTTTAGTAGTTAGATGTTCACCAATTTTTGAGTATTCACAAGTTGCGATGAATCTTGTTGCTATAATAGGTATGATTACTGCTTTATTTGCAGCTTCAGTAGCTTTAGTGCAAAATGATATTAAAAAAATTATTGCATATTCAACTTGTAGTCAGCTTGGTTACATGTTTTTTGCTGCTGGTGTTGGTGCATATCATATAGCAATGTTTCATTTATTCACTCATGCGTTTTTTAAAGCACTATTATTTTTGGGTGCTGGATCTGTTATTCACTCGTTTAAAGAAGAACAAGATATAACGAAAATGGGAGGGGTTTGGAAAAAAATTCCATATACGATGGTGCTTATGCTTATTGGTACATTGGCTCTTACCGGATTTCCTTTTTTATCTGGCTTTTATTCGAAAGATGCTATAATCGAATTTGCTTATTTGAAAGGCACATCAGTTGGTTATTACGCGAGTGCTTTAGGTATCTTTACAGCATTCTTAACAGCCATTTATTCTTGGAGATTGTTTTTTAAAACATTCTTCGGATCATATAACAACAAATCTATCTCAATAGAAAAAACTCATGAGTCTCCTTTAGTGATGATTGCTCCATTAATTGTTTTAGCTATCGGAGCTATTTTTGCAGGGTACTTTTTTAAGGATTTATTTTTAGGAAATGACACAACTTATTGGGGGGACTCCATATTATTTTTGAATTATATTAAATTAGAAAATATCCCGCTTTGGTTAATTTTAATAACTCCGATAATTATAACAATAGCTATCCCAATTTCTTACTATTTATTTATTAAAGACAAAACAATTTTAAATGGAGTTAAAAATTCAAATATTCCATTATATAACTTTTTAGTAAATAAGTGGTACATAGATGAAATTTATGACTTTATTTTTATAAATCCCCTTAAAAGAATTGGAATATTTTTTTGGAAAAAGGGAGATCAAGACACGATAGACAGGTTTGGTCCCGATGGAATATCTAAAGTAATAAAATATGTGTCTAACAAAGCTATTAAGTTTCAGAGTGGCTATATTTATGATTATGCCTTTGTAATGTTAATTGGTCTTTCTGCGTTAATAACCTTTTTAATTTTGAACTAAATGAACTTTCCTATTTTATCTACGATAATTTTTCTCCCATTTCTTGGAGCCGCTTTTATATTTTTATCAAATCAAAAAAATGAAAATAAAAGTGCAATTTATATTTCATTATTTACGTCTTTTGCAAATTTATTTTTAACTTTTTTCTTATGGTATTCATTTGATAAAAGTTTGACCGGCTTTCAGTTTATAGAGGAAAAAAATTGGATCAGTGGACTAATAAAATTTAAACTTGGTATTGATGGAATTTCAATATTATTTATAATTTTGACAGCGTTTATAACTCCAATCTGTATAATTTCTTGCATTAATAGTGTAAAAAAAAGACTCGATGAATTTTTAATTGCTATCCTTATTTTGGAGACATTTATTTTAGGTGTCTTCTGTTCATTAGATTTAATAATTTTTTATCTTTTTTTTGAAGCCGGGTTGATACCTATGTTTTTGATTATCGGCATTTGGGGAGGCCCTAGAAAGATTTATTCGGCATACAAATTTTTCTTATTTACTCTTTTGGGGTCAGTGTTAATGCTTGCAGCAATAATTTTTATTTACTGGTCAATGGGAACTACAGATTATACAGAAATTTATAAATTGAAAATACCACAAAACTACCAATACCTTTTATGGCTTGCATTTTTCAGCTCTTTTGCGGTCAAAACTCCTATGTGGCCTGTACACACCTGGTTACCTGATGCTCATGTCGAGGCACCAACTGCAGGCTCTGTAATACTTGCGGCCATTCTTTTAAAGATGGCAGGATATGGTTTTTTGAGATTTTCTCTAGGAATGTTTCCTATCGCTTCAGAATACTTTACTCCATTAATTTTTACGCTAAGTATTATCGCGATTATATACACTTCATTGGTAGCTTTAATGCAAGAAGATATGAAAAAGTTAATAGCATATTCCTCAGTAGCACACATGGGATTTGTTACACTTGGTATATTTACTTTCAACAAACAAGGTATAGAGGGTAGTATTTTTCAAATGATTAGTCATGGAATAATTTCTGCTGCCTTATTTTTGTGTGTAGGTGTGTTATATGACAGAACGAGCTCAAGAATGATCAAAACATTTGGTGGAATAGTTAATTACTTACCAAATTTTTCATTAATATTTATTATATTTGTGCTTGGCGCATTGGGTTTACCTGGAACAACAGGATTTATAGGTGAGTTTCTAGTTTTGTTAGGTGCTTTTAAAATAAATTACTTGGTTGCAATTTTGGCTAGCACTGGTGTTGTTCTTTGTGCGGCATATATGCTTTGGATGGCCAAAAGAGTTGTTTTCGGAAAAACAAATAATTCTATAATTTCAAAATTAAAAGACATAAATTATTTAGAAGGGTCAGTTTTAATCTTACTATGTTTAGTAAGTTTGGTTTTTGGTTTTTATCCTGAGCCATTGCTTAATACAATGGATGTTTCTGTAAACGGGATAATAGAAAATCATCAAAATGAATCAGTTGTAAATTTAATATATAAAAATTAATGGAAAATCTAAATTTAATATTGCCTGAAATTTCACTTTTTCTTGGAATTTGTCTAGCTCTTATGGTTGGAGTTTTTTTTAAAAATAGTTTTTCTATTGTTATGAAATTATCAATTATAATATTATTAGGCGTAATTTATTTAATTTTAACAGATTGGGGAGGGCAAGAAAAATTATTTTTAGAATCTTTTAAAAATGATAAATTTTCAGATTATTTTAAAGTTTTAATTTTGATATCAAGTATATTCATCTTTTTTTCATCAGATCAATTTATAAAAGATAAAAAATTAAGTAAATTTGAATATCCAATAATAATAATGTTCTCAATTTTAGGAATGTTTTTTATGTTAAGCGCCAATGACTTGATTTTATTTTACCTTGGTTTAGAACTTCAGTCACTTGCCCTATATGTTCTGGCAGCCTTCGATAGAGACAATGTTATTTCGTCTGAAGCAGGAATAAAATATTTTGTTTTGAGCGCTTTATCTTCAGGCCTTCTTTTGTATGGATGCTCATTGTTGTATGGATTTACAGGATCAACTAATTTTGATGAAATAAGTATAAGTTTAGTCGCCCAAAATACAGGAGCCATTTTCGCGATGGTTTTTATATTAGTAGGCCTTGCTTTTAAGGTTTCAGCGGTTCCATTTCATATGTGGACGCCAGATGTCTATGAAGGAGCACCAACATCTATAACAAATTTTTTTGCAATAGTCCCAAAAGCAGTAGGTTTAGGGGTTATTATAAGATTTATGGATCTTCCTTTTAAAAATATTTTAGAAGAATGGCAAACTATCATAATTTTTATTTCTATTGCTTCAATGATATTGGGTAGTGTTGCTGCTATTGGACAAAAAAATATTAAACGACTTTTAGCTTACAGCTCTATAAGCCACATGGGCTACGCTTTAGCCGGGGTGGCAACTGGAACAGCATCGGGATACTCATCAACAATTGTTTATATAACAATATATATAATTATGAATATGGGTGCTTTTGCTTGTTTATATTTAATGAAAGTAGAAGAAAGGTATACAGAGGAAATTGCAGATCTATCAGGACTTTCTAAAGAGAAACCGATATTAGCTCTATCTTTTTTAATATTATTTTTCTCATTAGCTGGTATTCCTCCATTAGGTGGTTTTTTTGCTAAATTTTTTGTTTTTATGTCAGTTATAGAGAGCGAATTGTATGCTCTTGCAATAATTGGTTTGTTAACCACTGTTATTTCAGCATTTTATTATTTAAAAGTTATAAAAATTATTTATTTTGATGATAACAAAATTAAATTTGATGATGTAAGAAACGTACGTGTAAAAGCTACAATTTTGATAAGCTGTCTTATCCTAAGTTTATTTTTTATATCACCATCGATTATAAATTCTTTATTAGATGGATTATTTATTTAATGAAAATACAAATAATTAAATACGATAATGTTGATAGCACTAACAATGTAGCAATAAGAAGGATTAAAAATGGAAAAATTAAACCAACTTTAATCATTGCTAACTCTCAAAAGAGGGGAAGAGGGCAATATGGAAGAAAATGGGTTTCGTATAAGGGTAATATATTTATGTCTTTTTATTTTCATTTAAGAAAAAATATTACCATTAAAGTTTTATCAAAAAAGATCTACATTATAATTAAAAAAAGCCTTGAAAAGTTTGTTAATGAAAAGATTTCAATTAAGTTGCCTAATGACCTGCTTATTAATGGCTCAAAAGTATGTGGTATATTACAAGAAACTATTACGTACAATAAAGATAAATATTTTATAGTTGGGATCGGTATAAATCTTGTTAAAAGCCCAAAAATAGAAAATAAACAGGTTTCTTTTTTACAAAAATATAATAACAATAAAATTAATAAAGGTAAAATTTATAAAAAGATAAAAAATAACTTTGAAAAATTAATTTAAGTAAAATATGTATTTAATTGGTGACATTGGTAACACAGAAACTAAAATTTGTTTATTTAATAATAAAAAAAAACTTTTGAAAAAAAAGGTACTAAACACAGCTTATATAAAAAAAAATTACTTGAATAGTAAATTAAAATTTATGAATTCTTATAGTAAAAAAATTGAAAAATTGATTTTCAGTAGCGTGGTACCAGAAGTGTTTACAAACATAAAGAGATCAATAAAAAGAAATTTTGGTTTGGAAGTAAAGGAGTTAAAGCAACATGATTTAAATAAGATATTAAAAATTGATGTTAACAAAAAACAGGTAGGGTCCGATAGATTAGCTAATGCTATAAGTGTAATTAATAACAAAGATAATTTTATTATTTTAGATTTTGGAACAGCCACGACTTTTGATGTAGTACTTAAAAATAGATATAAAGGTGGAATTATAGCGCCAGGTGTAAATCTTTCTTTAAAAACTCTCGTAGAGAAAGCAAGATTAATTCCAAATACCAAACTAACAAAAATAAAAAATCTTATTGGTAAAAACACACAAAATGCAGTTAAGTCAGGATTTTATTGGGGTTATCAAGGACTTATAGAAAATATTATAAATTTAATAGAAAAAAATAACAAAAAGAAATTTAAAATTATATTTACAGGGGGACTTTCGCACTTGTATAAAAAATCAATAAAAAAAAAAATTAAAGTTGACAAAGATCTGACAATTAAAGGATTATTAAGATTAGTTAAATCTATATGAGAGAAAACTTATTATTTTGTCCTCTAGGGGGTTCAGGTGAAATTGGCATGAACATGAATCTTTATGCATATGGTACAGAAGAAAATCAAAAATGGATAATTGTTGATATGGGCGTAACCTTTGCAGATGACTCGGTGCCTGGAGTTGATCTCATATTTCCTGACGCAGGTTTTATCATAGAAAAAAAAGACGAACTCCTTGGAATAGTGTTAACACACGCCCATGAAGATCACATAGGATCAATCTCACACATTTGGCCAAAACTAAAGTGTAAAATATACGCAACACCCTTTACTGCTGTTTTAATACAAGAAAAATTTAAAGAAAAAAAAATTGATATTACAAATTATTTAAAAATAGTAGAGCTAAATAGCCAAATAAAGTTAGGGCCTTTTGAAATAGATTTTGTAACATTAACTCACTCAATTTTAGAACCTAACGGATTAAGTATCACAACCCCTGAAGGAGTCATTTTACACACCGGTGATTGGAAAGTTGATCCAAATCCTCTTATTGGAAATAAAGTTGATGAAACTAAACTTAGGTCAATCGGTAAAAAAGGTGTAATAGCCATGATATGTGATTCAACAAATGTATTTAGTCCTGGTAGAGCTGGTTCAGAAAAAGACGTACGAGAAAGTTTACTTAAAATTATATCAACCCAAAAAAAAAGAGTTTTAGTTACATCCTTCGCTTCAAATGTAGCTAGAATGGAAAGCATTTTTTATATCGCAAAACAAACTAAAAGAAACATATCTCTAGTTGGAAGATCAATGAACAGAATTTATAAAGCAGCAAAGCAATGTGGTTATTTGAAAGATGTGGTTAACCCAGTAGACCCCAGGGATGCAAATAAAATATCTAAAGAGCGAATAATATTCTTGTGCACTGGAAGTCAAGGCGAACCTATGGGTGCTCTTAACAGAATAGCTCACGATATTCATCCGGATGTGAATATTGAAAGTGGAGATACAGTAATTTTTTCTTCAAAAATAATTCCAGGTAATGAGAAAAAACTTTATGCATTACAAAATTTAATTGTAAAAAGAGACATAGAGGTCATTACAGAGGAAAATGCTTTTGTACATGTTTCAGGTCACGCCAACAGAGAGGATTTAAAAGATATGTATCAATGGGTAAAACCTAAATGTGTAATACCAGTTCATGGTGAACACAGACATATGAAAGAACATATTAGTTTTGCACAAGAGATGCAAATTCCATTCAATTTAAAAGTTGAAAATGGAAATATTATAAAAATTTCAAAAGATAAAAAACCAGAAATTATTGATCAAGCACCAACAGGAAAAATTTATTTAGACGGAAATATAGCTGTTAGCCTTGACTCAGCATCCATAAAAGAAAGAAAGAATATATCACTTAATGGATTTTTAGAGATTACATTAATAATTTCAAATAATGGAAAAGTTAAAAAATCAATTGTTTCTTTTCGTGGTATTCCTGAAGATGAAGTAAACGAGACTTTTAAATTTGATTTAGAGGACGAGATTACAAAAACATGTAAAAGTTTTGCTTTAAACAACTTCAGACAAGAAAAAAATTTAATTGATGCTATTAAGCAAAACTGTAGAAAAATAGTAAGAGAAAAAACTGGCAAAAAACCTTTCACAAACGTAAATATAGCTAGAATTTAATGAGTATTACTGGTTCAATTGTAATGTATGTAATTATTTGGTGGATAGTTTTTTTTTCAGCTTTACCTGTAGGCATTAAACATAATGATAAGCCATTTAATAATAATTTAGAAGGTATCGATCCAGGGGCCCCTAAAAACCCAAATATCTTTAAAAAATTTTTATACACAACCCTAATTACTTCAGTAGTTTTTGCAGGAATATATTATATTGTTGAAAATGGTCATTTTAATTTAAGAGAATTTATTAAATAATGTTTTTAACAAAATTATTTTTACCTATTACAAAAAATCTTCCATCTGATGCTAAAATTAAGTCACATCAATTAATGCTGAGAGCAGGCATGATTAAGCAATCATCAGCTGGAATTTATTCTTGGTTACCTCTGGGCCTTAAAGTTATGAAAAAAATTGAACAAATAGTCAGAGAGGAACAAAATAAAATTGGCGCTCAAGAATTACTTATGCCCACAATTCAATCAGCTGAGATATGGAAAGAAAGTGGAAGATATAATGATTATGGAGAAGAAATGCTTAGAATAAAAGACAGGCAAGGAAGAGAAATGTTGTATGGACCAACTAATGAAGAGTTAGTTACTGAGATATTTAGATCATCCATTAAGTCTTACAAATCCTTACCGCAAATGCTGTATCACATACAATGGAAATTTAGAGATGAAATAAGACCGAGGTTTGGAGTAATGAGATGCAGAGAATTTTTTATGAAAGATGCTTATTCTTTTGACCTAGATGATGCTAGTGCCAAAATTTCTTACAATAAAATGTTTTTTTCATATTTAAAAACTTTTAAAAGATTAGGTCTTGAAGCTATACCTATGGCTGCTGATACCGGACCAATTGGAGGTGATCTCTCACATGAATTTATTATTTTAGCTGAAACAGGAGAAAGTAAAATTTATACTGACAAAAGTATTTTCGAAATAGACTTAAATAACTATAGTTTTAATAATTCAACATTAGAAAAAATGGTGAAAGACTATTCGTCAGTATACGCAGTTACTGATGAAAAATTTAAAAAAACCGAATTCGATAAAAAGGTAAAAAAACAAAATCAACTGATTACAAAAGGTATAGAAGTCGGACATATTTTTTATTTTGGTGATAAATATTCAAAACCATTAAATTGTTATGTCGATAGTCAAGATGGTAAAAAAAATGCTGTAAAAATGGGTTCCTACGGAATAGGAGTTTCAAGATTAGTCGGAGCTATAATTGAAGCAAAGTATAACAAAGAAATAATGAAGTGGCCAAAATCTGTTTCACCATATGACGTAGTAATAATTCCAAGTTTTAGTAAAAACAATAAAGAAAACCTCTCAAAATCAATAAAAATATATGATGATTTAAAAAAACAAAATGTTGACGTATTGTTAGACGATGTTGATGAGAATATGTCACAAAAATTTAAAAAACATGATTTAATTGGTATACCGTATCAAATTATTGTTGGATCAAAATCAACAGAAAATAAGTTTGAATTTAAAGAGGTAAATTCTGAAAGTTCATTTCTTGATTTGAAAGATATTAAATCTAAACTGACAAAGTAAATTGTTTACTCAGACTGAAAGACTAATTGCAACTAGAAACTTGAGACCTAAAAGGAAACAAGGTTTTTTAAAAATAATATCACTATTTTCTTTTTTAGGAATAATGTTAGGTGTTGCTATTTTAATAATAGTAATGTCAGTTATGAATGGATTTCGTACCGATTTAACAGATAAAATAATTGGTTTAAACCCACACTTAATTCTTCAGTTTAATAACGAAAATGATATTGAAAAGTTAGAAAGTCAGTTATCAAAAAAATATAAAGAAATTAGTGTAACAAGGTCAATTACTGGAGAAGGAATTTTACTTTCTAATAAAAAGGCCAAAGGTGTTATTATCAAAGGAATAGACGAGAAGGAAAAATTTCAATTCTTTTTGAATAAAGAAATTACAAAAGGAAATTTAAATAATTTTTCTGCAGGCAAAGTAATGATCGGAGGGGAACTTGCTTATAACTTAAATTTAGAATTAGGTGATAAAATAAATATTCTCTCATCTTCTTTTACAGATACACCTTTTGGTAGCATCCCAAAACAAGATAGTTTTGTAATCGCAGGTTTTTTTAACAGTGGTTTTTATGAATTTGACCAAAATTTAATTTATATTGAATTGAATGATAGCAGGTCTATTTTCGATAAAGAGGGCAGTATCGTAGATTTAGAATTATTCTTAAAAGATCCTTTTTTAGCAGAAAAATATAAAAAAAATATCGAAATTTTAAATCCAAATATTTTTGTTACTACCTGGTCAGACACAAATAAATCATTTTTTAATGCTTTAAAGGTTGAGAGAAATGTAATGTTTATTATACTTACTTTAATTATAATTGTGGCCGCATTTAATATCATTTCAGGCTTAACAATCTTAATTAAAAATAAAACAAAAGAAATTGCCATAATTAAAACGTTAGGACTCTCAGAAAGTTCAATCATAAAATCATTTTTCCTAACTGGATTTACAATTGGTTTTTTAGCAACTATCACTGGAGTATTTTTAGGTGTTTTATTCTCTATATATATTGATGAAATTAGAAATATATTATCAATGTTTTTGGGAATAAATATTTTCCCTTCAGATGTTTATTATTTAGAAAAAATGCCAAGTGAAATTAATCCTGTATCTGTGGTCGTAATATTGGCTTTATCTTTAGTAATTACGTCTATAGCTTCATATTTTCCTGCAAAAACTATATCAAAGATGAAAACAACCGAAGCACTTAAATATGAGTAAAATTATATTAAATATAAAAAATTTAAAAAAAAATTTTATTCATCAAAATAAAAAGGTAGCGGTACTTAAAAATTTAAACTTTTCAATAAAAAAAGGAGATCTTATTGCTCTAACAGGACCATCAGGTTCTGGAAAATCGACATTGTTACATCTAATAGCCCTTTTGGATAAACCGTCTTCAGGTAGTATATTTTTTTTAGAAAAAAATATTAATAATTTTAGTAAAAAAGAAATAAATAAAGTTAGAAAACATAATATTTCTATAATATTTCAAAATAATAACCTGATTTCTGATTTAAATGTTATTGAAAATGTAATGCTCCCACTTTTAATTAGAAATGAAAATCGACAAAAATGTCATGAAAAATCAAAAAAAATTCTTTCTTTAGTGAATCTTTCCGACAGATGGGATTTTTTTCCAAGAGATTTATCTGGAGGTGAACAACAAAGAGTTGCAATCGCTAGATCTTTAATAGCAGAAACAGACTTAATCTTAGCTGATGAACCTACTGGAAATTTAGATTTTAAAACCTCTGGGGAAATATTTAACTATTTTTTGAAATTAAAAAAAATGAAAAAAACAATTTTATTTGCAACCCATAATAGAGAACTTGCTAACAAAGCTGATTATAAGTTGAGTATTTTTAATGGTAATATAAAAAGATTTAATGGAAAAAAATGATCTTCAATTTACAAATTTTAAAATACATTCTCAATATTCAATTTGTGAAGGTGCTGTTAAAGTTGATGAGCTAGTACAATATTGCAAAAACAATAAGGTAAAAGCTATAGGTTTATGTGATAGTTTAAATTTATGTGGAGCATTGGAGTTCTCAGAAAAAATCAGTAAAGTAGGTACTCAGCCAATTATAGGATCTCAGATAAACTTTAAAGTCGAAGATATCGTAGGAAAAATACCGATTTTTGCAAAAACTAAAGAAGGTTATAAAAATTTAACTAAACTATCCTCTATTAGCTATTTAGAGAGTGAGGCAACCTCAGAACCATATTGTAAATTAGATAATTTATTAAATAACTCAAAAGGATTAGTTGTTCTTTCAGGAACAATATACGATCTAATAGGGAAGTTATTTAAATTAAATAAAATAAATGTTATTAAAAATTTAATTATTAAACTAAATAAAACTTTTGATAATAATTTTTTTATTGAAATTCAAAGGCATTTAGAAAACGACGAAAAGAATTTTGAAGATTTTCTTATTTCTATATCTTCTGAACTGGGCACCCCTTTAATCTCTTCACGAGAGGTATTTTACATTAAAGAAGAAATGGCAGAGGCTCATGACGCCCTAATTTGTGTTGGAGAAAAAACTTTTGTCGATGACAAAAATAGAAAAAAATTTAAAAATAACCATTATTTGAAAAATTTAAATGACCTAAAAGATTTATTTAAAGATATTCCAGAAGCTTTAGAAAATAATTATAATTTTCCAAAAAAATTTAGTTTTAAACCTAAAAATACAAAACCAATTTTACCCAGTCTTACTTTAGAAAAAAACAAAACAGCTGAAGAAGAGCTATTAGCACAAGCTCAATTAGGTTTAGATAACAGATTTAAAAATTTTATTTTATTAAAAAATAATGATAAAAACCCTGAAAAACTTAGAAGATTATATAACGATAGATTATACCATGAAATTAATATTATTAATTCTATGAATTATCCTAGTTATTTTTTAATAGTTTCTGATTATATTAGATGGGCTAAAAAAAACTCAATCCCTGTAGGTCCAGGTAGAGGCTCCGGAGCAGGATCATTAGTAGCTTACAGTCTTGATATAACCGATTTAGATCCAATTGAATTTGATTTAATTTTCGAAAGATTTTTAAATCCTGACCGTATATCAATGCCGGATTTTGATATCGATTTTTGTGAGGAAAAAAGGGACAAAGTTTTTGAATATCTTAAGCAAAAATACGGTAAAGGAGTTGCTCACATTGTTACTTTTGGGAAACTAAAAGCTAGAATGGCTCTAAGAGATATAGGACGTGTATTGGGATTACCTTATGGTCATGTTGACAAAATTTGTAAAATGATTCCCTTCGATCCATCTCGCCCATTAACGTTACAAGAGTCTATAAACAGAGAACCTCGCTTTCAAAATGAAATAAATCAGAATTCGAAAGTAAAAAAATTAATTGAACTATCTTTGCAATTAGAAGGCCTGAATAGAAATATGGCTACTCATGCTGCAGGTGTAGTAATTGCAGGAAAAGAACTTTCAGATCAAATACCACTTTATATTGATCATTCTTCTAAATTGCCTTTACCTTCTACACAATACGACATGTATTCGTCAGAAAACGCTGGCTTGGTTAAATTTGATTTACTAGGTTTAAAAACTCTGACTGTAATCGACAAAACAGTAAAAATGGTAAACAAAAAAAATTTAAACCTTGATATATCTAAGATTAATTTAAAAGATAAAAAAGTTTTTGACTTATTGTCCACTGGAGAAACTACTGGATTATTTCAACTTGAAAGCACTGGGATGAGAGAGGCTATCAAACAAATGAAACCAAACAAGTTTGATGATATTATTGCATTGGTTGCTTTATATAGACCTGGGCCAATGAGCAACATACCTATATATAACGATTGCAAAAATAGAGTTAAAGAGCCTGAATATATTCATCCAAGTTTAAAAAATATTTTAGAACCAACTTATGGAATTATTATTTATCAAGAACAAGTAATGCAAATAGCGCAAACGCTCGCAGGATTTTCAGCTGGTGAAGCTGATATTTTAAGGAGAGCAATGGGCAAAAAAAAAAGAGCGGAGCTAGAGAGACAAAAAGAGAGATTTGTTAATGGAGCTGTTAAAAATGGAATTAAAAAAGATCTTGCAAACTATATTTTTACTAAAATTGAGCCTTTCGCGGAATATGGTTTCAACAAAAGTCATGCAGCAGCATACGCGTTAATAGCTTATCAAACAGCTTATTTAAAAACTTATTATAAAGAAGAATTTATAGCCTCAACTATGTCCACGGAATTAACAAATACTAGTAAGTTAAGAGAGTTTGTAGGTGAATTAAAAAGATTAAAAGTTAAAGTTATCAGACCAAACATTAATGATTGTTATGCTGACTTTAAATCAAGTGAAAATCAAATATTTTATGGTTTAAGTGCTATTAAAAATGTGGGAAATGAAGCTATTAAAAATTTGGTAAGTGAGAGAGAAAAAAAAGGTAAGTTTCAATCCTTAATGGATTTTATTAAAAGAGTAAATCCAAAAGATATTAATAAACTTCAACTTGAAGGATTAGTTAAATCTGGCGCTTTCGACACAATTGAGAAGAATAGAAGAGGTATATTTGAGTCTATTCCAAAAATTATTCAATTAAATAAAGTTTTATATGAAGAAAAAATAAGTAAACAAAGCAATTTATTTGATACTGGAAATAATTTTACAAATGAAAAATTTGAAATTGAGTCAAAAAAAATATGGGATCAAAAAAAACTTTTGAGTGAGGAATTTAAGTCTTTAGGTTTCTATATATCTGACCATCCATTAAATAATTATAAAAATACCTTTCACCAATTAAATATAAAAACATATAAGGATTTTATATCAAATCAAAAAAACGAAGGTATAATATCTGGAACTTTAATGTCTATTCAAGAAAAGAAAAGCTCTAAAGGAACACCTTTTGCGATAGCAAAATTTAGTGATAATTTTGGTGAATTTGAACTTTTTATTTTTTCAGACCTACTGATTAAAAATAGAGAAATTTTAAAAGAAGGCGAGTCTTATGTTATAACACTTTTAAAAGATGTAAATATCGATCAAAAAAGAATAAATGTAAAAAAAATAGTATTATTAGACGATTTAATAAATAGTAATTATAAAAAAGTATCTATAGAGATTGATGAAAGACTAGATCTAAATGAATTAAAAAAACTTTTAGAAAAAAAAGGGGAAACAGAGATAGAGTTGATTTTGAGGCAGAAAGATACAAAATTTACTATAAAATTAGAAAATCCGAGAAAATTTGATTTAAAACTATTTAATGATGTAAAAAACAGAGAATACGTAAAGAAAATAACTTTTTAAGCTATTGCATTTTTAAAAAATAAATTATATTAAAGTTTAATTTCGCACACAACTTTAAGGGTGAATGCCCCCCGGTCCAAAAATGGAGCAGTTGTGGTGGATAAACCGGAAAAAAAATGAAAGTACCTGAAGTAAATATAAAACAGTTATTAGAAGCAGGTGTTCACCTTGGTCACAAAACCTTAAGGTGGAACCCTAAAATGAAAAACTTCATTTTTGGTGAAAAAAATTCCATACATATAATTGATTTAACTCAAACTGTAAATTTTCTAAAATCGGCTCTTGTAGAAGTCCATAAATGTATTGCTTCAGGAGGTAAAATACTAATTGTTTCTACAAAAAAACAAGCATCAGAACAAGTAAGTTCATTAGCGAAAGAAACTTCTCAATATTATGTAAATTATAGATGGCTTGGAGGAATGTTAACAAATTGGAATACAATACAAAACTCTATCAAAAGGATGAAATATTTGAATGATCAACTTTCAAAAGATAATATGGGTTTTACCAAAAAAGAAATTATCAAATTTGGAAAAGAGCGTGATAAACTACAGAGATCATTAGGAGGAATATCAGAGATGAAAAAACTTCCAAATCTAATTTTTATAATTGACACAAATATTGAGTCATTAGCTGTAAATGAAGCAAAAAAATTAGGAATACCAATTGTTGCTATATTAGACACCAACTCGGATCCAACTGGTATAGAATTTCCAATACCTGGCAATGATGATGCCAGAAGATCAATTAATCTGTATTGTGATTTATTAAATAATACTATTAAAGATGCAGAAAAATTTATTGAGAAAAAGGGCGAGGAAACTATTTCTGAAAATCAAGAGCCAAAAAAAAATAAACCAAAAACAACCAAATCTGAAAAAAATAATTCTCAAAAAAAATAGTCTAATTATTTAAATGTCAAATAAAGATTTATTAGAAAACGTAAAAAAATTAAGAGAGCTAACTGGTGTTGGATTTAAAGATTGCAAAAATGCAATAGAGGAAAATAAAGGTGACATAGAAAAATCAATAGAGTTCCTTAGAAAAAAAGGAATGGCAAAAGCATCAAAAAAAATGGGAAGAAATGCTTCTGAAGGACTTGTGCTTGTGCATGAGCAAGAGGGAAAAATATCAGCAATCGAAATAAATAGCGAGACAGATTTTGTTGCCAAGAATAAAGATTTTTTAGATTTTAGCAAAGAGATATCACAAATCAACTTTGATGTTTCAGGGGACTTAGAAAAATTAAAATCATGCAAAATGAAAAACGGAAATACTGTAAATGATAACTTAATAGCGCTTATTTCCAAAATCGGAGAAAAAATTACAATAAGAAGATCGAAATTTTTTAGCAACAATGAAGGTAAAAATCATTACTACATTCATTCAGCTGTAGAAAAAAATATAGGAAAAATTGTTTCAATTGTAAAATTATTAAACAATGATAATAGTGATTTAGGTCAAAAAATTGCTATGCATATAGCTGCCTCAAGTCCATTAGCCATAGATAAAAGTGGGATAAAAAAAGAAATAATTGATAAAGAATTAGAAATAATTAAAGCAGAATTAGAAAATTCTGGAAAAAAAGGGGATATAGCAGAAAAAATTTCCAAGGGAAAAATAAATAAATTTATTTCTGATAATACGTTATTGAATCAAATTTGGATTATGGATCCAAAAAAAAAAGTATCAGATATTATCAAAGAAAACCAAAAAACAAATGTAATAAAGATTGTCGATTTTATCAGATTTAAAGTAGGAGAGGGAGTTTAAATGAGTTCTGAATTTATTGAAAAAAATTATTCCAACAAGATGGATAAAACAATTCAATCATTTAAAAAAGAAATTTCTACTTTGAGAACTGGAAGAGCTAATTCCTCTATGCTTGATATGATCAAAGTTGACGTTTACGGTCAATTTATGCCAATAAATCAACTTGCCACTATATCAGTACCAGAGCCTAGATTAATAACTATTCAAGTGTGGGATAAATCGAATGTCAGTTTAATTGATAGTGCAATTCAGAAATCAGAGTTAGGAGTAAATCCTCAAGTTGATAGCCAATTAATAAGGATTAAAATACCGGATTTAACGGAAGAACGAAGAAAAGAAATGATAAAAATTTTAAAAGGCATGACTGAAAAAAATAAAGTTTCAATAAGAAATATAAGAAGAGAGGCGAATGAAGACTTAAAAAAGAAACTCAAAGAAAAAAAAATAACTGAGGACCAAAATAAATCTTTTGAAAAAAATACCCAAAAACTTACAGATGACTATATTTCAACAATAGACAAAATAACCGCTGAAAAAGAAAAAGAAATAATACAAATATGAATAAACTTAACCACATTGCATTCATAATGGATGGTAATGGGCGATGGGGAAAGAAGAAAAAAAAAGGTAGAAATTTTGGTCATTATGCAGGAGTAAAAACAGTAAAGAAAATTGTACAAGCTTCAATTAAATTTAGAGTGCCAATTGTAACTTTTTATGTTTTTTCAACTGAAAACTGGAAAAGACCGAAAAATGAGATTAATTTTCTCTTCAACTTGGTTAAATCGTACTTTGACACTGAATTGAACAATGTGATCAAAAATGGAATAAAAATAAATATTTTAGGCGAATTAAATAAACTTCCAAAAAATCTAAAGTTCATATTAAAAAAAACTGTAAAAAAAACAAAAAAAAATAAAAAAATTACTGTCAATCTTGCCCTTAATTATGGGTCAAAAAAAGAAATAATTAATACTTTTAAAAAGATAAAGTCTAAAAAGTTTACGGAAAGGAATGTCGATAATAATTTATATACAAAAAGTGTGTCAGATCCAGATATCCTGATAAGAACTGGGGGAAAAAAAAGACTAAGTAACTTTATGCTATGGCAACTGGCATATACAGAGCTGTATTTTTTAGATAAGCTGTGGCCAGATTTTATGCCAAATGATTTGAAAAAAATTATAAAGGGCTATTATAAAATTAAAAGAAATTTTGGGGGTATTTAATTGAAATCTGAAATAAAACAAAGAATAAACACAGGTTTATTACTTATTCTTATTTTAATTTTAATGTTTATAAGTAAAACCATA
>CACHHD010000005.1 GCA_902579605.1 uncultured Pelagibacteraceae bacterium
TATTTTGTAATAGTCTTTTTCTAATAAAATTTTACTATTAAGTTTTTCAAATCCTTTTTTAAAAGCTATATTGATTAATTCCTCTTTATTTTTAAAGGTATTTTTATTTACCTGTATATTATTAACAGTAAAAATACTTTCACCACATAAAACATTTCCAGTTTTGGATAAAATGATTAGAATGATAAATATAAATTTTAATTTTTTCATATTTTATTAATTATCATTATTATTGATGAAAAAAAAACTCTATAGTTATAAAAATAGCGGCGTAAATATTTCTTTGGGAAACAGATTTGTTAAACATATAAGCAAATTAACAAAAAAAAATGTCCAAAAAACGAATAGAAACAAGACCCATAACAATATTGGTTCTTTTGGCTCTGTGTACGACATAAGTTCTTTAGATATTAAAAAACCATTAATCGTCTCTTGTACCGATGGAGTTGGTACAAAATTAGAATTATCAGACAAGTTTAATAAATTAGATACAATTGGTATTGATCTAGTTGCTATGTGCGTAAATGATCTTATAGTTCAAGGTGCAAAACCATTATTTTTTTTGGATTATATAGCTGTAGAAAAAATTAAACTTTCAAAATTAAAAAAAATTTTTAGTGGTATTCTAAGAGGATGCAAAATTGCTAATTGTAATTTAATTGGTGGTGAGACAGCTGAAATGCCTGGCATTTATAAAAAAAATAAATTTGATTTAGCCGGGTTTAGTACGGGTATAGTGTCAAGTAATAAAATTTTAAAAAATGATAATGTTAGAAATGGAGATATCATTTTAGCTGTCCCTTCTTCTGGCATTCACTCAAATGGTTATTCTTTAGTGAGAAGTATTTTAAAAAAGAATAAATTACCTAATCGGTTAAAAAAAGAATTACTTAAACCAACAAAAATTTACGTAAATGAAATATTAAGATTATGCAAAAAAAATTTAATTCATTCAGCAGCTAATATAACTGGAGGAGGAATAATTGAAAATATTATAAGATCTGTTCCTAGTAATCTTACAGCTAATATTGATTTATCAAAGATAAAAGTGCTTAAAATATTTTCATGGCTCAAATCAAAAAAAGTTTCTGACAAAGAAATGCTTAGAACATTTAATTGTGGTGTAGGTTTTTGTTTGATAACAAAAAGAAAAAACTTTAAAAAAATTAAAAGTTATTTTAAAAAAGATTTTTCACCTTATGAAATAGGATATATTTCAAAAGAAAATAAAAAATTAAACTTATATAATAAATTAAGATGGTAAGAATAAATACTTGTGTTTTTATTTCTGGAAAAGGCACAAATTTAAACAAACTTATTTTAAATTCAAATACATATAATTTCCCAATTAAAATAAGATTAGTCGTAAGTAATAATAAAAATGCAGAAGGTCTTAGACTTGCAAAAAAATTTTCAATTCCATATATAATATATAGCAGTAATCAAACTCTGTCTGAAAATAAAACTTTAATTGAACTAAAAAAATATAATATTAATTTAATTTTATTAGCTGGCTATATGAAAATTTTAACAAAGAAATTTATACGCTCTTTTAGAAAGCCTATTTTAAATATTCATCCGTCGCTATTGCCAAAATATAAGGGGCTTAATACTTTTGAAAAGGTGTTAAAAAAAAAAGAAAAAAAAACTGGATGCACTGTTCATTTTGTTACTGAGAAACTCGATGATGGAAAAATAATTTTAAAAAAATTTTTTTATATTGATAAAGAAGACAATATTTTAACTCTCAAGAAAAAAACTCAGGCCCTTGAATATATTGCGTTTTCAGAGGCTATTTTTAGATTAATTCGATAAATTATTTGTTAAAAAAAAAGTCGATTTCAACTTTAGCGTTTTTTATTGAGTCTGAACCGTGAACTGAGTTTTTATCAATAGAAACTCCATATAATTTTCTAATAGTTCCCTCTTCAGCATTTTTTGGGTCTGTAGCGCCCATTAAATCTCTATTTTTTAGTACAGCGTTTACACCCTCTAAAATCAATACCTCTATAGGACCTGAAGACAAATAATTACACAGTTGATCATAAAATGGTTTTGACTGATGAACTTTATAAAACTCTGCTGCTTCATCTTTAGAAATATGAAGTTTTTTTGACTCTAATATTTTTAAATTGTTTTTTGTAAAAATTGATTTAATTTTTTCAGAAAGATTTCTTTCAACTGCATCAGGTTTAATAATCGAAAGAGTTTGTTCTGGACTACTCATAATTTTCTTCGATAAGTTGATTAAGTAATCTCACTCCGAATCCTGTCGCGCCACCTGAATTTAAAGCGCCTCCATATTTCGAAAATGCCATACCAGCTATATCTAGATGAGCCCATGGAGTTTTATTTAAAATAAATCTTTGTAGAAATTGGGCTGCTGTTGTTGAACCAGCACCGCCAACATAATTAATGTTTTGAACATCAGCGTTTTTAGAATTCATAAGTTTATCATAATTTTTGTGAAGAGGCATTCTCCATAATTTCTCCTGAACATTTTCACCAGCAGTTGAAATTTGTTTTGATAATTTATCATCGTTTGAAAAAAGTCCAGCATATTCAGATCCTAAACAAACTATAATGGCACCTGTTAATGTTGCTAAATCGACAATTATTTTTGGTTTAAATTTTTTTTCAGTAAATGTTAAAGCATCTGCCAAGACTAATCGGCCCTCCGCATCAGTATTTAATACTTCTATGGTTTTGCCACTGTAAGATTTAACTATATCTCCTGGTCTTTGAGCATTGCCACTCACCATATTTTCTACAAGTCCTACAACACCGACAGCATTAATTTTTGCTTTTCTTAACGCCAAACTTTTCATTAAACCAACCACAGCAGCAGAGCCAGCCATGTCGTAAGTCATGTCTTCCATAAATCTTGCAGGCTTCAATGAGTAACCACCTGTATCAAAAGTAACTCCTTTTCCGACGAATGCTAAAGGCTTAGAATTATTCCTTGCTCCATTCCATTCCATGGTTACAAGATAAGATCCTCGAATGCTCCCTTTACCTACTCCAAGCAAAGCATTCATACCAAGTTTTTTAAGTTGTTTTTCATTATATATTTTTACCTTTAAACCATCTTTTCTTAGAGAGTTTAATCTTTTAGCATATTCATCTGGATGAAGAATATTTCCTGGCTCAGAAACTAAATCTCTTGCATAAAAAGTTCCTTCTTCTAAAGCCTTAAATTTTATTTGATTTTGAGACGAAGGTTTATTTTTATTTCCTATTATATTAAATGAAATAAGTCTTGTTTCTTTTTTTGTTTTATATTTATTAAATTTGTAAGATTTTAATTTTAGTCCATGTAAAAAGTGTCCTAAAAAATTTTTTTGTTTGCTTACAATACTATCTGAATTGAGTGAGTATTCACTATTTTTTCCATAATTAATGCGGTTATATAATTCTGCCCCTAAACTTTCTACATCTGAAATTTTTGAATTATTTTTAATTGATATAAGAACTATCTTTTTTTTTGAACTTACTTCAAAAACAAATATATTTTTTTTTAAATCACTAGTTTTTAACAAATCACTTATGTAAGAAAACTCTGTATTAGAAAGATATTTTTTCAAACTTTTAATATTAAATTTATCATCAGCAAATAAGACTAAATTGGATGATGACTTGCTAATTATTTTTTTTAAATAGTTAATTTTAATAGACATAAGTTTTAAATTAATAGAGTTGTTTGGTATATATGTGCAAATATAGAAGATTTCAATGGAATATTAGTCATAGTGTACTATCATAGGTTGAGTTTTAATAAAAGTTACATTATTTTATACATCATATTCTCATGGTAAAAAACAAAATTTATAAATATATAACCTTCGAATTAGCCAAGACTTTTATTCTAATATTATTCTCATTATCATTAATAGCTTGGACTGTTAGAGCAGTTAATTTTTTAGATCTGATAGTAGATAGTGGTTACTCTACGTCAACTTATTTTGCATATTCATTACTAAATTTAACAAATATAATGACTAAGTTTATCTCACTCAGTTTTTTATTAGCTTTGATACTTACTGTTATAAGATTAGAGCGACAAAATGAACTTATTGTTCTTTGGACCTCTGGAATTGCAAAATTCAAAATTGCAAATTTATTCTTTTATATATCTTTAATGGTATTATTAATTTATCTTATATTTTCCACAGTTATAACTCCGACCGCTTTAAATAAATCAAGAACTCTTATAAAAAAATCTGGAGTAGATACTGTAACAAATTTACTCAAACCTAATTCTTTTGGTGACACTTTCAAGGGTTTAACTTTTTATATAGAGGAAAAAAAAGATAACATAGTAAAAAATATCTTTATAAAAGATGACGGTAATAATTTAAATAGTCTATTGCCAGAAAAATCCTCTTCTAAAAATAAAACAATAATTGCTGAAAAAGGAATGGTGGAAAAAAATAAAATTATTTTAGAAAAAGGAGTTATTCAATCTTATGAAGCTGACGACACAGTAAGAATAATACATTTTAATAAGACTTTATTAAATTTTGAAAATCTAGATAACCGAGTTATTAAAGATGTAAAAATACAGGAAACCTCTACTTTAAAAATTTTAAAGTGTTTAAAGGATTACTATTATAAAGAGTTAACTGATAAATACGAAAAAAATTGTCCTAAAAATAATATTGCGATTGTCATTGAAAATTTTTCAAGAAGAATAGTTATGCCTTTATATATCCCTTTGGTTTCAATCATAATATCTTTTATTTTAATTTATTCTAAAAATAAAAAATCAAAATTAATGAAAAGATATGCCTTTGGAGTTCTAAGTTTTTTTTTATTACTTTCATCTGAATTATTAGTAAGGTATTCGGGAATAACAAAAATTAATTTTTACATATATTTATGCATTCCTTTTATTTCGTTGCCAATTTTATATCTAATACTAATTAACAAGTTTAAAAGCGAGCTAAAATGAACAATAAAATCAATAATTACCTTCTAAGTAATTTTTTCAAAACTTTACTAAACTGTATTCTTCTTGCGATAGGTCTAGGTTTAATTTTAAATCTTTTCGAGGAAGTTGAGTTTTTTAAAAATTCAAATGAAAGTTTATTCCTTCCAATCCTTCTTACATTATCTTACATACCTAATTTGATTTTTATAAATTTAATGCCTTTTATTGTTTTTATTTCTGCTATGTGGTTTTTTGTTTCAATTAAACACAATAATGAATTACTTACTTTAAAAGTTTTTGGTTACTCAAATGTAAAAATAATATCTTTAATTAGTATACTTGCCTTTTTATGGGGAATATTTATTTTATTAGTTATCAATCCAGTTACAGCTGACATGGTAAAATATTACGAAAAAACAAAATCTAATTATTCTACGGATACTGACCACTTAATAACTATAAATAGAAATGGCGTATGGATAAAAGAAAAAAAAGGTAATGATTTGTATATAATAAATTCAAATAGATTAGAGAGCAATTATCTAATTAATGTTTCAATAAATATTATCTCTGATGGTAATTATGTTAAACAAAGAATTGAGTCCAAAAAAGCTTATATTCAATCCAATAAATGGATTTTAGAAAAACCTAAAATTTTTAAATTTGACGGTGGTGATAATATTTTCACTGAACAAAGAGAGAAACTGGAATTTAATTCTTTTTATAATGTTGAAAAACTCAATAATTTATTTAGAAATTTAGATACTATATCTTTTGTTGATTTACTCACTGAAAATAAAAAATTGGTCAACAGGGGATATGAAAAAACAACTGTTTCAGAAAAAATAAATTCTTTTTTTGCTTTACCTTTTTTTCTGTCTTTAATGGTTATACTTGCGGGTATTTTTACAATTAACAACAGAAACGCTAATAATATTAATTATCTTATGATAGCTGTACTTTCGTGTGCGATTATTTATTATATGAAAGACTTATCTGTAGCTTTAGGAAAGTCCGATAGAATTTCACCCGAAATCTCAGTTTGGATTCCAGTTATTATTATAAGTTTGATAAATAGTATAGGTTTACTTCAAATTAATGAAAAATAGTTTTTTAAAAATTATTAAATTTTTACTTGTTCTTTTTTTATCAAGTAATTTATATGCTGAAAATTTAGAAATCACTTCGTCTACAGTAACATTAGATAAAAAAGACTCTAAAATGATTTTTAAGGGTAATGTAAGGGCTATTGATGAAAACAAAAATATTTTAGAAGCAAACGAGGCAAAATATTTAAAAAATGAAGATTTTTTAGAAAGTATAGGTTTCACAAAGATAATAACTGGTAATAATTATTTATTCGAAAGTAAAAATGTAAAATTTGATAATAAAAATAAAACTATAAAATCTGACTATCAAACTAAAATCATCGACCCAGATGGAAATATTTTTTTAGTTGATATGTTTAGTTATAATTCTATTAAAAATATTCTTTTCTCTAAAGGAAATATTGAATTAAAAGACAAAAAACAAAACATTTTTAAATTTACCGAAGTTTATATTGATGAGAAAAAGAAAAAAGTAATAGGTTCTGACGCAAAAATTTTTTTTAATGATCCAAGTTTCAAAGAAGATCCAAGAAATGACCCTAGAATTTTTGCAAATAGTGTTTCAATAAGTGAAGGTAATACCTCTGTGCAAAAAGGAGTGCTTACATTTTGTAGCTTTAGAGAAAACGATAAATGTCCACCGTGGGAATTTAGGGCAAAAAAAATTAGCCATAATAATCCCAAAAAAACTATTTATTATGATAATGCCGTTTTAAAATTGTACGATTTTCCTATATTTTATTTTCCCAAACTTTCTCATCCTGATCCTACAGTAGAAAGGAGATCTGGTTTTTTAATTCCCTCTTTTTTTAATAGTACCAATACTGGTGCAGGAGTAGATATACCTTATTTCTGGGATATCGCAAAAGATAAAGATTTTACTTTCACTCCAAAGATTTATTCTGGTAGTGATCCTTTGTTTCTGGGTGAATACCGACAGGATTTCGCTAAATCATCTTTAATTTTAGACGCAGGCTATACCGCTGGTTACGCAGACACATCTGGAAGTAGATCTCATATTTTTTCAAGATTTTATAAATCTTTTATAGAAAAAGAGAATGAGACAAGCAATCTAGAAATAAACTTACAACATGTTTCTAAAAGTTCTTATCCAAAACTAAATAAACTTCAAACTTCTTTGGTTGATTATTTGGATAATACTTTAAAAAATTCTATTGATTATAACTATCAAAAAGATGATCTTTTTTTTAATACAAAAGTATCAGCTTTTGAAGATCTATCAAAAACAGGTAATGAAAGATTTACATTTATTTATCCTGAAGCAACTTTAGAAAAAAATCTTTTTATGAGTGACGATTTTGGTATTGTTGATTTTAAATCAGAACTAATAGTAGAAAACTCAAATGTCAATCAACAAGTAGACGTTATATCTAATGAGTTTAATTGGATATCTAATAGCTCAGTAAATAATTTTGGATTAGAAAATGAGTTTTTGGGTTTATTTAAGAATGTAAATTATAAAGCTAATAATGCAGAGTATTATAAAACTGACAACACCGTATCAGAATTTTATGGAGCTTTGGGTTTTAAATCAGAATTAGGTTTGTTCAAATTTAATGACGATAAATTAAATATTTTAAAACCAAAAATTTTATTCAAAATTTCTCCTGATGATTCGAGGAATATACATGAAAACCCAACAACGTTAAATTTTGCCAATTTATTTAAGTTAAATAAAGTTAAACAAATTGATGAGATAGATACTGGATCAAATATAAGCCTTGGATTTGATTATAAAATTCATAACATAGACGAAAATAAACAAATTATTGGAGAAAAATTTAGACTTGGTCTGGGCGCAGTCATTAGTGCTGAGGAAAATCGAGATATGCCATCCAAATCAACACTTAACGAAAAATTTTCAGACCTAGTAGGACAAACATCATACAGTTTAAATGAGAATATTAAAATTACAAATAATTTTTTATTGGATCAAAACTTAAGCGACATAAATAAAAATGAAATTGAACTTGGTTTCAACTACCCTAAAACTAATTTTAATATAAGTTTTTTAGAAGAGGCAAAACATATAGGTAATACAAAATACGTAAAATCAAAAGCAGAATATAACTTTAAAAATGGACTAATTTCATTCGACACGAAAAGAAATTTACTTACTAGCTCCGCAGAATTTTATGATTTAAGTTACGAATATATTAATGATTGCTTAAAAGCAGGTATTGCTTTCAGAAGAGAATTTTATAGAGATAAGGATTTACAGCCAGAGGACTCCTTATTTTTTAAAATTACTTTTTCACCGCTGGGAACACTACAAACCCCAAGACCAAGCGATAAATGAAAATTAAATATTTTTTCTTCATAATTCTAATTATTTTCAAGTTTAGTTTAACTAATGCTAAAATTAATGACAAAATAATTGCAAAGGTTGGTAATGAAATAATTACAAACTATGATATCATTAATGAAGTTAACACAATTTTAGCGCTGTCAAATAAAACCGCAAATCAAAGTGATTTTAGGGACTTAAAAGTTATTGCATTTTCAAGTTTAAAAAAAAATATAATTCAAAGTATCGAGATAAAGAAGTATGGAATCAATAAATTTAGTGAGACAGATTTAAATAATTACATTTCAAAATTAGAGCAAAATATGAATTTAAATAATACTAGTCTAGAGGAACAATTTAAACGTTACGATGCTAATTATAAAAAATTTATTGATAAGACTATTGTTAACCTTAAATGGAATACTTTAATTTACTCATTATACAAAAAACAATTAGATATAGATGAAGAATTAATAAAATCAGAAATTAACGAGCAAATTAATCAGGAAAAGGAGATTAAGGAATTTAATCTATCTGAAATTGTTGTCGAAGAATGGAGCGAAGAAAAACTAAATAAAATTTTAAGAAGTATAGATAGTATTGGATTTGAAAAAACAGCATCGCTATATAGTAGTGCTATTTCTTCATCTCAAGGTGGAAATATTGGTTGGTTGCCCTCAAGTTCAATTTCACCAATTTACTTAAAAGAAATAATAAAATTAGAAAAAGAAAAAGTATCAAAACCAATCAAGTTAAATAATAATATAATACTTATTAAACTTAATGATATAAGAACAATGAATAAAAATAATTTGGATGTAAGCAAAATAGAAATCAATGTTATAAATAAAAAAAAAGAGGAAAAACTAAAAATTTTTTCTAGTTCACATTATTTAGATTTAGAAAAAAAGACGTTTATAGAAATTAATGATTAAGTTTGCAATTATTTTAGGGGAACCTAATAGTATTAACTCAGAAATATTAGCAAAATCAAATGCTCATAAAAGTAAAGCGGTCGTCATAGGAAGCTATAATTTATTGAAATCTCAACTGAAAATTCTAAAAATTAAGAAAAAATTAAAAAGAATTAAAAGAATAGACGATATAAAAAAATCGGGAGAAATTTTGAATGTTTTGGATATACCTCTTAAATTTAAAAATCCTTTTTCTGTCAACCCTGAGAAAAGTTCCTCGTATATAAAAAAATGTTTGATTTTAGGCCATCAATTATGTTTGCGGAAAAAAGTTAAGGGAATAATAAACTGTGCAATAGATAAAAAAAATTTATTTAAAAATAAAAATATGGGAATTACAGAATATTTGGCAAAAAAAAATAAGGTTTATAAATCTGAGGTAATGTTAATTTATAATCAAAATATTTCTGTTGTGCCTTTGACAACTCATATTAAAGTAAGAGAAATATCTAAATATCTTAAAAAAAATTTGTTAATCAAAAAAATTAGGTCATTGCATAAAAACTACTTGAAATACTTCAAAAAAAAACCTCGTATAGCTGTATTAGGGTTAAATCCACATAATTTAGAATTTAAAAAAAATTCGGAGGAAGTAAAAACTATTTTGCCTGTTATTAGTATTTTAAAAAAAAATTACAAGATTTTTGGACCTTATTCATCTGATACAATTTTTTTAAAAGACAATTTACAAAATTTTGATGTAATTGTCGGAATGTATCATGATCAAGTTTTGGCACCGTTTAAAGCTTTATTCGGATTCGATGCAGTAAACATAACACTAGGTTTGCCTTATATTAGAATGTCACCAGATCACGGTACTGCCAAAGATAAAATTAAATTAAAAGTATCAAATCCACAAAGTCTCAATAGATGTATTGATGTAATGTCTAGACTAACTTAATGAAATTTAAAAAATCTTTAGGTCAAAATCTTTTAATAGATAAAAACATATTAAAAAAAATACTTTCGCTAACCTCATTTAAAAATAAAAATATTTTAGAAATTGGAGCTGGCACTGGTAATTTAAGTTCTGAAATTTTAAAACAAGAACCCAAAAAATTAACTTGCATAGAAAAGGATAAAATTTTTTTTAACAACTTGAAAGTTCTTTTTGAAAACCAAAAAAATTTATTGATAGTGAATGGAGATATATTAAGTTTAAAATTGGAAAAAATGATATCAGATGGAACAATTATAATCGGAAATTTACCCTACAATATTTCAACTCAAATTTTAATAAAATTTATAAGATTTCACCCTTGGCCTCCAAAATTTAAAAAATTAATTTTTATGTTTCAAAAGGAGGTTGGAGAAAAAATAATTGCTAGCTTAGGTAATCGTAATTACTCAAGATTATCGATAATAACTAAATCTAGATTAAAAATATTAAATTATTTTTACGTATCTAAAAATTGTTTTTTTCCTAAGCCAAAGGTGGACTCGATTGTTATTGAATTTCAACCGATTATTAGAAAGGATGCAAGTTTTGAGTCAATAAAATCACTTGAGTATATAACGAATGTTTTTTTTTCTAATAAAAGAAAGATGATTAATAAAACTTTCAAAAAGCTAAGGATTGATAGTGATAAATTTTTGAAAAATCAAAACATAGATATGACTTTAAGACCAGAAAACCTTAGTGAAGAATTATTTTATAAAATAACCCAAGTCTACGAAAAAATAAAAATTAAATAAAAGACATTTTATTCTTTTTATAGCTCTGAATAATTTTTTCAATTTGGCCAAAGCAGCTTTCCAAGTCATTATTAATCACAACATAATCATAATCAAACCAATGCTGTACATCGTTTTCATACTGTTTTAGTCTTTTTTTTACTATTTCTTCATTGTCTTGATTTCTGTTTATTAATCTTTTTTTAAGTTCTGATTTATCTGGAGGTAAAATAAATATTCTAATCAAATTTAATTCTTTGTACTCTGACAACTTTTTTGTACCTTGCCAATCTATATCGAAAACAACATCATAATTTTCTCGATGTAGTTTGTTTACAGACTCTTTAGATGTTCCATAATAGTTATCAAATATTTTAGCATGCTCATAAAAATTATTGTCTTTTATAAGCTTTTCAAATTTATCTTTGTTAACAAAATGATAATCAACCCCATCTATTTCATTTGGTCTAGGTTTTCTAGTAGTGTGAGAAATGGAAATTTTAATGTTAGGATATTTTTGACTTAGTTTTTTCGTAATTGTTGTTTTCCCAGCACCTGATGGTGAAGACAATACTATGTTGAATCCCAAAACTAATCCCTTTTACTTATTGAGCAGATTTACTCTCAATAAACTTTATTGCATCACCTACTGTTAATATTTTTTCAGCTTCACTATCAGAAATTTCTGAACCAAATTCCTCTTCAAAGGCCATTACTAATTCCACAGTGTCTAAGCTGTCCGCTCCAAGATCGTCAATGAAGCTAGCTTCGTCTACAACTTTTTCTTCTTCGACACCGAGATGATCTGCAACTATTTTTTTTACTTTTGAACCAATTTCTTTTGACATGAATTTTCCTTATTTTAGTTAATATAATCTTACTAAGATTATTAATACAAATTGTCAAGCCATATACATTCCGCCGTTTACATGAATTGTTTCCCCTGTAATATAAGAAGCCTCATCAGAACTTAAAAAAGCTACACAATTAGACACGTCTTCTCCTGAACCCATTTTACCTATCGGAATTTTAGATAGAAGTATAGACCTTATCTTTTCAGGAATGTTTTTGGTCATGTCTGAAATAATGAATCCAGGTGAAACACAATTTACTGTTATATTTTTCTTTGCATATTCTATCGAAAGACTTTTAGACATACCAATTGTACCTGCTTTCGAAGCAGCGTAGTTTGTTTGTCCTATGTTTCCAGTATGGCCTACTATTGAAGTTATATTTATTACTCTTCCAGAACTTCTTTTTAACATTTTTTTTATTGCATATTTTGATAGTAAAAATGTTGAGGTCAAATTCACATCAATCACTTTTTGCCATTCTTCATCTTTCATTCTTAATGATAAACTATCTTTATTTATACCAGCATTATTTACGAGAATATCTAATCCACCTAGCTCATCTGAAACCTCTTCTATAAATTTCTCTATATTAGAATGAGATGAAATATCAAATTGTTTAACTTTAATTTTGCTAAAGTCTTTTTTAAGTTTTTCAAGTTTTTCTGAATTAGTTCCAGTGCCTAAAACTTCTGCATTTAGCGATAAGAATTTTTTTACCAAAGACCCTCCGATGCCTCCTGTAGCACCTGTAATTAAAACTTTTTTATCTTTTAAATTAATCATTCTTAATTTTTTATATCATCAATTTTAGTTATACTTCTAGTAAATACTTTTTCGTTTGTTCTTTTTACTAACCCACTTAATACCTTTCCTGGTCCAATTTCAATAAAATCATTAATACCATTTTTAATCATGTATTCTACGCTTTCTCTCCATCTTACTTGAGAAAATATTTGTTTATATAATAAATCTTTTATGTCATCACTTTCTTCTGCTGGAAGAGCTGTAACATTGCTTATAAGTTTAAGGTCAAGGTTTTTGAAATGTGTCTTTTTTAGAAGTGACTTCATTCCCTCTGCAGCTGGTTTCATTAGTGAGCAATGGAATGGAGCACTAACAGGTAAAAATATAGATCTTTTTTTTTTAGTTTTTAAATCTTTACTAAAAGTAATTAATTTTTCTTTATTTCCACTTAAGATTATCTGTCCTGGAGAATTATCATTAGCGATTTCACAGATACCTTTTATTTTATCAAATTCTTTAATTAAGGATTTTAACTCATTACTATCCACGCCCATGACGGCTAACATTGCACCCACGCCTTCTGGGACAGCTGCTTGCATTAGTTTTCCTCTTTCATGCACAAGTATTGCACCATCCTCTAAACTTAAGGACCCTGAAGCTACAAGTGCGCTATATTCTCCTAAAGAGTGACCAGCAATATATTTTATTTTAGATAGATCAAAATTAAATTCTTGTTTCATTACACTAAATATAGCAAAACTTGTAATTAAAATCGCAGGCTGTGTAATTTCTGTTTTTTTAAGTTCGTCATCAGATCCGTTCAAAATTACTTTCGACAAATTAAATTTAAGGGCTGTGTCTGCCCTATCAAATATTTCCCTAGCTATCTTAAAATTACTGTAGAATTCATTAGCCATTCCTGTTTTTTGAGAACCTTGTCCTGGAAATAAAATTGCTTTCATTTTAATTGCTATACATGCTTATAATTAATGTTGAAATGACTTTTTTATAATAGTATAAAACTCGCTTAATATTAATACAAATAATTATGAATTTCTACGAACATACTTTAATAGCCAAGCAAAATCTGTCACAAAAAGACGTGGATAGTATTGAAAAAAAATATGAGGATATAATAAACAAAAATTCGGGCAAAGTCCTTAAAATTGAAAAATGGGGATTATTGAACTTTAAAAGAAAAATTAAGAATTATACTAAGGGTTATTATCTTCATTTTAAATTAGAAGGAGAACCATCAACACTTGAAGAAATTAAATCTAAAACTAAATTAGACAATAATATAGTAAGATTTTTAACAGTAAAATACAAGGAACTAGATTTGAAAACTGAATATTTTTCAAAAAATAAAAACTAATGAAAAAAAGAAAAAATAATTTTAAGAACTCTCGAAACTCACTAAATAAATTAAGTTTGTTTCAAAAAAGTGATTCTAGGTTTTCTAGAAAATGTCCTTTTTCAGTTAAGAACGCACCAATTATAGATTATAAAAATATTACTTTATTACAAAAATATATAACGGAAACTAATAAGATAATTACATCAAAAATAAGCAATGTATCTTTAGGAAAACAAAAAAAATTGGCGAGAGAAATAAAAAAAGCCCAAATCTTGGGAATAATTTAAAAAAAAATGCAAGTCATTCTATTAGAAAATATATCAAAACTAGGAAAAATTGGTGATCTAGTTAAAGTAAAAAATGGTTACGCGAGAAACTATTTATTAAGACAAAATAAAGCATTAAGAGCCAACAAAGAAAATATAGAATTAGTGAATAAAAATAAGTCTGAATTAACAAAAAAAAATGCTGAGATAAAAAATAAATTTATAGAAAAAGCAAATAAAATAAAAAATAAAAAAATTAAGGTTTATAAAGCAATTAAAGAAAATGGTGATTTATATGCCTCAATAAAACCAAAAGAAATTTCTAAAATTATTTTGGATGAACTTAAAGCTGAAATAGGACCTTCAGAAATTATAATAAAAAAAGACATAAATAAGATTGGTCAGTTTGAAGTAAATATTGTTCTTCATTCAGAGGTTCAAACAAACATATTTCTGATAGTTGAAAAACTAGATAAATTACAGAATAAATAATCTTCCACAGGTTGAAAAAAAGGTGTGTAACTTAAAGTTTAAAAAACTTTATTATAGATTAGAATAAATACATGGAAAAACTTGAATTAGCACAAAATCAAAAACAAAATAATGAAATTCCGTCTAATATAGAAGCTGAACAACATTTACTCGGTTCAGTTTTAGTAAATAACGATATTATAGACGAAATAGCTAATACTATAAATTCAGAAAAATTTTACGATCCAATTCATATAAAAATTTATGAAGTTATTGAAAATTTGAATAGTAAAGGAATGATAGCTAACCCGATTACACTTAAAAATTACTTTGAAAAGAATCAAGGGCTTGATGAGGTGGGAGGGGTAGATTATCTTGTCAAATTAACTAGATTTTCTTCTTCAGTTAAACAAGCAATTGATTATGCTAAAATAGTACATGAAAATTATGTTAAAAGAGAACTTGTCAAAATTTCACAGCTTATTAAAGATGATACATTAAATATCGATGAGGATAAATCTTCTGACACAATAATAGAAGATGCAGAAAAACTTCTTTTTGACCTTGCCGAAAGAGGCTCTTTTTCGCAATCTTTCATTAAGTTCAATTTAGCTCTTGATCAATCAATTAGTATGGCTGAGCAAGCAATGAAAAATGAACAAGGTATCGTAGGAGTCCCAACGGGCTTAACAGATTTAGATGAAAAATTGGGTGGATTACATAAATCAGATTTGGTTATAATTGCTGGTAGACCTTCAATGGGTAAAACTGCCTTAGCGACAAACATTGCTTACCACGCAGCAAAAGATATTCAAACTAAAGGAAAAAAATCTGCGGTAGCTTTTTTTTCTTTGGAAATGTCTTCAGAACAACTTTCAACAAGAATTTTATCAGAACAATCTAGAATAAAGTCAAATGATATAAGAAGAGGAAAAGCAACTGAGGAAGAGCTAGGACGTTACATTGAAACTTCAAGAGATATTTATGAACTTCCATTATACATAGATGAAACGCCTGCAATTACAATTTCAACTTTGAGTAACAGAGCGAGGAGAATTAAAAGACTTTTTGGATTAGATTTAATTGTAGTTGATTATATACAATTGATGAGGACTAATTCAAAAAGAAATGATGGTAGAGTTCAAGAAATATCTGAAATAACGCAAGGATTAAAAGCTTTAGCAAAAGAACTTGGAGTTCCCGTGTTAGCATTATCTCAATTATCTAGAGCAGTAGAACAAAGAGATGATAAAAAACCACAATTATCCGATTTGAGGGAGTCTGGATCAATAGAGCAAGATGCAGATGTAGTATTATTTGTATTTAGGCAAGAGTATTACGAAGAAAAAAAACAACCAAAACTAGGATCTATTGAGTATGCAGAATGGCAATCTAAAATGAGTGATATTGCTGGCTTAGCAGAAATATTAATAGGCAAACAAAGACACGGTCCAACTGGAAATATTCAAGTAGAATTTGAGGGAATGTACACAAAATTCAAAGATTTGAAATCATAAATGAAATAACATTTTTCATTTTTTCCAATTTTAAGATATATCATTTACTTATCTATGTTTTTAAAACTTTATAGTAAATTAGTTTTAGATTTTCACAAATTTACATTACTATTAATTTCATTGTTTATAATCGTATCTTTTTATTACGCTAAAAATTTTAATTTGGATGCATCATCAGATGCTTTACTATTAGAGGGGGACAAGGATTTAGAATATCTTCGTGAAACAAATAGCCGTTACGGCTCAAAAGATTTTCTTTTTTTAACTTACGCTCCAATAACGAATTTTACGGATGAAGATACTATTATAAATATACAGTTACTGAAGTCAAAAATTGAAAAATTGACTTGGGTAGACAGTGTTATAACAATTATTGATGTTCCACTTTTAAAAAGTAGTGATGAGCCATTAATGGAAAGGCTTAAAAATTACAAAACTCTTTCCTATCCAAACCTAGATAAAAATCGAGGCTTTCAAGAAATTTTAAATAGTCCTATTTATAGAAATTATGTAATCAGCGAAGACGGAAAAACATCTGGCATAGTAATTTATTTAAAAAAAGATGAAAGGTTAAATGAATATATTAAGTTAAAAGAAAAATATTATTACGAAAATAAGGAAAAAAAACAAAGTAGTTTAGAAAAAAGAAAATATAAAGAGTTTTTAAAAGAATACGAAGAATATAAAAATTTATATAACATAAGAAATCATCAAAATATTTCTGAGATACGAGAGATAATTAATAGATATGGAGAAAATGCAAAAATTCACTTAGGTGGAATTCCAATGATAGCCGACGATATGATGAGCTATATAAAAAATGATATTATAGTTTTTGGGATAGGTGTTTTTGTTTTTATTATTTTAACTCTTTGGTTTATCTTTAGAAATATCAAATGGGTTGTTATGCCTTTATTAGGTTGCGCAACCTCCGTAATAATAATGATAGGATTGTTAGGCTTTGTGGGATGGAAAGTTACGGTTATATCATCAAATTTTATTGCCTTAATGTTAATTCTCAATATGGCAATGAATATTCATGTCACTGTAAGATTTCTTCAACTTAAAAAAGAGTACCCAAGTTTGACAAAAAAAGAAGCAGTTATAGAGGCAAGTAAAAAAATGATGTTGCCAATTCTATATACTGTTTTAACAACTATATGTGCGTTTCTTTCACTTATTTTTAGTGGAATAAAACCTATTATTGATTTTGGCTGGATGATGACTTTGGGATTAACAGTTTCTTTTGTAGTTACGTTTCTGCTTTTGCCATGTTTATTAAATATTTTTTCATCAGAAAATGAAATTGATGTAAAAGATACTGAAAAGTCTCACATCACGAGTTTACTAGGTTCTTTAGCAAAAAAAAATAATATCGTAATATTTGGTACCACCATAGCAATTGTAATAGCAAGTATATTGGGTATTTCGAAACTAGAAGTTGAAAATAGTTTTATAAATTACTTTGATAAAGAAACAGAAATTTATAAAGGAATGAAAAAAATTGATGATGATCTTGGTGGAACAACTCCTTTAAATGTAATTATAAAATTTCCAACCAAACAAGAGGTTAAAGAAAATGATGATGAGTTTTCTGAGTGGGAAGAGGATGATGAAAATAAAGATGATAAAGCAAAATATTGGTTCACGAGAGATAAAATGGATAAAATTTTAAAGGTGCATGATTATTTAGATTCATTGCCTGAAATAGGTAAAGTTTTATCTTTTGGTTCAATACTTAGGGTTGCTGAAGATTTAAATAAAAAAGAACTCCAGAGTTTAGAAATTGCCGTTTTATATAGCAAAATTCCAGATGAAATAAAAAAAGAAATAATATCTCCTTATATCTCAGTTGATAATGATGAAGCAAGAGTTGCAGTTAGAATAAAGGACTCTTTGAAAGATTTAAGAAGAGACGATTTGATTAAAAAAATAAATACTGAACTTAATACAAAATTAGGTTTAGAAAAAGATGAATATAAATTAGCTGGTGTTTTAATATTATTCAACAACTTGTTGCAAAGTTTATTTAAGTCTCAAATTCTAACCCTCGGAATAGTAATATTGGGTATATTTGCCATGTTCTTTATTTTGTTCAGAAATATTACATTATCATTTATTGGTGTTGTTCCCAATTTTATAGCGGCATTCTTTATTCTCGGTATTATCGGTTTGATGGGAATTCCTTTAGATATGATGACTATCACGATTGCAGCAATTACCATAGGAATAGCAGTAGATAATAGCATTCATTATATTTATAGGTTTAAAGAGGAGTTTAAGAAAATAAAAAACTATAATAAGACTCTTGATAGATGTCACAGTACTGTTGGTATTGCTATTTTAAACACCTCAATAACGATTGTTTTTGGTTTTTCCATATTAGTACTATCTAATTTTATTCCTACTATATATTTTGGAGTGTTTACTGGTATAGCTATGCTTTTGGCAATGATTTCAGTTTTAACTTTACTCCCAAAACTATTATTAATTTACAAGCCTTTTGGTAAAGAGAGTGACGATCTCATATAATGAGCAATTTTTTTGAGGAAATAGTAAATATAATAAATATATTTGATTTATTTGTAGCAATAATTTTTGTCTATTGCATCGTACAGTGTTTTATCAAAGGTTTCTCATTAAGTTTGATATCATTTATGAAATGGGTGATATCAACTATTGTTACAATTATTCTAGTTCCTAGACTTCAGCCAGTAGTTAGCGACTATATAGAGTCTGAATTTATCAATAATTTAGGTTTGGGTGTTGTAATTTTTATCTTTACTCTATTTCTGACAATTCTTATTGGTAAGGCTTTGAGTAAAACTGTAACCTGGACAGGAGTGGGATCAATAGATAAATCTTTTGGCTTATTATTTGGTTTTTTTAAAGGCTATATTGTTTCAGTGTGTATATTTTCCATATTAAATTGGTTTTATCCGTTTAAAAATTGGGGTATATCAACAGAAGATGCTTTGTCTTTTAATTTAATTAATAAAGGAAGTGAAATATTAATTAAGGAGTTTCCTTCTGGAGATGATCTAATTGATACAAAAGAACAAATTGAAAAAATTTAAATCTGATAAATTAAATGAGGAATGTGGTATTTTTGGAGTATCAAACCATGAAAACGCGTCTAGGGTAGTTGCGCTTGGATTGCATTCTCTTCAACACAGAGGTCAAGAGGGTTGTGGAATTGTGTCTTTTGATGGTACAAGCTTTCACTCGGAAAAAAGACAAGGTTTAGTTGGTGATCACTTTACAAATATTGAAACTTTAAAAAAATTACCAGGTAATTCCGCTATAGGTCACAATAGATATTCAACAACTGGCGAAACATCTCTAAGAAATATACAACCTTTTTTTGCAGATTTATATCATGGTGGTTTAAGTATTGCTCATAATGGAAATCTTACTAATGCTATATCTTTAAGAAATGATCTTGTAAAAAATGGTTCAATTTTTAGAACTACTAGTGATACTGAAACAATTGTTCAATTAATTGCAAAATCTAAGAGAGAAAAAATATTAGATAAAATTACAGAGACTTTATTTAAAATTCAAGGAGGTTATGCTCTTGTGATTTTAACTAATAAAAAATTAATTGGAATACGAGATCCGCTTGGAATAAGACCTTTAGTGATAGGAAAATTAGGTAAATCATATATATTTGCATCGGAAACATGCGCATTAGATATTGTAGATGCAAAATTTATTCGAGAAGTTGAAAATGGAGAAATAGTTGTTATAGAAAACGATCAAATTAAAAGTTTTAAACCATTTAATAAAATTAAATCTAGACCATGTGTTTTTGAATATATTTATTTTGCTAGACCTGATAGCATTCTAAAAGGTGAATGTGCTTATGAGTACCGCAAAAGATTAGGGATAGAACTAGCAAAAGAGTCAGAAATTGAAGCTGATATGGTTGTGCCCGTTCCAGACTCAGGGGTACCCGCAGCAATAGGTTATTCTCAGGCTTCTAAGATTAAATTTGAGCTTGGCTTAATTAGAAATCATTATGTTGGAAGGACGTTTATCGAGCCAACTCAAAATATCAGAAGTTTTGGTGTAAAACTTAAATTAAGTTCTACAAAAAGTATTTTAAAAAATAAATCCATTGTTTTAATTGATGACTCTCTCGTTAGAGGTACAACGTGCAGTAAAATAGTTAAGATGCTTTTTAAAGCAGGAGTAAAAGAAGTTCATGTAAGAATAGCATGTCCAGAAATAAAATATCCAGATTTTTACGGTGTAGATATGCCTACAAAAAAAGAGCTTCTATCAAGTAATAAAAATAAAACTGAAATTTGTGAATTTTTAGGTGCAACAAGTGTGAAGTTTTTAAGCATTGATGGTTTATACAAAGCTTTATTAAATGAAAAGAGAAATAAAGATTATCCACAATTTAGTGATCATTATTTTACTGGAGAATATCCTATTAAAGCTCTTGATAAATTAGGAAATGAAAAAATAACTCAACTATCTTTACTTAGTAATAAATCAAGTTCTTAATTAAGTCTATAAATTCTCTTTTTTTTATCTACAAATATCATTTCGTTTTTTAAAAAAATAACATCGCTATAAATATCAAAGGTATTTTTTTTAATTGAACTGACGTTAAATTTTTCTAAATCGATTTCTATAAAATAGGAATTATCAGAAATTAAAACTAGTTTTGAGTTTGCGATGTAAATGTGATTGATTTTTTTTATCTTTTTTTTGAAGCTTTTATTCAAATAATTTTCAATCATTGAATAAATACTTTTTGAAAATAAAATTTCTCCTGTTTCTTTGCTTATTAATATTAAGTAATTATCATTATTTACCGTTAAAATCATATTGCCAGATGAGGCTGGTAATAATCTTGATTTAACATTTAAATCCCATTTTTTTTCTCCATTGCTCGTTAGTAAAGAAATTTTTTTGTCAGTAGATATTATAATATTATTTTTTGAGACAACTATAGGATTTGCTCGAAAGATAATTTCCGTCTCAGGTTTAAAATTTTGTATCCAATTAATTTCTTTTGAATTTATTAAATTAAGAGAATATAAGGTTCCGCTTGTAGAAAGAAATAATAGATTATTTTTTTCATCGAAGGCAAGATTACTTTTAAAACTGGATACTGTTTTTGAAGGTTGAGTATAAAATTCATCAATTTTTTTTCCATCTTTAATGTTAATTAAAATAATTTTATTTTTCTCATCTGAAACGAACAGAGTATTATCAATAATTTTTGAATTTGATCTAAAAGGTATCAAGTAGTTTTTTGCCCAATTTACTTTATTATTTTTATAATCAAGAGAATAGATATAGCCAAAGTTATCAGTAACAATTATCGATTCATCTTTTAGCAATATTTCAATATCTTTATTAGTTTTTTTCATTTTTTTTTTGTAAAAATTGTATTTATAAATTAGTAGATTGCTACTTAAAGAGTAAACTCCAACGTTTCCTTTTTTATCAGAGAAAAAAAGATTATCTCCTTTACCCAAAATACTATTATTTATCTTTGCATTTGTTATTTTAGACAATTTTTTATATTTTCCGTTATTAAAAAATTTAACATTTTCGATATTATTAAATTTATTTTGATTACTTTGACTCCAATTTTCAAAAGTTTTTGGAGAATTTAGTTTAAGCTTTTGATTTAAAGAAAGCTCTTTTTCCCCAATTACAATCTCCTTCTTTTTGAAAACTAGCTCTAAATTTGATTCTGTCTTTTCTAACTTTTTTTTTGTTATTTGATCACTACCTTGCCAGATACCAGTTTTATTATCAAATGAACAACTGTTTATAAAAATAATAATAATAATAAAATAAAATATTTTATTCATCCTTACATTTTAGAATTTGTAAATTCTTTTGCTTTAAGAAATTCACCTTTTGATAAATAATATTTTTTTATGTAATCTGAAACGGTACTTTTCCACAACGAGTTAGATATTATCAAAGGTTTTAAATTATTTAATAACTCATTTTCTGTGATTTCATCCCCAATAAAAATTACTTTCTTAAATATAAATAAGTTTTTTGTTTCTGGATCTAAACTTGAAATGGATAAAATTTTATCAAAATACCCTAAAATTTCTTTTTTATTTTTTACCAAATTATTATCAATAACTAAATTTAGTGCTGAAGGTGAATAAAAATCATTTTTTTCATTAATTATACCAATTAATATTTCAACTGCCTCTATTGTTTTGTTTTTCTCAATAAATATTTGTGCTTTATTAAAATTTTTTGAAATGTCTACATTCTTTTTATTCTTGTATTCATTTATAAATATAAAAGAAAATAAAATTATTAGAATGATAATGATTAATGAAATAATCTTAATTCTATTTTTTTTTAAAAAACCAGTTAAAGTTAGTTTATCATTATTTAAATCTTCATCTGTCATTATTAAAAACTGTGTTTATTTCCTGGAAATTTTTTGCCTTTAATTTCACTACTAAATTTTTTAACCGCTTTATTTATAATAAGTTTCAAGTTACTGTATTTTTTAACAAATTTAGGATGAAAACCGCTGATACCTAACATGTCATCTGTAACTAATATTTGACCATCACAAAAGGATGAAGAGCCAATTCCAATAGTTGGTATTATCAATGTTTGAGTAATATCTTTAGCAGTTTTTTTTGAAATACACTCTAAAACTACTGAAAAAGCACCAGCGTTTTCTATGTGTTTTGCCAATTTAATAAGTCTGACCTTATCTCTATTATTTTTTCCTTCAACTTTAAATTTTTTTTTAAATTGAGGGGTATAACCAATATGTCCCATAACATTTATTTTTGACTTAGTAAGTTTTTTTACAATATTTAAATTACTATAATTATTTTCAATTTTAACCGCATCACATTTAGACTCTTTTAAAATGCGTTTTGCATTTGATAAGGCCTGCATTGGTGTTTTATAACTATTTTTTGGCATGTCTACGACCACTAGAGACTTTGTTGCATTAAGTTTAACTGCCTTTGCATGGTTTATAACCGTGTCTAAGTTTAAATTATGAGTATTTTTCATGCCATATAATACATTTGCCATTGAGTCGCCTATTAATATTAAATCACAATATTTATCCAATATTTTTGCAATGGATTGGGAATAAGAAGTTAAACAAACTATTTTACTTTTATTTTTTTTTTTTAAAAAATTGTTTATTTTTTGTTTCATTATTCAAGTTCAATTGTACTTGGTGGTTTTGAGGTTATATCATAAACTACTCTGTTAATGCCTGAAACTCCATTTATAATTTTGTTAGATATTTCGCTTAAATATTCATTGGTAAAACTATATTTAGCTGCTGTCATACCGTCCTCAGAAGTAACAGCTCTTAATAAACAAGTATACTCAAAAGTTCTAGTATCTCCCATAACACCTACTGTCTTGACTGGCAAAAGGGCAGCATAAGCTTGCCAGATTTTATTATAAAGTTTATTTTTCTTTAAACTTTTCATGAATATATCATCAGCTTCTTGTAATATTTGAATTTTTTTCTCTGTTATTTTTCCAACTATTCTTATTGCTAAACCAGGGCCAGGAAAGGGATGTTTGTTTAATATTAAAGGATCTAACCCGAGTGATTTTCCTAAGCCCCTTACCTCGTCCTTGAAAAGTTCCTTTAAGGGTTCAATCAATTTTAATTGCATTTTTTTTGGAAGTCCCCCAACATTATGATGTGATTTAATTTTAGATGTTTTGCTACCAGACGCTGATCTGCTTTCAATAATATCAGGATAAAGTGTTCCCTGAGCTAAATATTTTACTTTTTTAAACTTTCTGGCTTCTCTTTCAAAGATTTTGATAAATAATTTTCCAATTATTTTTCTTTTATTTTCTGGGTCAGTAACGTTTTTAAGTTTTTTGTAGAAAAGTTTTCTACAATTAATTAATTTTAAATTTAATTTATATTTATTTTTAAAAAGATAATAAGTATTTTTAAATTCATTTTTTCTTAAAAGACCTGTATCAACCATTATGCATTTAAGATTTTTTTTTATTGCTTTATTAATTAGCAAAGCTACAACACTACTATCTACACCCCCGGAAAGAGCACAAATAACTTTATCTGACTGTATCTTGTTTTTTAAATCATAAATAATTCTATTTTTTTCGATATTTATAATCCAATTTTTTTTAATTTTACAAATATTTAAAACAAAGTTTTTAATAATTCTGTGCCCATTTATGGTATGAGTAACCTCAGGATGAAATTGAATTCCATAAATTTTTTTTTTTGTATGTTGTATAGCAGTAAATTTGGAGTTAAACGTAGATGCTATATTAATAAAATTTTTGGGAATTTTATAAACAGCGTCTTGATGGCTCATCCAAACTTTAGCTTTTTTAAATTTAAAAAATTTGTTAAATAAAATTGAATTATATTTTTTTTTTAAAATTGCTTCGCCAAACTCTCTTTTTTTTTCAGACTTTTTAATTTTTCCCCCAAAAACTTTAGATATTAATTGTAATCCATAGCAAATACCTAGAACTGGAATATTTTTTTCAAAAATTTTTTTAGAGATTTTAGGGTATGTTTTTTTTGTTACTGTAGAAGGTCCTCCAGATAAAATAATGCCTTTGATCTTTGCAAAATTTTTAACTTTGCCAAATTCTTCTAAATTCATAATCTCACAATAAACTTTAAGCTCTCTAATTCTTCTTGCTATCAATTTTGTTACTTGAGAACCAAAGTCTATTATAAGAATTTTGTCTTTTTTTTTTAAATTAGTCTTTGAAAACATTTATTTATTCAATATATCATCTAATTTAATTTGTAATTTTGAAGTCTGATCACATAAATTTTTACAAACTTTTTTAAAATTTTTTATAAGTTTTTTGGTCTCAGAATAGTCAGATTTTCTTATTTTAAGTTGTGCTAAATTTAAAACTGCTTCTTCATTTTTTGGGTTTAATAAAATTACTGTTTTTAAATAAGCTTCCTCTTGTTCATCGTTTTTTTTAAAATTATAAATCTTCGATAGGTAGAGATATGAATTTTCATTTTTAGGATTAAAAACTATATCTTGCTCAAATTTAAATTTGGCTAAATCATATTTTTTCTCACTAAATAAATTTTTTCCTTTTTCAAAGTTGTTTATTTCAGCTTTTAAAGCTGTAAAAAATAAAATAAGGACCATAATATAAATTTTTTTAATTGTTTTCATAACTTATAATTTGTTGTGCTTTTAATTGTCTCTACGCTGTGAACCATACTTTCATAGAATCCTGCTTTTGTAATTTTAATAAATTTAGATCTTTTACCAACTTCCTCTATTTTTTTAGCTCCTATATAACCCATAGACGATCTGAGACCACCTTGTAATTGATAAATTATTTTAGATACTGGACCTTTAAACAATACTCTGCTTTCAACACCTTCAGGAACAAACTTGGTTTTATCCTTATAGCTTTTTTGAAAGTATCGTTCAGAGGATCCAGATGACATTGCCCCAATAGATCCCATGCCTCTATAAAGCTTATATAATTTTTTTTTAATTTTAAACTTTTTACCAGGACTTTCCTCTGTGCCAGCAAATATTGATCCCATCATTATAGCGTCTGCTCCTGCAGCTATTGCTTTAATAATATCGCCTGAAAATTTTATTCCACCATCAGAAATAATTTTAACTTTTCTTTTATTCATTGCCTTTTTTACATTAAGCAAAGCAGTGATTTGAGGAACTCCTATTCCAGCCACCATTCTAGTTGTGCAAATAGATCCCGGTCCTATTCCAACTTTTAAAATATCAGCTCCTGTATTGTAAAGAAGTTTTGCTGCTTCACCAGTGGCGATATTTCCAACACAAATCGTAATTTTATTTGAAAATTTCTTTATTTCTTTCAAAATTTTTAACACATTGTTGCTGTGACCGTGAGCTGTATCGATAACCAACATATCTGTTCCATAGTCAATTAAGTTTTTTGCTCTAGTCAATTCCTTTTGGGAAGTTCCTATTGCTGCCCCAACCTTTAAATTATTATTTTTAACTTTTTTAATTTCATTACATTGTTTTTTAATTTCTAAGTTTCTATGTATTACTCCAATTCCGCCATTTTTTGCCATTGCTATAGCCATTTTTGATTCTGTGACTGTATCCATAGCAGATGAAATAAAAGGAATTTTAAGATTTATCTTATCTGATAAATTGACATTTATATTGGCGTTTGCTGGGGTAATTGACGAAAATTTTGGTATTAATAAAACATCATCAAATGTAAGGGCTTCTTTTATTGTTTCCATATAAACTTATATACAATTTTGTAAATTTATAAAGTCTTAATTCCAACGCAATGTATATAAGTTTCTTTGGAATAATCCCTACTAGAATCAGGTTTAAAAAAGTTAACTTTTCGAAATTTATTTTTAGCTAAATTTTTTACATTATCGAAGTCTTGACCATTAAAAACCTTCGCAATTACTCTTCCATTATCTTTAATTACATAACTTGAAAAATCTATAACCTCTGCACACAAAGCATTCGTTCTTATACAATCAAGGTCTTTATTGCCAGTAGTATCAGCGGCCATGTCTGAAATCAGTAAATCTGCTTTACTATTGAGTTTTTTTAATATGTTTTCTTTTGATTTTTCCTCTCGAAAATCGCAACATAAAAAATCTACACCTTCAATTTTTTCCATTTTTTTTATATCAACAGATAAAATTTTACAATTTTTAAGATTTTTTTTTAGAACCTGAGACCAGCCTCCTGGATAACTGCCAAGATCAATAACTGTTTTACATTTTGAAAAAATTTTGAATTTTCTATTTAGCTCTAAAAGTTTATATGCTGATCTAGATCTGAAACCAGAGCTTTTTGCCTGTTTGAAGTATTGATCTCTGTGTTGTTGAATTATCCAGTTTTTTGAGCTTTTGTTTTTTTTCATTATAAAATGTCTTCATGCTCATCCTCAGTATTATCAATTTTAACTGAATTCAATTTTTTGAAGTAAGTAATACAAGCAATTGGTATTGATAAAATGTATAGTAAACTAAATGTTAATAATGTTTCAAAGGTAAAGAACATCAAAGTTACTAAAAATATTCCAATCGCTAAAAGTATGAAAACTGTTAAAGCAGGCTTTATTTTAATATTCTTAAATGAATATGTTGGCACTTTGCTGATTAATAGTACGGCAATAATCAGAGTGAATACTGGTACAAAGTAATTTATATTAATTAAAAAATTAAATTCTGTAAGCTCTAAAACTAAAGGAGACAATATTAATAAAGCGCCTATTGGAGAGGGAACTCCTTCAAAATAATTTTGTTTCCAAGACTCTTCAGGTTTAAATTTTGTTAAGTTAAATCTTGCTAATCTTAGAACACAACAAACAGAATAAATCAATGTAATAGCCCAGCCTAATTTTCCATATTTATTAAGTTCCCAAAAATAAATTATAAAAGCTGGAGCTATCCCAAAGCTTACAAAGTCTGTTAAAGAATCTAATTCTTTACCGAAATCAGATGTTCCTTTTATTAATCTGGCTATTCTGCCGTCTAAAGCATCTAATATAGCTGCTAATGTAATGAAAATTACAGCCATACTAAAATTAAGATCAAGCGAAAATTTTATTGAACTTATTCCTAAACAAACTCCAGCTATGGTTAAAATATTCGGTAGAATATATCTTGTTTTTTTTGACTCAACTATTTTAAATTTTTTTTGTTCCATTATTCTTTTGCTAACAAACTTTCACCTGCAACTACGTTTTGTCCGAGTTTAGCTAATATTTTTTTATTATTAAAAAAAAGATCTACTCTACTACCAAATCTAATCATACCAACTCTCTCACCTTGTTTTAAATTTTGATCTTTACTTACCTCACAAATAATTCTTCTGGCTATCAATCCTGCAATTTGAACGATTATAATTTCTTCCCCTTTACTAGATAAAATTTTATAGTAATTTCTCTCATTTTCTTTACTAGCTTTATCTAATGAAGCATTTAAAAATTTTCCTGGTTTGTAAAAAATTTCTTCAATTTTTCCGTCTATTGGTGTTCTGTTCACATGACAATTAAACACGTTCATAAAAATACTTATTCTTGTAAATTTTTTGTTCTCTAATCCTAATTCTTCAGGTCCATTTATTTCAGAAATATCTGTGATAAGTCCATCTGCTGGACTAACTAAAAAAGAATTATCACTAATTGAAACACGATCTGGATCTCTAAAAAAATAATAAACCCATATTGTTACTAACAACATAATTGTTGCTAAAAAATTTGAGAAAAACCAAATTATGAATGTTATAATTAATGAAATGGCTAGAAATTTGTAGCCTTCTTTATGTAATTTAGGAAAAACGTTGTTTATCATAATTGTCAATAAAGTTTGATAATTTCTCTTAATATGTATAAAAATCTCACATAATCAAATTATTTTTATGGCAAAAATTAAGGTAAAAAATCCAATAGTTGAGCTAGATGGCGACGAAATGACTAGAATAATATGGTCATTTATTAAAAAAAAACTAATTGAGCCTTATCTTGAGTTGGACATTAAGTATTATGATTTGGGTATTAGTAGCAGGGATAAAACATCTGACCAAATAACAGTTGACTGTGCAAATGCGATTAAGAAATTTGGCGTAGGTATTAAGTGTGCAACAATAACACCTGATGAGGCAAGGGTAAAAGAGTTTAAATTAAAAAAAATGTGGAGATCACCTAATGGTACAATAAGAAATATTCTTGGTGGAACAGTTTTTAGGGAACCGATAATTTGTAAAAATGTACCTAAGCTAGTACCTGGGTGGACTAGTCCAATTATAATTGGAAGGCATGCTTTTGGCGATCAGTACAGAGCAACAGATTTTCTTGTTCCTGGTAAAGGAAAATTAGAAATGAAATGGACCTCAGCTGATGGAAATCAAAAAAAAGAATTTGAAGTGTTTAACTTTCCAAGTTCGGGTGTTGCTTTATCAATGTATAATCTAGATAACTCAATAAAAGATTTCGCTAGAGCTTGTATGAACTATGGATTACAAAGAAATTATCCAGTTTACTTGTCTACTAAAAACACAATATTAAAGGGGTACGATGGAAGATTTAAAGATTTGTTTCAAGAAGTCTTTGATAAAGAGTTTAAAGAAAAATTTCAAAGAAATAAGCTTACTTACGAACATAGATTAATTGACGATATGGTTGCTTGTGCAATGAAATGGAACGGTGGATACGTTTGGGCTTGTAAAAACTATGATGGAGACGTTCAATCTGACACTGTTGCTCAAGGCTTTGGTTCTTTAGGCTTAATGACAAGTGTTTTGATGACACCGGATGGTAAAACTGTAGAGTCTGAGGCAGCGCATGGAACTGTAACTAGACACTTTAGAATGCATCAACAAGGAAAAGAAACATCAACTAATCCTATTGCATCTATATTCGCTTGGACAAGAGGATTAGCTCATAGAGGTAAGCTTGATAATAATAAAGAATTAGTTGAATTTTCTAAAAGTTTAGAAGAAGTCTGTATAAATACAGTTGAAAGCGGCTTTATGACTAAAGATTTAGCAATTCTTATAAACAAGTCTACAAAATATCTTACAACTAATCAGTTTTTAGAGGCAATTGATAGTAATTTAAAAAAGAAACTTAGCTAATTTTTTTAATAATTTCTTTAAAAGCTTTTTCAATTTTATTTTTGTCTACCCCTCCGGCTTGAGCAAAATCTTTTCGTCCTCCACCACCCTTTCCACCTAAAATCTCTGATGCAATTTTTACTAAATTAACTGCATCATATTTAAATGTAAGATCTTTAGATACGCCCACTGCTACGCCTACTTTATCTTCAAAAGTTGAAATACTTATTATTATACCAGACTCAATCTCTTTCTTACCTTGATCGATTATCCCTCTTAATTCTTTTGGTGGAAAATCTTTCAAAAGTTGTTCACGAATTATAATTTTTCCTATTTTTTTCTCTTTAATTATATTTTTACTTTTATCTTTTTTAATGTTTTCTATTTTTACTTGATCCAATTGTTTGTTTAAATTTTTTAAGTTTTCAGATAAATTTAATTGATCTTTGTAATCTGGTTTTATTTTCAGAAGCTTAAGCTCTTTTTTCACAGCTTCTATCTCTTCTTTTAAATTTTTCTCTTTTAAAGATTTACTTTGCTTTTGAGAACTTTCATATATTTCTAATTGCTTATCTCTCAAAGCTTCTACTCTTCTCACCCCAGATGCAATTGATGATTGACCTATAACTTTGAATTTTCCTACTTCTTTAGTATTTCTAACATGTGTACCTCCACATAATTCTGTTGAGAAGAAACCATTATTTTCTTTACCCATAAATACTACTCTGACTTCCTCACCGTATTTCTCACCAAACAAAGCTAGAGCGCCCATTTTTACAGCTTCTTTTGGTGTCATAATTCTTGTTTGAACATCACTGCTACTTTCGACTATTTCATTAACTACTGAATTGATTTTAGTCATTTCAGCTTCAGAAATTGGTTTATTATGACTAAAATCAAATCTTAATCTATCGGGTGAAACTAAAGAACCTTTTTGAGTAACATGCTTACCAAGTGTTCTCCTTAAGGATTCATGAAGTAGATGTGTTGCTGAGTGATTAGCTTTGGAATTATTTCTTTTTTCAATATCTATCTCTAAATTTACACTTTGTCCTACTTTAATTTTTCCTTTTTTAATATCTCCTGAGTGAACAAAAAGATCGCTCATTTTTTTTTGAGTATCTATTATATTTATTTCGCACTCAGAAGTATAAATTATGCCTTGATCACCTACTTGACCGCCAGACTCGCCGTAAAAAGGAGTTTGATTTGTTATAATTTCAATTTTATCTCCAGCACTTGCATTATCAACAAATTTATTATCTTTTGATAATTTTAAAACTACGCCTTCTGCCTTATCAAATTCGTAACCTAAAAATTCTGTTGGTTTTAATTCTTCCCTGATTTTAAACCATTTTTCTTCAATAGATTTATCTCCAGACCCTTTCCAGTTTGCTCTTGCTAAAGCTTTGCTTTTTTCCATTTCTTTTTCAAATGAGGAGCTATCAACTTTAACATTTTTTGTACGTAAAATATCTGCAGTTAAGTCAACCGGGAAACCATAAGTATCATACAATTTAAAAGCTATTGATCCTGGAAGAATATTATTTTTTACTTTAGGCAAATTTTCATCAAGAATTTTCATTCCTCTTTCAAGAAGAGAGGAAAATTTTTCTTCCTCATTTTTTAAAGTTTCAATTATAAGATCTTTGCCATTTGTTAATTCAGGATAACTATATTGCATTTCATCTAATAAAACTTTAAAAAGTTTATGAAAAAGTGGTGATTTACTTCCAAGAGAATGAGCATGTCGCATTCCTCTACGCATTATTCTTCTTAAAACATAACCTCGACCCTCATTGGAAGGTAAAATTCCCTCAGCAATTAAAAAACTACTTGCTCTAAGATGATCAGCTATAACTCTGTGACTAGCTATAGTTTTCTCATTAATTGATGTTTTGGTTATTTCTGATGATGATGTCATAATTTTTTTAAAATGATCTATTTCATAATTATCATGTGTACCTTGTAGCACGGCAGTCATTCTCTCTAGACCCATACCTGTATCTACAGAAGGTTTAGGAAGATTAATTCTTTTATCTTTAGTAATTTGTTCGTATTGCATAAAAACGAGATTCCATATTTCTATAAATCTGTCTCCATCTTGTTCTGGGCTTCCAGGTGGTCCTCCTTGTAATTTTTCTCCATGGTCATAAAAAATTTCAGAACATGGTCCACACGGTCCAGTGTCACCCATCGACCAAAAATTATCTGTTGTTGAAATTCTTATTATTTTATTTTCACTCAACCCAGCTATTTTTTTCCATAGGTTAAAAGATTCATCATCTTCATGAAAAACAGTTACAGAAAGTTTGTCTTTAGGTAGTTTAAAATCTCTTGTTAATAAATTCCAAGCATGATGTATTGCTTGCTCTTTAAAGTAATCTCCAAATGAAAAATTGCCAAGCATCTCAAAAAATGTATGGTGTCTTGGGGTGTAACCCACGTTTTCAAGATCATTATGTTTTCCTCCTGCTCTTACACATTTTTGTGATGTTGTTGCTGTTTTATATGGCCTTTTTTCTAGTCCGGTGAAAACATTTTTAAATTGAACCATTCCAGAATTAGTAAACATTAAAGTTGGATCATTATTAGGCACAAGATTACTTGAGTCTACTATTTGATGATTATTTTTATTAAAATACTCTAAAAACTTTTTTCTAACATCTGTAAGTAAAATTTGACTCATACTTTATTAAATACAGATATTTTTAAGGTTGTCTATAAAAGAGATTAGCCTGTTTTTTGCTTTCCGTTGTCGACGACTAAGCAAATTTCTGATTTTGTGAGAAATCTTTGACCAGTTCCATTATCTAATGAAAACATACCGCCAATTCCTTTAACTGCATCTATCGTTAAGTCAGTGTGTTTCCATTTTTCATATTGATCTCCATTCATATAAAAAGGAACCCCGCCTATTTCACCTAATTTAACGTCGTTATCTCCTAAAGGAAACTCTCCTTCTTTAAAGCACATTGGAGCGCTGCCATCACAACACCCTCCTGACTGATGAAACATTAGTTTTTCACCGTATTTTTCTTGTAGTTTAGATAGCAAATTTAATGCTGCATGTGTGGCTGATACTTTCATTTTTTGTGTACGGCCCATGATATAGAATCATGGACCATTATATATTATTGGTTAAAAGAAGCCCAATTTTTTCTCAGCATAAGAAACGTGTAAGTTCTTGTTCTGTCTATAATGATTTAACATCATTTTATGTGTCTCTCTACCTACACCTGATTGTTTATAGCCACCAAATGGTGAATGAGCTGGATATGCATGGTAACAATTTGTCCACACTATACCTGCTTGTATCGCTCTTCCCATTCTATAAGCAATATTACCATTTCGAGTCCAAACGCCTGCGCCTAAACCGTATAGAGTATCATTCGCGATTCTTAACGCGTCTGCTTCATCTTTAAATTTAATAACAGAAACAACTGGTCCAAAAATTTCTTCTTGAGAAATTCTCATATCATTTTTAGCTTCAAAAATAGTTGGTTGAATATAGTTTCCTTTTTCTAATCCACTATTTAATTTAGCTTGAGATCCTCCAGTAAGAACTTTAGCACCCTCTTTTTTACCAAGATCAAGATAAGATTTAATTTTCTCTACTTGTTCTACAGAAGCTTGTGCTCCGATCATAGTTTCCATTTTTAAAGGATTGTCCTGAACAACTGCTTTAGTTCTTTTAATACATCTTTCCATGAATTTGTCATAAATAGACTCTTGAACTAATGCTCTACTCGGGCAAGTGCAAACCTCACCTTGGTTTAAATTGAACATTACAAATCCCTCAACACATTTATCTAAGAAATCATCATCTTTTTCCATAATGTCTTCAAAGAAAATATTTGGAGATTTTCCACCTAATTCCAAGGTTATCGGAATTATGTTTTGCGCAGCATACTGCATGATCAATCTACCAGTTGTTGTTTCTCCAGTAAAAGCAACTTTAGCTACTCTTTTAGAGGACGCTAAAGGTTTTCCTGCTTCTAGTCCGAAACCACTTACGATGTTAACCACGCCTGGAGGTAATAAATCCCCAATTAGTTCCATCATAACCATGATTGATGCTGGTGTTTGTTCAGCTGGTTTTAAAACCGAACAATTACCTGCTGCTAAAGCTGGTGCTAATTTCCATGTTGCCATTAATAATGGAAAATTCCAAGGAACTATTTGACCAACTACTCCTAAAGGTTCAGGTATATTATATGAATATTGAGAATTGCTTATTTCAGCCACAGAGCCCTCTTCTGCTCTGATTACTCCGGCAAAATATCTCCAGTGATCAATCACCAAAGGTAGATCTGCTGCCATACATTCCCTAATAGGTTTGCCATTATCTAAACATTCAGCTGTTGCTAATAAATTTAGATTTTTTTCTAATACATCAGCTATTTTATACAAGATATTTGATCTCGTAGTGATGTCTGTTTTTCCCCACTCTTTAAAAGCTGCGTGAGCCGCATCCAATGCTGCTTCCACATCTTTTTCATTTGAACGTGCTACAGAACAGATTATCTCATTAGAAATCGGGCTAGGATTGTCAAAATATTTTCCCGACTTAGGTTCAACAAATTTACCATTTATATAGTTTCCGTACTTAGCTTTAAATGGAAATTTAACCTTCAAATGAGAGGTATCTAGAGCTGCTGACACTTTCGAGCTTTTTGCTTGTTGTGTGCTCATTTCCCCTCCTTGTTAATTACCTAATTAAACCCAAAATTGACAAAATTGTACAGACTTAATTAATATTTATTTTTCAATTACAATTTTTAATTGATTCAATTTTTAGTTGTTTAATATTTCATGGGAAACAAGAATTAGGGGGTCAGTGACCCCCTTAATTTTGGAGATGACTATTTATCCTCGTCTTTGCTAATCTTTTCTTTAGGTGAAGGATTGCCTTCAAGCTCCTTAGTTATTGCAGCTGCCTTTTCTCTTACGGCTTTTTCTATTTCTTCAGCAACATTCGGATTTTTTTCTAAATATAATTTGGCATTCTCTTTACCTTGCCCAATTTTTTCACCTTTGTATGCGTACCAGGCACCTGACTTCTCAATGATGTCTGCTTTAGCACCCAGGTCGATTAATTCACCATTTTTACTGATACCTTTTCCATACATCAAATCGAACTCTACAACCTTAAAAGGAGGAGCTACCTTATTTTTGATAACTTTCACTCTAGTCGTGTTTCCAATGATTTGATCCTTATCTTTTATGGCACCAATTCTTCTAATATCCATTCTAACAGAAGAATAAAATTTTAATGCATTTCCACCTGATGTAGTCTCTGGATTTCCAAACATGACTCCTATTTTCATCCTAATTTGGTTTATGAAAATTACCATCGTGTTTGACTTTGCTACTGAGCCTGTAATTTTTCTAAGAGCTTGACTCATTAATCTTGATTGCAAACCTACGTGATGATCGCCCATTTCACCTTCTAATTCTGCTTTTGGTGTTAAAGCTGCTACCGAGTCTACTACAAGCACTGAGACAGAACCTGATTTAATTAATGTATCAGTTATCTCTAAAGCTTGCTCTCCTGTGTCAGGTTGAGAGATTAGCAATTCATCCGTTTTAACTCCTAATTTTTTTGCATAAGCTGGGTCCATAGCATGCTCTGCATCAACAAAAGCACATATGCCTCCAGCCTTTTGGGCTTCAGCTACTACTTGTAAGGCTAAGGTTGTTTTTCCTGATGACTCTGGACCATAAATTTCTATTATTCTTCCTTTAGGTAGTCCGCCAATTCCAAGAGCTAAATCTAAACTTAAAGATCCAGTCGAAATTGCCTCTACATCTAAAGCTTCTTGTTGACCAAGTCTCATAACTGAACCTTTGCCGAAATTTTGATCAATTTGGCTTATGGCAGCCTCTAAGGACTTGTTTTTTTCCTTAATTTCTTGGGTTTTTTTATTGTCTGGCTTAACAACTTTTAAATTATTTTTTGTCATTTTTTATCCTTTTTTTTTGTTCGAATCGTTAATCTAAATGTACACATTTTGTTCTTTTTATCAAGTAAATTAAAAAAAGGCTTTTTTTTTGATATTAGGGAGTTTTAAAGGCCTTTAGGTCCAATTCTCCAACTTGGCTAAGAAGTCTCATCTTAGAAATTATATAATCTTTTTTAGCTTTCGCATTGGAAATTCTTGCCTCTAAAAGCAAACTTCTAGACTGAATAACATCAAGTGTTGTTCGCGTATTACCAGAGTCATATTCTAAAGTTATACCTTCGTTAGCAATTTCTGCTGCTTTTAGTTGAGCTTCTGTTGATGCTAAGACGCTTTGAGCAGATTGGAAAAAAGACCAGGAAATTGATGTTTGAGTTTTAATTTCATTCTCCTTATCTTCTAATAATAGGGCGTTTTTTTCTCTTTTATGTTTAAATTTTTTAATTGAAGAAAAATTTTTACCACCTTTTATTATTGGCCAAGTAACAGTTGCTTTTACAGTTTCTTGTTCGTCCTCATCAATTGTAGCGCTTAAATCTTTATTCTCTGTTTTAGAGTAATTAATAGTTGCTGAGGGTGAAAGTCTTGCTTTTTCAACACTTAATTCTTTTTCAGAAATAGCTAAATTTATCCTAGCAATTAGGAGACTTGGATTATTGGAGTTTGATAGATCAAGAGCATATTTAAGGCTTTTTGGCATTAAAAAAGAAACATCAAAATTATCATTTAAATCTTTAGGGGCAGTAATTCTGTTTATTCTCTCAAACTCTGCTATTGCTGAAACGTATTCTGACTCTGCTTTTATAAACGCGGCTTGAGCTCCAGCCAAAGATGACTCAGATTGAGCTAAATCAGTTAAGCTAATCTCTCCCTTTTGAAGTCGTGATTTATCTGACTCCACTTGACGTTCGAATAAATCAACATTGGCTAAATTAAAATTTTTACTTTTGTTTTTAAAAATTAAGTCGTAATAAGCTGAAACAGATTTTAAAATAGTATCTTGTTCAACCTGTTTATATTCATTTTTTGCTTTTTCGAATTCAAGCCTAGATTTTTTGAAATTATTATAACCTTGAAATCCTTGAAAAATTTTTTGGTCAATTGATATTTTTTTTGTTTCTGTATTTCTTTTAGTATTACCAGATCGTGATCCTGACTGATCTATGATATTTGATGTTTCTGTGCTCGATTGTGAGCCTGAAATTGTAAGGCTAGGAAAAAATTCACTCATTGAAATATTCTCATTTTGTTTAATAGCTTTTAGATTTTCACGTTCAGCATTTATTTTAGGATTATTTTTTAAAGCAGATTTTACGTAAAAAAGAGCATTGTTTTCCGCTAAGAGATTATTAAAATTTAGTGCTAGTAAAAAAATTAAAAAATATTTGATCATTTAAAATTTATTGATTTAATTTTGTGTGAATTATCTATAAGCACTATAACATCATTTTTTTTAAAATTTTTTGCCATATGAATTGTTAATCTTTCATAAAACATTATAAATCTTTTTATCTGATTATTATTCATAGTTTTTTTTTTAGATTTTAATCTAAGTTTTTTTTCTTGAAGTATTCTCCATTTTAAAACATGTCTAAAATTTGGAACTTTCAAATATACTTTTTTGTCTATTAAATTATAAATTTTTTTATAATTTGTCTTTAACTCATTATTTACTTTTTTCCTCCAAGTCAACTTTGTATCCTCTTCTTTTTCGAGAATATTCATTGGTTTTTTTAATTCTTTAAGTTGTTGAGGTTCCGCCCCAACACACCATCCTTCAAAAATTATAATATCAGGTTTTTTTTTTATTTTCTGCCAATACCTAGCTTTAAATCTATCATCAATTGACTTATCAAATTTAGGTATTTTTACAGAATTAAATTTCTTTTTTAAAAGAGCATTAATAGTTCTGTAAAGCATTTTACAGTCATGAGTTCCGGGAACACCTCTAGTCAAAAATAACGGGTGTATGTATTTTGACATCTTTTTCCTTTCAGACGAAGTTTTATAAAAATCGTCAATTGAAAAACACACTACGTTTAAATTGAAATTTAATTGTAACACTATCTTTAAAATTTGGGCGATAGTAGATTTGCCGGATCCCTGACCACCGGATAAACTAATTAATAAAGGTTTTTTTCGAGACTTGCATTGTTTAAAAAGTCTATTGCAAAAAGGTATGTAGTATTTTTTAAGTTGTATCTCCTTATCTTTAAATGTTTCACCGGTTAACTCTTGTTTTCTAATAAATTTTAGATATGTTTTTTTTAGATCTGACATAATCAAAATTTAAATATTATTCTTTTTTATCTAAAGGATGATTATTCCCATCAGCAACGTTAATATTTTTTATTTTAAATGAATCTATTTCATCTATACAGCCAATATTAAAAGCTGTTAAAGAAGGATTAATTCTTGGATTATGATGAGTATATATTCCACAATTAATGCAAAAGTAGTGTTTAGCAATCTTAGAGTGAAACTGATATAATTTTAATTTATCATTTCCTTTAATAATTTTGAAATCTTCATTTTTAACAATAGACATAATTGCTCCTTTTCTTTTACAAATAGAGCAATTGCATCTCATTATTTTATCTAACCGTTCTGGTGTGTTAATTTCTGCTTCCACATCTCCACAATGGCATCTAAGTTTTCTCATAATAAATTATAACTCATTTTTTTGACGTAAAGTAACACTTATAAACATTGAAAATATTAAGATTTTAAATGTTCTTGTTTTGATTCACTTTTGACTTCATTTTAGACTCAGAAATCAACTATTTAGTGTGTAAACTTTTGTGTGTCTTCCAAATTTGTATCCAAGTTTTCAAGTTTCTTTTGATTTGATTTTGTTGAAATTATGAAAATTAAAATATTAAATATTACAATTGTAAATTGAATAATAGGTGAAATTATTCCAATGTATGGATACAAATAAGATAGTAAAACTAAAAATAAAGCTGATCTTATAAAAACATTCATTTTGAAAACTGCTATAATAGAAAAAGAGTGAACTATTAGTTTAAACAGAGGCATCTTAGATGGGCCATAGTATCTTTTTCCTCTTATGCAATTTATATTTCCAAGTTTTGTTATGTTATTTTTTACTGTTCCAGAAAAATTGTAAACTATTGTTGGATCTTTTATTATAATTTCAGCATCCTTTTTTGTTATTATACTATAGTTTCCAAAATTCATTAATTTGCCTGTAAACAAAAATGTTAAAATTTTGTGAATGGAGTAAAAAATTGTGAATATGGGCCCTTCTGATCTTTTTACTCTTTTAGCTACAACTGAAATATCTTTTAACTTTCTTGCTTTATTAATTAAGTCAAATATTTCCTCAGGTCTATCCTCTCCATCTGCATCCATTAAAATTAAATTATCAAATTGAAAATTTTTTAATGCATATTTTATTCCATTCGCTAAACAAATGGCATGACCTTGGTTAATTCTCATATTCAAAATTTCTATTATTTCAAAACAAATTGGCACAGATATAGATGATATTTTTTCTTGTGAACCATCATTAACTGCTATTAATTTAAATGAAATGTCCTTAAAATTTATAACTACTTTATTAATCTCATTTATCAATTTAGTAAAAGACTCCCAATCATTATAAACTGGGGTTATAATTATGATATTTTTCACTTGGCTCCTATCATACAAATTCCAATAGGTTTAATTGTACCATATATTCCAGGACAGAATTTTTTTAAAATATCAGGGTTGCCAGTGTAAATAACACCTGTATTTGAATTTATTGATGATAAATTATTTTCAATAGTGTTAAACCAAATTGGTCTTGAGCTTAAATGATAAGATAAATTACCAGCATACCATTCATCCCCAACTACGATTGAAATATTATTAGTAAAGTTTCTGTCCCATCTCCGTTGTACTAAATCAGATATTTCCTTTCCGGGATAATCAGTTCTTTTAAATTCATTAGAAAGTGAAACAAATAAATAAGTTGCTGGAGATAAGATAAAAAATAGAGCAAAAGAAAATAAAAAATTTCTCAAATTTTTGTTATTTAAATGATCTTTAAAAATTTGAATTAAAAGAACACCAAAAAATAAATAAAAAGGCGTCATCCACATTGTTCTTATCTTTGCTCCAGCAATTACCGATGTAAGAATTATTAATATTATTGGAATGATGTTTATAAATAGTAAAAAATACCTATCTTTTTTTACGTTATTAAAGTTAATTTTTTTTATTTTTATAAATGTAAGAAGCATAATAATGACCGGAATTAAAATTCCTATTTGTTTAACTAAAAATAATAGAGGGTTATAAAAATGATTTAAAATGTTAACCCCTCCAATCTCAGTTCTGTTTAAAGCATAAGTAATTGTTATAAAGTCATTTTCAAATAACCAAATTAGATGAGGTATTAAAAATAATATAAATATTGCTCCAGGAATGAGAAGCTTAATATTAAAGGTTTTTCTTCGAACTGAGTCCAAAATAAAAATAATTTTAATAGCAAAAATTAAATAAATAAAAAGGTATTTTGTTAAGAAACCAATTGACATAAAAATACCTAGCAAAATTAAATCTGAAGTTTTTTTATAGGTGATCGATTTCCAAGAGTAATAAACAACAAGTGTCCAAAAAGGTAATAAACAAACATTTACATTAAATTCTGGAGTAGTAAAATTATAAAAGTATATTCCTTCTAAAAATAATATTGAACATAAGGAGTATAATTTATTCCTAAAAATCAAATTTGATAACTTCCATACGTATATAAAAGCAACTATAACAAATATTTGACTTAATAAATAATATGCCCAATCCTGGTTACCAAAAAAACTGTAAACTAACTCTACCATGAAAGCACTAACTGGAGGATGTTTTGAATACCCCCAAGATAAGTTACTTCCCCAAGCCAAAGCTTCTATAGTATCAAGAGGTAAATTAATATTAGATAAAGTAGGAACTAATGTCCAAATAGTAAGATGGGTTAGTAAAAAAATGTAAAGAACGATTGTATAATTATTTTTAATCAACATAGTTATCAAAATAATACAATTTTAAGACTATTGACACGCTTAAATTCAAATCTATACTCCCCCGAATTCAGTATGGTAAAAAAAAGTATTAATAAAAGATATACCCCAAGTCAAAAGGAAAAATATATGTGTGCTAAACACAAAAAGTATTTTTCTGACGAATTAGTAAGATGGAAAAAGGATATTATAAAGGCTAATAATCTTGGAAATTTATTAAATTCATCAGATGACAGTATGTCCTCTGCTGATATGGTTGATCAAGCTTCTTCTTATACGGACAAATCTGTAGAGATGAAAGCCTTAAACAGAAGTAGAAAACTTATAGCAAAAATTGATCTGGCCTTGAGACGGATAAAAGATGGAACTTACGGTTTTTGTGAAGAAACAGGTGAGCCTATTGGTTTAAAAAGGCTAATGGCTAGACCTATCGCTACACTGACTATAGAGGCACAAGAAAAACATGAAAGGAATGAGAAAATTTTTGTTGATGATTAAATTTTAGGGATTTTTTCCCCTGTATTAAGTAAATCATAACCTTTAATAACATTTTCACGAGATGAAATTTCCTCGTACCATCTAGATAAATTTTTAAAATTTTTAAGCCCAATATCATGCCAATCATGTCTAGCTATCCACGGAAAAGTAGCTATATCTGCAATAGTATATTCATCATATGCAAGATACTTCGAATTTTTTAATCTCATGTCTAATTCAAAATAAATTCTCTCCCCAATCTTAAAATATCTTTCTTCACCGAATTTACTTTTCCCCGGATTATAATGATGAAACTGATGGTGCTGACCCAACATAGGTCCAACATAAGCCATCTGACCAATTAACCATTGATTAATAATTGTTCTTTTATTTTTATCATAAAACTTACCGCTTTTTTCAGCGAGATAAATTAAAATCGCACCTGACTCAAACAAGCTTATTTTTTTATCATGGTCAATTATCACAGGAATTTTTCTAAATGGACTGATTTTTTGAAACTCAGGTTCAAATTGTTCTTTTTTATTGATATTTATTTTTGTAATTTTATATTTATAACCTATTTCCTCGAGCATAATAGAAATTTTTTTACCATTAGGAGTATTAGAGGTAAAAACTTCAATCATTTTTTTATGCCAAGACGATCTTGAATTTCTTTTGATGAAGTAGTGAATTGAAATCTATATTTCTCGTTAGGCCTAGCTCTTTTAAAACACTCAACTGAAGCTAAAGCAGCCTCATGAAAGCCGGATAGAATAAGTTTTAACTTTCCTGGATAACTACAAATATCTCCGATTGCAAATATTCCTTGTTTATTTGTTTCAAAGTTTTTAGTATTAACCTCAATAGTCTTTTTACTCATACTTAATCCCCATTCAGCGATCGGACCTAATTGCATGATTAGTCCAAAGAAACCTAAAATAATATCAGTTTCAATATTTTCGGTCTTTTCGTCATTATTTTCTATTTTTACAAATTTTAATTTATCACCCTCATTTACTGATTTTATTTGAAAGGGTGTTTTAATTAATATCTTTCCTTTTTTTTTTAATTTTTCTAATTCTTTTAAAGTATGTGGAGTGCCTCTAAATTCTTCTCTTCTATGTATTAATGTTACTTTTGAGTAGTTTGAAAATTCTAATGCCCAATCTAAAGCTGAGTCACCTCCTCCAAATATTGAAATTTTTTTATTTTTAAATAAATTTTTATCTGTGACAGAATAAAAAACAGATTTATCCTCAAATTTAGTTAAACTTTTTAAAGGTAATTTTCTCGGCTCAAAAGACCCTACTCCACCTGCAATAATAATATTTGGGGTGTGAAAAATTTTATTTTTATTTGTTTTGACCACCCAAATACCTTTTTTATCTTTTATTTCTTGCACTCTTTCTTTTAAATGGAATGTTGAGCCAAAAGGTCTAATTTGTTTTAATAAATTGTCTGTCAAAGATTTTCCACTACATTCTGGCACTGCAGGTATGTCATAAATTGGTTTATCGGGATAAAGCTCAATACATTGGCCTCCAGCTTTATCGAGGTTATCAATAATTTCAGATTTTAATCCTTTTATTCCTAGCTGATGAACTGCGAATAAACCTACAGGACCAGCTCCAATTATAACTACATCTGTTTTGATCATTAAGTTTGTTTCTCTGGTGTTGTTACAGTTAGTCCGTCAATTTCATCTGAGACAATAATCTGACAACTCAATCTACTATTTTTTTTTGGATCATATGCCATATCAATCATATCTTTTTCTGCATCTTCAGGAACAGGTAATTTATCAAACCATGATTCTTCGACATAAACATGGCAAGTTGCACAAGCCATTGATCCACCGCAATCAGCATCTATCCCAGGGACATTATTTTGTACAGCTCCTTCCATTACAGTCAAACCATTTTCAACGTTAAATGTTTGTGATATTCCTTTCTGATCAATGTAAGTAATTTTTGGCATTTATTTTAATATAAGTATCTAATGAAAAAGGGCAAGTACGTAAAACGTACTCGCCCTTTAAAAGTTTATGATCTAATTATCTAGATGCTAATCTTGTATTTTGCATCGCTGCTGCCCAAATCACAAGACCAAAAGCGATCTTATTGATAAAGTCAGCTAGGTTGTAAATAATGTTTAATGCATTAGCATCAACACCACCAGTTAAATAACCGAATACATATCCTAAAGGATATATAGCCCAACCGATTGTTACGATAATTCTCATTGCGCTAAACGCAGTTGACATAGCCTTGTTACCTGACTTTGCAGCTGCAGTTCCAGCTTCACCTGAGAATATTTCAAACAAGATGTAGATCCATCCAGCCATTCCAATTACGAAACCTACAAATGGTTGAATGTAACCAGCTTCACCTAAGTATCCACCGATTAACATTACTAAAGAACCAATTAATAGTTTCCAGAAAATAGAAGTTGGCACCTTTCTTACAGCTGCCAAGATTAGATAGAATTCTACCATTTGAAGTGGCACAGTAATTAACCAGTCAATATATCTGTATACTGTTGGTGTATCACCAGTTGTCACCCAAACGTCTCGCATATACATATAATGGATAAATGCAACACCAGTAACTAGTCCAGCTACTGAAATTGATGTTCTCCAAGATGCTGCTACCGTACCTCTTTCTGCGAAAAAGAATACTGTAGTTGCGATCATACCCATAGACACAAGCCAGAAAGATATTCCTACGAAATCTCCTGTCTCAAGCATAGGCGTCGCTGCGTTAGCTGAGCCAGTAATACCTAAAAAGGCAACCGCCGCTAAAGCAATTAGACTTAATTTTCTCATGAAAACCTCCCTCGTTAGTTAGTTTTCTTTTTTAGTTTATTAATAAACTATCTAGTAAGTGATTAATTTATCATTACTAGATTAGCTGGTCAGAACCATAATAAAAATCAGTGTTACAGTGAAGTCTTTTTTTAAAAAAAAAACCCCGTATTTATTGGATTTTTGGGTTTTTTTTGGGGATATTTCTGTTTAGTATGGGTTAAACACATAAATTCATAGGAGCTGATTTGCAGGGCAAATATAGAGAAGTATACGATTCTTCGATAAGCCAAAAAGAGAATTTTTGGAAAGAATTAGCTGAAAATATATTTTGGTATAAAAAACCAAAGAAAATTTTAAACTCTTCTAACCCTCCTTTTTATAAATGGTATGAAGATGGCATAACAAACACTTGTTACAACGCAATTGATTTTCATATAGATAATGGCAGAGGAGAAAAGTTAGCAATTATTTATGATAGTCCAATTACAGGAACAAAAAAAACTTTTACTTACAATCAACTTAAAGAGAAAGTATCTTTATTTGCAGGGGCGCTTAAAAATCAAGGAATAAATAAAGGTGATCGTGTAATAATTTATATGCCGATGATACCAGAAGCTGTAGTCGCAATGTTGGCGTGTGGAAGAATAGGTGCAGTTCATTCAGTTGTCTTTGGTGGTTTTGCTGCAAATGAGTTAGCTAGCAGAATAGATGACTCTAAAGCAAAAATTGTTGTTTCTGCCTCTTGTGGTTATGAACCTGGACGTGTCGTTGAATATAAACCACTTCTTAATAAAGCTTTAGAACTATCAAAACACAAGCCTAGTAAATGTATAATTTTTCAAAGAGAGAAAAATAAAGCAGTTCTAGACTCAAAAATAGATATAAGCTGGGAAGATTCTCTTAAGGATGCGAAAAGTGAAGATTGTATTGAAATGAATGCCAACGATTACGCTTATATACTTTATACATCAGGAACAACAGGTCTTCCTAAAGGTATAGTGAGAGATATTGGTGGACACATAGTAGCGCTTAAATGGACTATGAAAAATATTTACAACATTAATCAAGATGATGTTTGGTGGTCAGCAAGTGATATTGGATGGATAGTTGGTCACTCTTATATCGTATACGCACCTTTATTTTATGGATGTACTACAATTCTTTTTGAGGGAAAACCAGTTGGAACTCCTGATGCAGGAGTTTTTTGGAGAGTAATTTCTGAACATAAAGTGAAATCTTTATTCACTGCTCCTACTGCTATCAGAGCAATTAAAAAAGAAGATCCTGAGGGTAAATTTTTCAAAAAATATAATTTAAGTAACTTTGATACATTGTTTTTAGCTGGTGAGAGAGCTGACCCCGATACAATAAAATGGTTTGAAAATTTATCGAATTCACCAGTTATAGATCATTGGTGGCAAACAGAGACGAGTTGGGCAATTACATCTAGCTGTACTGGTATAGAAAAGTTTCCAGTTAAATACGGTTCTGCATTTAAACCAGTGCCTGGATACGATCTTAAAGTTTTAAATTCTGAGGGAAAAGAAGTTAGTCCTGGAAAAATGGGAGATATAGTTGTGAAACTTCCCTTGCCTCCAGGTACATTTCCAACTTTATGGGGAGCAGACAAAAGATATAAAGAAAATTATATGACTAATTACCCAGGTTATTATCAAACATACGATGCGGGACATATTGATGAAGATGGATACGTTTGGATAATGTCTAGAACCGACGATATTATAAATGTTGCTGGGCATAGACTTTCAACAGGAGCAATTGAAGAAGTACTAGCTGAACATAAGTCTGTTGCTGAATGTGCAGTACTAGGTATTGCAGATAAACTTAAAGGACAGTTACCAATTGGACTGTTAGCTCTTAAGGCTGGCGTACAACAAAAAAATGAGGAAATAATAAAAGAATGTGTTTCAATGGTAAGAGATAAAGTTGGTCCAGTTGCAGCTTTTAAAATAGCTATTGTTGTTAAAAGATTACCAAAAACAAGATCGGGAAAAATATTAAGAGGGACTGTGAGAAAAATTGCAGATAATGAGCCTTACAAAATGCCAGCTACAATAGATGATCCGTTAATTCTCGATGAGATTAAAGAGGATTTAATTAAAAATAATATTTTAAAAACTTAAAGGTTTTCCCTTGGACTCTACTATTACTTTTCCATCGGCCATTACTAAAATTCCATTTATAATTGTTCCTACTGGAAATCCTTTCACTTTATAGTTATGAAATGGTGTCCAACCACATTTGCTAGCAATCATCTCATTTTTAATTGTCACTTCTTTATTCATATCGACTATAGTCAAATCGGCATCATAACCCTCTTTGATAAAACCTTTATTTTTAATTCCAAATATTCGGCAAGGATTTTCACACATCAAATTTACGAGTTGGTTAAGAGTTAATTTCCCATTATTAACATGATCAATCATAACTGGAAAAATAGTTTGAACTCCCGGCATCCCTGATGGAGTATTAGGATATTCTTTATCTTTATTAATCTTTAAATGAGGTGCATGATCTGATCCTAATACATCAACAATATTATTTTTAATAGCAGTCCAAAGCCGATCATAATGTTCTTTGCCGCGTAATGGTGGATTCATTTGAGCATAAGTACCCAATTTTTCATAACAATCTGGAGCATACATTGTTAAATGTTGAGGAGTAGTTTCGAAGGTAACATTTTTTTTATGCATTGATAAAAAATCTACTTCTTCTTTTGTGGTAACATGCAATATATGAATTTTTTTATTAAATCTTTCTGCAATTTTTACCATTCTACGAGTTGATGATATTGCACATTCAACGTTTCTCCATTCAGGGTGAGAATGAACATCCCCTTTTTTTATAAATTTTTTTCGTAAATTAATAATCTCCTCATCTTCAGAATGAATAGAAACAACTCTATCGCTACTTGATATTACTTTTTCAATATCAGCCTCTTTGTCCACCAATAAATTTCCTGTAGAGGAACCGGCAAAAAGTTTAACACCGCAGCAACCTTCAACATTTTTAAGTTTCGCAAGTTGATCAGTATTAGTAGGAGTTGCTCCAAAGTAAAATGCGTAATTGCTATGCATTCTATTTTTAGCTGCTTGAAGTTTCTTTTCAAATTCAACTAGATTAGCTGTTGGTGGATTAGTATTAGGCATTTCAAATAATGATGTTACTCCGCCTAATACAGCTGCTCTACTTCCACTTTCTAAATCTTCAGCATCAGTTGAACCAGGTTCTCTAAAGTGAACTTGCGTATCTATTATACCAGGTAAAACAATTTTATTTTCTGCATCATAGACTTTATGGTTATTTAAGTCGGCTTTACCAATTGATTTTATTTTCCCTCTTGATAAAGTAATATCTGTATTTACTAGCTTACCATCTATGTAGCAAGTTCCATTTTTTATGATGAGACTATTATTATCAGACATAAATTTTGTTTATAATATACAATATTAAAACTATTAAAATGAAAAAAGATCAAATTAATATTTTAAAAGATAGAGGAATAATCTCAGTTTTTGGTAAAGATTCTAAAGAGTTTCTTCAAAATATAATTACGAATGACATTAATATTGTTAATAAAGATAATAGTATTTTTTCAGGAATTTTTACTCCTCAAGGAAAATATCTTTATGAATTTTTTGTAATAAAATCAGATGACGGATATTATTTAGATAGTCCAGAAGAATATGTAGATGAATTAAAAATTTTTCTAGAAAAATATAAACTTAATTCGGATGTTAAAATTAATAGTGTTTCTAATAATTATGTTGTGGGTGTAATTTCAAATGAAAAATTCGAGGAATTAAAAAAACAAGAGAATAAGAATGCTCAAACCCTAATATATAGAGGTAGCCCTGTTTTTAAGGACCCGCGATCAAAAAAATTGGGATCAAGAGTTTTATCAAATCTTGAGAAGTTATATCTAACTATAAAAAAATTAGCACTTAAAATTCAAGACAATAACAATTATTTTAGTGTGGCTCATGAGGCTGGGGTACCAATTAAAAACTTGAGGGAATTACAAAATAACTTATTTGGACTTGAGGCTAATTTTGAGGATCTTTCAGCAATAGATTTTAAAAAAGGGTGTTATATAGGCCAAGAAAATACAGCAAGAATGAAATTAAAAAATAAAATAAGAAAGAAACTTTTGCCACTAATATCAGAAGATAATTTAAAAATTGGAAGCGAGATTACATTAAATGGTGACTCAATTGGTAAACTTTTAATTGGCAATCCTTACCCTTTTGGATTAATTAATATTTTCAATAAAAATTTATCGGAATTAAAAAATAAAGAAATTTTAGTGGGTAAACAAAAAGCAAAAATAATTTAATTATGATAGGGATTTTAGGTGGCATGGGTACTCAAGCTGGTTTAGATTTTTCCACGAAGTTGGCAAAATTATATAGAGGGAAACTAGATCAAAAATACCCAATTTTCGTTTTATATAATAAGTCTGATGTGCCTAAAAGATTGAGTGACAAAAAAGTTTATAAAAAGGTTTATAGAAGTTTATACCAAGGTTGTGTTTTTTTACAAAAAAATAATTGTAAATTCATTACTATTCCATGTAATACTGCACATCATTGGTTCGATGATTTAAAAAAAAACGTAAAAATTCCAATACTTAGTATGCCTAAAGAAGTATTTGCGTTTGCTAAAAAAAATTGCGCTCGTGGATCTAAAGTTGGAATTCTGGCAACTGAAAGTACACTTAGTACTAAAATCTATCACAAATTTTTTGAAAAAAGATATAATTTAATTGAGCCAACACAAAACTTACAAAAAAGAAATGTAAATAAGTCTATTAACTTCGTAAAAAAAGGTAAGGTGAAAGAGGCAGAAAAAGTAATTAAGCCAGTTATAAAATATCTTTTAAAAATGAAATGTAAAAAAATTATTCTTGCTTGCACTGAACTTCCTGTAGCCATATTTGCTTTTAAGTCTTTTAAAAAAGTAAAATCATCAAAAACTTTTTTTGATCCTAATTTAATTTTAGCAAAAGCAGCGATGAAAAAATATAATTTAAAGGGCACTAAGTAGTCTCGATAGTGATGCCAAAATACCATAACCACTTAACTCTATAAATAATACAATAAGGACAATAAGAATTATCTTTCTTCTTTTTCTAATAAACTCAACCATATTGAACCATAACACATTTCTTATAAGGGCTAAATTGAAAAAATAATGATTTGTATACACAGGTTTAATTTTTATATATAGGAGTTCTAATGGTTAAAATTAAGTCTGATATTGAAATTGCTAGAAAAGCAAAGATGCAGCCGATCGGCAATATTTTAAAAAAATTTAAAATTCCTGATACTCCTTTTGCTTTTAGCCCGATGGGCCGCCATGTAGCAAAAATAAATTTAAGATATATTAAAACACTTAAAGAAAAAGAAAAAAATCTAGTGCTGGTAACTGCAATTACACCAACTCCTGCTGGAGAAGGCAAAACGACTACTTCAGTTGGATTAAATGATGGTTTGAATAAGATTGGAATGAAATCAATTGTTTGTTTAAGAGAACCAAGTTTAGGTCCGTCATTTGGCATGAAAGGTGGAGCTGCTGGAGGTGGTTATGCTCAAGTAGTACCAATGGAAAGAATTAATTTGCATTTTACAGGGGATTTTCACGCTATTACAACTGCTCATAATTTATTATCAGCGTTAATTGATAATCATATTTATTGGGGGAATAAATTGAATATAGACATAGAAAATATTGTTTGGAAAAGAGTCGTAGATTTAAATGATAGAAGTTTAAGAAAAATAAGAATTAATTTAGAGCAGCTTAAAGCTAACCATCCCAGAAATGATAGTTTTGATATTACTGTAGCCTCTGAGGTCATGGCTATTTTCTGTTTATCAAATGACATTGGTGAATTAGAGAGAAAAATTGGGAATATTACAATTGCATATACAAAAAACAAAAAACCTATTTTTGCAAAAGATTTAAAAGCTCAAGGACCCATGACAGTATTATTAAAAGAGGCGTTTAGACCAAATGCAGTTCAAACTTTAGAAAATAATCTTGCAATTATCCATGGTGGTCCTTTTGCAAATATCGCTCATGGATGTAATTCAATCTTAGCTACTAAAACTGCATTAAGATTGTCAGATTACGTAATTACTGAAGCAGGATTTGGTGCGGATTTAGGGGCAGAAAAGTTTTTAGATATTAAATGTCGTAAAGCAGGTCTTCAACCGAAATGCGTTGTCCTCGTTGCAACAATTAGGGCGCTGAAAATGCATGGTGGTGTTTTAAAAGAAAATTTAAAAAAAGAAAATTTGAATGCGCTTAAAAAAGGCCTTCCAAATCTAGAGAGGCATATTGAAAATATAAAAAAATTTGGATTAGATCTTATAGTAGCTATTAATCGGTTTGAAACAGATACTAAAAAAGAAATTGAAATAATTGAGGATTTTTGCGCTAATTTGAATATTAAAGTGAGCCTTTGTACTCACTGGGCACATGGCGGGAAAGGTACGAAAGATTTAGCTGAAAAGGTTGTAAAGCTTTGTAAAAAAACAAAAAAATCAAAATTTAACTTTATTTACAAGGATAAAAATTCATTAACAAAAAAAATTGAAATTATTGCAAGCGAGATTTATAGAGCAAGTGGTGTTGAATTTACAAAAGAGTCTAAAAACCAACTTAATAAAATAGAAAAAGCGGGGTACTCAAATTTTCCAATTTGTATAGCCAAAACACAATATAGTTTTTCAGTAGATCCTAAATTAAAAGGGGCGCCTATAGGACACAATTTAAAAGTAAGAGATGTGAGATTGTCTAGTGGTGCTGAATTTGTGGTAGTAATTTGTGGATCGATAATGACGATGCCAGGATTACCAAGAGTACCTTCTGCTGATAAAATTAGATTAAATAAAAAAGGTGATATTGAAGGTTTGTTTTAAATTATTTTTTTTTATATTTAGCGGCTTCTTCAGATCCACCTGTTGCACTTCCTTTGCTGTAGGAGTGAGCTCCCATTCCAGCTAACTGCCCATCTTTAACAATTAAGTACTGTTCTCTTATTGGTTTTTTATCAAAAAAACATTCTAAGATTTCTCTTACACCAGCTGCATATCGAAATTGGGCTGACAAAGAAGTTCCTGATGTATGAGGTGTCATTCCATGATTTGGCATAGATCTCCATACATGATCATTTGGCGCCGGTTGAGGAAACCAAACATCTCCAGCATATCCACTCAATTGACCAGACTCTAAGGCTTTGGCTATAGCTTCTCTATTACAAATTTTACCTCTAGCTGTATTAATTATGTACGCACCTTTTTTCATTTTACTAATTAGTTGATTATCGAATAAGTTCTCGGTCTCAGGATGAAGAGGACAATTTATCGTTACGACGTCACAAACTTTTACTAAAGATTCAACAGACTCATGGAACGTTAAGTTTAACTCTTTTTCGACTGATTCTGGTAATTTGTGTCTATCAAAGTAATGTAAATGAACATCGAAAGGTTTCATTTTTCTTAATGCATCTAATCCTATTCTTCCTGCTGCAACTGTGCCTACATGCATACCTTCTACATCGTAGGATCTTTGAACTGCATCAGCTATATTCCAGCCACCATCTTTAACTATAGCATGTTGATTATGGTAATCTCTTACTAATGATAAAATCATCATAACTATATGTTCAGCTACTGATCTAGAATTACAATATGTAACTTCAACTACATCTATTTTATTATCCATAGCTGCCTGCAAATCAACGTGATCAGAGCCGATACCTGCTGTAATTGCCATTTTTAAATTTTTTGCAGACTTTATTTTTTCTTTAGTTAAGTAATACGGCCAAAATGGTTGTGATATGACTATATCACTATCAACAAGTTCTTTGTCTGCTTTACAGCCTTTAGCATCTTTGTCAGAGGTAACAACCAAAGTATGACCGTTTGACTCTAAAAACTTTCTTAAACCTAATTCCCCAGACACACAACCCAGGAGTTCTCCAGGTTTAAAATCTATTCCTTTTGGAGATGGTAAAGTCATTCCGTCAGGATATTTATCTAATTTTGGTAAACTTGATAAAGGATAACTTTTAGGCATTCCTTTTTTTGGGTCGTCATAAAGAACGCATAGTATTTTCATTAAGTTATTTGACTACTAACAATAATCAAAGTCAATTGTAATTTAACTTTAGTTGACACCATATTTTATTGACCTAAAGCTTCTCTCGCCTGCTCTACTGTATAATTTGTACCATATTGTTGATTATAGGCAGCAACAGCAGAAGCAAAATCATCAAAGCCCATGCCTTGCATTGTAGCATCGAGATCTACTGTCACTCCAGCAGCGCTAGCGGCAGCAATGGTATCAGCAACCTCTTGTAAACTTGACTGTGCTGCTGCAGCTAACTGTCCTGCATCAAAATCGGATAAAGTACCAGCTGCAAGTTGTTCGATAACATCCAAATTACCTTGATACGCCGAAGCATATTCTTCAACAGACCAATTGGCACCATACTGTGCATTAGCTAAATCTGTTAAATCTGAATAATTATTAATATCTAAACCTCTCAGATCCCCTAGAGCTTGAGCAAAATCATCCAAAGTAAATGAAAAACTAAAACTTTCACTAGCTTGTGAGATTGTTTCCTGAATACCATCAAGGGACTCATTTGAAATTACGTCTTTAAAATCCTCTAAATCTAAAAGCTCTCTAAAGTTTTGAATTGCTAACTGAGCTTTTACCTCCTCTATCTGGTCATCACTTAAATTTACTTCAATACCTGCCGCGTCTTTAACTTTAGTTGGAATAGGACTCTTCCAAGCATTTGCCCAATCACTTAATACCCATTTATTCATTATTTCTACAGATGCTAGCTGCATATTTAAAGACTCTAGTCCAACATCAAGATCTTTTCTATAAACTTCTAATAATTTATTTACGGGTAACCCATTATCTTCAAGATTTAAAATATCAATTTGAATTTCATTAGATTTTTTGTTTTTATTTAATTTTATAAATTTTGTGATCTCTCCAAGAATTTTTAATTGATTTTGATCAAACTCACTAAAGTCAGCTTTTGATAAATCTTGCTCAAATTTTTTTGGTAAGTGATTTTTTTTTAAATCTTTAACAACAAAATTAGCTAATTTGAAACCACTAATTGATGCAGATATATTTTTTTCGTTGAAGGCTGGCAATTCATTTATAAGAGAACTTATAAGCTCGTACTCTTTATATTTTTCACCTTTTTTAAGAGAATTATCTAATTTATTATAATTTTTACGAAATTCTTTTTTAAAGCCATTTTTGCTTAATCTCTGTTCTTGGTATTTTTCAAGAGTTTTTCTTACATTAGTTATATTTTTTGAAATATTCTCATTTATTTTTAATTTTTCTTTCTCTAATTTTGATAGCTTCACTCTTGAATTTTCACTTTGGCTAAATAGTAAATGCATCGTATAGTAATAATCTAATGCCTTTTTTGGGTCGTCTTCTATTTGTAAACCAAGGGCTTCTCTCATTGTTTTTCTAGCTTGATTTAAATTATAAATTTTTTGAATATTTGTTTTTACAGATAAACTTGGATATTTGTCCTCAAAATTCTCTAATGTATATTTGCTTTCTTTTAGTTGTTGCATGTAAAAGAATTCAAAATATGCCATGCCCAACATCATTTGTCCTGGATATTTATTAAGAAGATGTTTTTGTTTAACGAAAATTTTTGATATTCCTTCTTTTGACTTCTGAGATTTTGCGTAAAAATTATTTATATTTTTAGGAAATAGTCCATTTGGAGAATAATTAATTTTTTTATATTTTCCAATGTCTTTAAGATCCTCTAAAAATACACCCAACTCTCTCTCTTTTTCAGATCTTTCGCTGCTATAAATTTCAGTTAATACAAAAAAACTTATAAATGAAATTATCGCTAGTTTAGGCCAAAAATTCATCCTATTAAATAAGCACAAAAAAAAACATTTGTAAATTTTAACTATTTGGTGCGGTCGGAGAGACTCGAACTCCAAAGGGCTCGATTAAATCTCAACGTGAATAACACTTTTTCCAAGAGTAGACTGTAACGAGCACAATATCAACACAGTCAGAAAGGAAATCCATTTTTTATTTTAGCAGCCTTCTACCCACAAAAACAATTACTGCTAAACCAAGATATACAAAAGTAACCCAAGAAGGAAAATTAAAGTACCAACTGCTTGCTATGAAGATTACTACAAATAAAGGTGTGTAAGGTATAAGTAAAATAGTCGAAACATTTGCTAAAAATTTATTTTTGCTCTCTTTTGCCATGTTATTCTGAAATCGAATTTATAATACTTATTAAATCTCTCTTTATTTTATTACAATTCTTTCTCTCACATCCTAGAGCTGCTGCAGTTAAACCACCTTTTGTTTGAAAATAATAAATATAAAAAAATTGGTTTTTAAATGGACCATCATGTTCCATATACAAATTTAAATTACGGTTAATTTCTTTAGCTTTAGTTTTGCAGTTATACTGCTTTAAATTTGGTTTATTATACATTTTTGAAAATATAGATTTCATTTCACTGCAAATCTCTTTCAAATCATAAGCAAAGTATTCTTTGATATTTCCGTTCATCACCATCATATACATATTGTTTATAGCAGGATCCATAGCTTTGTTGGGAAAATAATACTCAATATTCATTTCTGTTTTGGTCATTCCAGCTAGAACATCATTTGTATATTCTTTATTCAATTCCGAACCGTCAAAATCTTTCAAAAGATCGTCTATGTTTTGATCTTGTAGAGCAGTGTAGTCAGATGGAACGTCTATAAAAAAGCCAAATCTAGACCTAATTTCTTTAGAATATGCGCTTTCAATTATAAAGAAAGATATTAAGATCAAGTATAATTTTTTTATCATGCTGATATAGTATGTTAATTTCTGTGAATTAAAAGATTTTTATTATGAAATTAGTAAAATTATCTCTTGTTTTAGCCTTTTTTAAACAAGTAAAAAATATTAAAAAATTTTTAATAATCATTAATGTTGGAATTTTCTTGTCCATATTTGCAACAACTGCAAGTTTAATAACTTTCTTTGTTGAGAAAAAAATTAACGATATTGAATTTGAAATATTAAATACTCAATTAGAAATCAAAAATTACTCCGATCTTATATCCGAAATCACAAATTTAAAAGCAATGATTGTTCAGCTTATGAATAGCGAGAGAGATATAAACACATTATATGAGTATATATCTACACAACCTATTCCTGATGCATTGATTAGCGTTAATGACATATATCTTCCTGATTTGGTTGTGGAAGGTAGCAGAGACGATTTTCAAGAAATAATAAACTTATTTGATGACAAAGAATTTGGATTAGACGTTCAAAGAGATGTTTTTTTAGAATTTTATGGAGAAGATTCTTATCAACTAAAAGAATTTGATAAAATAACACAAGAACTTGTAAATATAAAAAATTTTGATATTAAAAAATATCAAAGTTATTATAATAAAGTTTTTGATTTTAAACCCATAGACTTGTCCGGTGAAATTAATGATTACACAACAATCAAAGATTTCAATAATCCAATTTATTTAGATTATTTAAAGATGTTTGAGATTTATGAATCTGCTATTGTTTATACAAATCTTATGGAAGAGTTGTCATTTGATTTCAAGTTAGGTTTTGAGGGAATACTTCAAGAATTAAATAACGATTTAATACGTTATTCCAATAATGAGAGAAATATCATTATATTTGCGTTTATTTTTCAGGTTATAATATTTTTAATCATTCAAATTTTTGAAATTACTTCCTTACAGAGAGAAATGAAAAATACAAAAATATGAGAAGAGGTAAATTAAACAATATAGCCTATAAATTAGTAATAGTTTCTGCAATTTTTACTGTCATTTCTTATGCGGCAGATCAGATGGTAATTAGAAGTGAGGATAAAGTCAGGAATTTAAATGTAAACTATAATAATTTACAAGCTGAAATAAAATCGCTTGAAAGTCTTCAGCTAGCTTTGAGTAACATTGGCACTCAATCAATTTCTTTATTATCAAATTTAAAACAAAGAAACTTTTGGCTTAAAAATATAATATTTCAAAAAATTGAAGGTAAATCAATTAAAGAGAGTTTATCAGTAAGAAAAGTTGATCAAATAGATTTTGCAAATAATGTGTTATTTAACCTTTATCAATATCAAAAGCGAATTCAAGATCAGTCAAGTTCTATGAGTTATGAGTTTGCTAAAATAATCGAGACTAATCCTAAATTTTTTAGTGTAGAAAAATATTATATCAAAAATGTTAAAAAATTTGATGATTTG
>CACHHD010000006.1 GCA_902579605.1 uncultured Pelagibacteraceae bacterium
AATTTCTTTAACCCTGTTTAAAATTTTTTTTGATTTAATCAAACCTGATTGAGACTTATTAATTAAGTCTATTTGGGAAGGATCACCATTTACTACTATTTTTGAATTTTCACCTATTCTTGTTAAAAACATCTTTATTTGAGTCAAAGTAGCATTTTGAGCTTCGTCTAATATTGCAAAAGAATTTTTCAAAGTTCTACCTCTCATGAATGCTAATGGCGCAATTTCTATTTCACCTGACTCGATTTTTTTATTTATTTTTTCGAATCCAAAAAGATCGTAAAGTGCATCATACAATGGTCTTAAATATGGATCTACTTTCTCTTTCATGTCGCCAGGTAAAAATCCTAATTTCTCGCCTGCCTCTACAGCTGGTCTAGATAGAATTACTTTTTCTACTTTTTTTTCAAACAACATGGTCATTGCAACAGATACTGCTAAAAAACTTTTTCCTGTACCTGCTGGACCTAGAGCCATAGTTACATCGTTTTTTATTAAAGCTTTAATGTAATCTGATTGTTTCTTTGATCTTGCTATAACTGTTTTCTTCGGAGTTTTAATTAGTTGATCTAAATTATGAACATTTGATTTAAAATTCATATTTTTTTCCTTTACTGATAACATCAAATCTTGTTTTTCAATTAAATTAGTTTTCAAATATTTATTAATAAGAAACTTAATAGCTTCAGAAGCTTTGTTAATATTATTATCATCTCCTTTAATCGTAATAGAATTTCCTCTGAAAAAAATTTTAGTTTTAGTTAATTTCTCTAGCTCATTTAAATTGTTATTAAATTCACCTACAACTGATATCAAAACATCATTATTGTGAACTTTGATATTAATTGTCTCTTTATCAATTTTTTTAAGACTATAGCTCTGATCTAAATTTTGTATTTTTGACATATTTAAGCAGCGAGGAACTTATCGGTGTCCATTAGCTCACCGTAAATTGTATGTTGGGTAAATTTTTTAATAATAACATTTTTCTCTTGGCCAGTTATATTTTTTTTTGAATAAACTATCACCGGGTTTTGATATTCATCTCTACCAAAGTATTTATTTTTTTCATTCTCCATTTTATTTTCAAATAGGACTTTTACTACACTATTTAGAAGATTTTGTTTATAATTAAATTTAATTTTTTCTGCTATTTTTTGAAATGTTATAAGTCTTTTTTGTGCCAGTTTTGTTTTAATAATTTTCATAGATCCCGCTGGGGTACCTGGTCTTGGGCTAAAAATAAAAGAATAGGAAGTTATAAATTTTACTTTTTCCATTAACTCACATGTTTTTTCAAAATCTTGATCTGTTTCACCAGGATAAGCAATGATAAAATCACTAGTAAATTTTATTTTTGGTTTTTTTTCTTTTAAAATATTTATTGTATCTAAATATTCCTTAATAGTATGTTTTCTATTCATGCTCTTAAGTATTTTATCTGAGCCAGATTGTACTGGTAAATGTAACAGCGGCATAAGTTTTGTACTATTTTGATATACTTCAAGTAAATCACTTGTCATGTCTTTTGGATGTGAAGTTGTATAGCGAATTCTTAAAAGTTTCTTTCTTTTTTCTAGAGCATATATAAGGTCGGAGAGACGTTTATTATTATTTTTATATGCGTTAACGTTTTGACCTAATAAAGTAATTTCACGCGCTCCATTATCAATCAGTTCATCAGCTTCATTTAATATTTCATTAAAATTTCTAGAATATTCTGCTCCTCTAGTGTAAGGGACCACACAAAATTTACAAAACTTATCGCAACCTTCTTGAATTGTTAAAAAAGCTGAAATTTTAGAATTGTCATTTTTTATTAATTTAAGTTGATCAAATTTTTGGATAGTTTCAAAATTTGTAATCTCATGTTGGGTTTTTTTACTTTCTATATCCTTTATAACTTTGTTTATTGATTGATAAGATTGAGGACCTATAACCGCGTCAACATAACGATCTTTTTTTAAAATTAAATCTCCCTCAGCCTGAGCTACACATCCAGTGATAATAAGTATAGGTTTTTTTTTATTTTTATATTCCTTTTTTACTCTACCAATATCATGGAAAACTTTTTCAGTCGCTTTTTCTCTAATATGACAAGTATTAATTATATAACAATCTGCATCTGATTTTTTTTTGGTCGGAAAATAATTAATTTTTTTTGCTATATCTAATATTCGGTTACTATCGTACTCATTCATTTGACAGCCAAAAGTTTTTATAAAAATTTTCTTTTTCAAATTATTTTTTATCTTTTGATCCATAAAGTTCAAGTTTATGGTCTACTAATTTATACCCTAATTTTTTTGCAATCTTAATTTGTAATTCTTCAATATCTTTATCTACAAATTCAATTATTTCTCCAGTATTAATATCTATTAAATGATCGTGATGCTCATCTGTAGATGGTTCGTACCTTGACTTACCCTCTTTAAAATCGTGACGCTCTATAATTCCTGACTCTTCGAAAAGTTTTAAAGTTCTGTAAACCGTTGCAATGCTTATTTTTTTATCTATTAAACTGACTCTTTTATGTAACTCGTCAACATCTGGATGATCTTTTGAACCGAAAGTTGATTTTGACTCGGACATGACCTTAGCTATGATCCTTCTTTGTTCCGTAAGTCTAACACCTTTTTTTTTACATTTTTCCTCAATCACACTCATTTTATATTATTTAATCCTCTTGCTGATAAATTGGGTTAACCATTTTATTTTTTAATTGGTTATTTTTTATTAAATTCTCAATATTTTCAAGTTTTAATTCTGATAATTGGTCGCTTTTATAGCCATATAGTTTAGATCCATGTACAATTTGAATTCCTTTTGCCACAGACAAAGATATTCTTATAGAGGAATAGCTTCCGGGACCCATATTAACTATTATAGAGTATTTATTGCTTAATTTGACTTTATACTTATTAGTAAAACTAATAATATTACTAACAAGTAAATTGTTAGAATTAATATTATTTTGTAATTTTTCTTTAAAGAATTTACTATTATATTTTAAACCTAATGAATTATTTTTGCCTGTGCAGCTAATTATTAAGAAATTTTTTATCATCTTTTTATTTTTTATAACATTAAAACTTAATTTGTATTCATCTGAAACAGTCATCGATGATTTTGGTATAATTACTATAATGTATCACCGATTTGAAGAAAATAAATACCCTTCTACAAATATAAGAATGACTGATTTTAAAGAACATCTAGAGATGATAAAAAAAAATAATATAAAATTTGTAAATCCATTAAATTTTGAAGATGAATTAAATAATAACAAAAATCAAAGAAAAGTATTGATTACAATAGATGATGGTTATCAATCATTTTATGACAACGCATGGCCAATACTAAAAGAATCTAAAATCCCTTTTATTTTGTTTATAAGCACAAGAGAAGTTGGAAAAAACGGTTACATGTCTTGGAAGAATATAAAGGAAATAGAAAAATATGACTTTGTCGAAATTGGAAATCACAGCCATACTCACGACTATCTTATTGATTTTGATGATGCTGCCATAGAAAATGATTTAAAAAAATCTATAAGCATCTTTGAGGAAAATCTAGGAAAAAACTCTATCTTTTTCTCTTATCCTTTCGGGGAATATAGCTTAAGTTTGAAAAAAATTGTCATAAATTTAGGTTTTAAATATGCCTTTGGTCAACATTCTGGTGTTGTAGATTATACTAAAAATTTTTTTGAAATGCCGAGATTTCCAATTAATGAGAAATATGGAGAAACTGAGAGATTCAAAACTATACTCAAAACTTTACCTTTTCCTTATAAGAGTATTCAACCTAAGGAGAGATATATAAGTGATAAAAATAATCCACCTAGAGTAAGTATTCAATTCTATGATAATTTAAAAAATTTAAAAAATATTAATTGCTTTTCAAATGAAGAAGATAAATGGAGAAATTCCGAAATTAATTTAGATGATAAAAATAAACTTACAATTAGTTTAGAAGGAAAATTTATTACTGAGCGTGGCAGAATTAATTGTTCCTTAAGGGAAGTAAACGGTTTTTATAGATGGCTTGGTGTTCAGTTTGTAGTTAAAGAAAAGTAACTTAAAGTTGTATATCTTTTTTAACAACCGAGTTTGTTAATTGGACAGTCTCAAAATCAGATAGATCATTTTGTTTGATTATTTGCTCTAAAATGTCTGTATATTCTTTTCCAGTTTGAGCATATTTATCTAGAGTGTCCGTTAGGTCTAACCCTTTAATGCTTTTGTTTCTTTTTCTAATACTATGTCTTTTCTCTCTGAATTCTGAATAACCTTTATGAGTATTTAAATTGTTTTTATAAGCCTTTACCGATGCTCTTAAAATTGGGAATCTCAAAATTTTATGACCTTCATGCTTACCTTTATTTAAAGGTTCAATACCTTGACCAGTCCAAGTCCATTGACCAAAAATTGCATTACCTTCTAAAGCAAATCTTGAAGTTCCCCATCCACTTTCCTTTGCAGCCTGAGCCAGAGCTATTGAAACAGGAATAATATCCATTCTTTTATCTAATTCTGAAAAATCTGAATTTTTGACTTTATATTCTCTTAGTTTAAGTCTCAACCAGGATTTTTCTTTTTCAGACGTCATTTTTTTTGAAATAATTTTTCTTAATTTAATTTTGTCGTCTAATATCTTTTCATTTTCTGCTACAACTAAGGGTAAAACAATTTTGATAAATGTTTCTTTCTTAAGCTTTGTATCTTTAATTTCGTCTAGGTCTTTAGGAAACTGAGTAAAATAAATTGGCTTTACCTTTTTTTGATACCTTACTGTTTTTAAATCATAATCAACATCTTCGAATAAACTTAGTACTGTTTCTGTTTTAATATTTAAATTAGGTAACACCAGTTCTGTAACCTGACTTGGAGATTTTTCTTTTTTTGGCTCAGTTTTTTTTACTTGTTTTTCTTCAACTTTTTTTGGTAGTTTTTTTTCTTCTTTCTTTTTTACTTCTTTTTGTTTTTCAATTTTTTTCGACTTATCTTTCTCAATTTGGACTAGTTGAATTTTTTCAGTTTTATCAAAGTTTTCTTTTAAAGTGAAAAAGACTATACCAATTGCACATACAAAAACGGCAATTCCAAAACCTTTTACCAATTTATTGATTTTTGTTTTTTCGACTTCAGAATTATAAAAACTACTGAAGGTATTAACAAAAGCACTAGAAATAAAATTTGAAACCGTTGAAAATAACTTGGGAAAAGTATTTAAGATACCGAGACCAATATTCCCTGCGTTTCTCCATAAGTTAACGAAAAAATTTCCAAGACCTCCTGTAGTATCGTCATATAAACCCGTTGCTCCCCTTTTTGTTTTTTTGAAAAATCTCTCAACACCATCTGTTGTTTCGCTGTAGATACCAGAAACTTCTTTACCTGCTTTTGAAATTGGATTTGTAAAACTTTTTTTAAAAAAACTTACATTAAAATCTTTTGGAATTGGAACATTATTTTTTTTTAATATATGCTCTATTTGTTGAGTAGTAAGATTTTTCTTTCGTTTAATATAATTTTGTATTTCTGTAATTTTATAAATTCTTCCTAATTCAAGTAATTTATCTCTGTAAGAAAGATTTTTTTTCATTTATACTGCCTCGACTGAATTTACTTCTTTAACATAATGTTTAAGTAAATTTTGTACGCCCTGCTTTAAAGTCATAATAGAACTAGGACACCCAGAACATGCGCCTTGTAATTCTACTTTAACGACACCTTTGTCAAAAGATTTAAATTTTATATCTCCTCCATCTCTTGCTACTGCTGGCCTTATTTTGGTATCCAATACATCTTTTATTTTAGAAATAGTTTCGTTTTCGTCAGAAACTTTATCTTTTATGTTGTTAGTCAATATTGGATCACTATTTTTTTCAAAATAATCATTTAAATGTGAAATTATCACTGGCTTTAAACCATCCCATGAAACATTTTTTTCTTTTTTCACTGTTAAAAATTTATCTGAAATTAAAATTAATTCGACTCCTGAAAGACTTAATACCCCTTTTACAAAAGGAATATTAATGTTTTTTAAGTTTGATTTTTTAAACTCCTCAGTTCCAACTTTAGATAAAATTTTTTGCGATAAAAATTTTAACGAATCTGGGTTTGGTGTTTGTTCTACTTGTATCATTGTAGAATATTTATATTACACAAATCCTACTATTTCACGTATCTTTTTTAGGTTTTCCTCAGCAATAATACTGGCTTTTTGTTTGCCTTTTTTTAATACATCTTCTAGGTGCTTTTTATCTTTCATTAATTTAGCAATATTTTTTCCGATTGGACTTATTGTCTCAACAAGCTTTTCAGATAGTCTTCCTTTCAAAGAGGAAAAGTCTTTTCCTACAAATTCCTTAATAGTTTTCTCAAAACTTTGATCTGATAAATCTGAATAAATACTTATTAAATTATAAGCCTCTGGTCTATTTTTATATTCATTTAAATTTTCAGTAATTGGATCGGCATCAGTTTTTGCTTTTTTAATTTTTTTCATGATTTCATCTGGACTGTCTTTCAAATTAATTCTTGAGTAATCAGACTCATCAGATTTGCTCATTTTTTTTGTTCCGTCTCTTAAACTCATAACTCTAGAAATATTTTTTTGTATTAAAGGCTCAGGTAATGGAAAAAAATCTGTTTTTCCAAAATCATTATTAAATTTTTGAGCTATATCTCTCGATAATTCTAAATGTTGCTTCTGATCTGCTCCGACTGGTACATGTGTGGCTTTATATAATAATATGTCTGCTGCCATCAAGTTTGGGTAAATATACAATCCAACACTAGCTTTCTCTTTGTCTTTGCCGGCTTTATCTTTAAATTGGGTCATTCGATTTAACCAGCCAACTCTACAAACACAATTTAATATCCAAGCTAATTCTGCATGCCCACTAACTGAAGATTGATTAAAAATAATACTTTTATCTGAATCTAATCCTGAAGCTAAAAAACCTGCAGTAGTTTCTAATATATTTGAATTTAACTCTTTCGGATTTTGAAAACTTGTAATTGCGTGTAAGTCAACAACACAATATATACAATTCATTTTTTTTTGTAATGCAACGAAGTTTTTTAAAGCTCCTAGATAATTTCCAAGATGCAAATTGCCGGTTGGTTGGACTCCAGAAAATACTAATTCTTTTTTCATATTAATTTGTTCTAAAACTTTTTAAATTAAGTATTTTTAAAAAATAACAAATTAAAAAATACAATAAAGCTACAAAGATTACTATAAATAATAAGTACAAAATTTTATAATCACTTGAATAACTCAAGTTTTTTGCAAAATAATTTAAACCTACAAGAAAAACAGAAGACATTATCAATGTTGATAATACGATTTTAGCAAAGTGAATATAAAACTTAGACTCGATTCTAAAGTAACTATTTTTAGAAAGAAGAATTAAATAATAAAAAACTCCTATCCACGTAGATAAAGTTGTAGCAATAGGAATTATAACGAAGCCAATTTTATTAAAAAATAAAATACTTATTAAAACATTTATAAAAACAACAATAGACGAGACTTTAAACGGTGTAATTGTATTGTCTCTAGCAAAAAAGAAATTAGCAAATATTTTTAAGATTGCAAAAGCTGGTATACCATAACCAAAGTATTTAAGTGCTAGCGACGTTTGTGCAATATCATTTTTAGTAAATGAGCCATAACCGAATAAAGCATTAACTATTTCCTCTGAACCAATAATTAAAGCTATACCAGCTGGTAATGATAATAATAAAGATAATTCTATGGACTTGTTTTGTAATTTATTTGCTTGAATCATTTGTTTATTTTTAATTAATTTACTGAGCACTGGTAAAGACACTGTACTCACTGCAATTCCAGCAATAGCGAGATTTATTTGATATACTCTATCAGCGTAGTATAGATAAGAAACTGCTCCAGCTTGAAATGACGCTATTATTGTTCCTACCAGGATACTAATTTGGATCACTCCAGAGGAGAAAATACTGGGTAAAAGTTTTTTAAGGAAAAATTTTACTTTGCGTCCTATCTTTTTTTTAAAAATTAATGAGGGGCGATAGTATTTTGATGCAAAAAATATCAAAAAAATTAATTGTATAAGTCCTGATATCGAAACACCATAAGATAAATTAAGAGCATAATCTGATTTCAAATAATATGAGAGTATTAAAGAAAAAATTAGAATTAAATTTAAAAAAATTGGGGCGGCCGCTGCAGCCGCAAACTTATTTTCAGAGTTTAGTATCCCGGCAAAAAAGGAGGACAAACTTACTAATGCCAAAAAAGGGAAGGTGATTCTTGTTAAATCGACTGCCAAATTAAATTTGGTATTATTTTCTATAAAGCCTGGAGCAATTAAATAAACAACATATGGAGTAAAAATTTCTACTATTAAAACTATCATAAAAAGTCCCAAAGTTAGTAAAGTTAGAACCTCATCAGCGAATTTTTTACCCTTTGTTTTGCCTTTTATCTTTTCTGCAGTATAACTCGGTATAAAAGCCGCATTAAATGTGCCTTCAGCAAATAGTCTCCTAAATGTATTTGGAAGCCTAAAAGCGACAAAAAAAGCATCAGCGTAAATGGAAGTTCCTAAAAATATAGCTATCAGTATATCTCTAAAATAACCAAGAACACGGCTTAACATCGTATAAAAACTAAAAACAGTGGTTGAAGATAATAAATTCATATTTAAGACAAAATTATTAGTGATATATTCACTTATATATTACATACTCAAAATCCAATGACAAAAAAATCAAAAATTGATCATTATACAGATAAAGAGGCCTTGGACTTTCATATAGGTAATAAGTCTGGCAAAATTGAGGTTAATTCCTCTAAACCTTTAATTTCAAAAAGAGACTTATCGCTGGCTTATTCGCCTGGTGTAGCAGCGCCAGTTAAAGAGATTTCTAAAGATTCTTCTAAGGCTTACGACTATACCTCCAAAGGAAACTTAGTAGCTGTAATAAGTAATGGTTCTGCGATTCTTGGTTTAGGGAATCTAGGTTCATTAGCTTCGAAACCTGTCATGGAGGGAAAAGCCGTCCTTTTTAAAAGGTTTGCTGACATAGATTCTATTGACATTGAGATAGATAATAAAAATGTAGATGAAATAATTTCTACAATAAAAAATATTTCAGGAACCTTTGGTGGAATAAATTTAGAAGATATTGCTGCACCTGATTGTTTTATTATAGAACAAAAGTTGAAAGAAATTCTAGATATTCCTGTATTTCATGATGACCAACATGGCACGGCAATTATTACAACTGCAGCTTTGATAAATGCTTTGGATATCTCAAAAAAAAAAATTGATAAAGTTAAGATAGTTGTTAACGGTGCTGGTGCGTCTGCTATAGCATGCACAAATTTATTTAAAAAAATAGGTGTTAAAAATGAAAACGTAATTATGTGTGACAGAAAAGGGGTAATTTATAAAGGAAGAGATAAAGTGGATCAATTTAAATCAGCACATGCAATTGAAACTAAAATTAGAACTTTAGATGAAGCCATGAAAGGAGCTGATGTTTTTCTAGGACTTTCAGCAAAAGATGTAGTCAGTCGTGAGATGATAAAATCAATGTCTAGAAATCCTATAATATTTGTGTGCGCAAACCCCGATCCTGAAATTAAACCTGAAATAATTAATGACGTTCGTGATGATGCCATAATAGCTACAGGAAGATCTGACTATCCTAATCAGGTAAATAATTTAATTGGTTTTCCTTATATTTTTAGAGGCGCACTAGACGTTAGAGCTAAAATTATAAATGAAGAAATGAAAGTTGCTGCAGCAAATGCCATAGCTTTGTTAGCAAGAGAAGATGTGCCAGATGAAGTAGTTTCAGCCTACGGGGGTGAAAGACCAAAATACGGAAAAGAGTATATAATACCTTCAACTTTTGACCCAAGACTTGTTAGAAGAATACCTTCCGCGGTAGCCGAAGCAGCGATGAAAAGTGGTGTTGCTAGAAAAAAAATTATTGATTTTGAAAATTACAAAGACCAACTTTCTGCAAGATTAGATCCTTCCATGTCTTTAATGCAAGGTATTAATTCTAATGTTAAAAAAAGTCCTAAAAGAGTTGTTTTTGCAGAGGGAGAAGACGAGAATATGTTGAAAGCAGCTATAGAGTTTGGAAAAAATAAATTAGGAACACCAATTGTAATTGGAAATGAGAAAAGGGTAAAAGAAACGTTAAATAATATTGGTTTAGATGAAAACTTTAAAATTGAAATTGTAAATTCGACTGATAAAGATAAAAGAGAGAAATATACAAAATATTTATACAAAAAGCTTCAAAGAACAGGTCAGCTCGAGAGAGATGTAGATCGACTTATACGAAATGATAGGATTGCCTTTGGTTCTTCAATGGTTGCTTGTGGAGATGCTGACGCTATGGTTACAGGAAATATTAGACATTATGCAGCCTCAATTGAAAAACTAAAACATGTTTGTGATGCAAGAAAAGGGGAACCAATTTTTGGTATGACAATGATGGTGTTTAAAGGACGCACAGTTTTAGTTGCTGATACTAATGTAGAAGACTTTCCTTCTTCTAAAAGATTAGTTGAAATTTCAAAATCATGTGTAAGAGTATCAAAACTTTTTGGATTTGAACCTAAAGTTGCTTTTTTGTCCCACTCAACATTTGGTAAACCAATTTCAAGAAATACAAAACATGTAAGAGATGCAATTGATTTATTAAAGGAGGAAAAAGTAAATTTTGATTTTGATGGAGAGATGCAGCCAGATGTAGCTTTGAATCCAATTTATCAAGAAATTTATCCTTTTTCGAAAATAGTAGGTAGAGCAAATATTTTAATTATGCCAGCGCTTCATAGTGCTGCTATTTCAACTAAATTAATGAAATCTTTTGGAGATGCAAAATTAATTGGACCATTACTAATTGGATTAGATTTACCTATAGAGGTGGCTCCTTTAAGATCAAGCACTTCTGATATTTTAAATCTTGCATCTATTGCAGCTTATTCTTCAGACGTAATTGATTATAATAAAAATTAAATTTTATTCCTACTTAACTCATTAGCTAAGTAAATTGATGGGATAATCTTCTCAACATCATATATTTTTTCTGCTTCGGACAAAACCTCTTTTTTTTCATCAGTATCCATAGCAATACCAAAAATATAAATTTTCCTATCTATTGTTTCCAATGTGTAGTTTCTTGACTTAGTTTTCTTATTGAAAATTAATGCTGTTCTTAACTGACTAGTAATTAAGATATCTTTTGCTGTTTGTTTAAAATTAGAGTCGCCTTTTATTGTTATAGCATTTTTTACTTCTCTAACACCTTTTGTTTCCCAGGCTAGTTTAGTGATTTTTATTTTTTCCTCTGGTTCTTCAACTGTTCCAGCTAAAAAAATTCTACCGTCAAGAACTTCTACTTGTATTTTTAAAAAGTATTTTTTTTCGTTTAAGGATAGCCGAGCAACTAAGTTTTTTTGCATTATAGTATCATCTATCTGCATTCCTATAGTTCTTGGATCAAAAGTTATATTTACTCCAGCTCCAAACCGTGATGCAGGAGAACAACTGTAAAGAAAGATAACAATTAATATTGATGATAAAAAATATTTCATTTTTTATGTTTTAAACAAATATTATAAATAATTTTTTTTGATATTTTTTCTTTTTTTGACATTAGTTCTACAACATCTTTTACAGTATAACTTTTTAAGTATTTTGTAACTTGTTTTTCTATATTACTTAAATTGATTGTTGGTAACTCTTTATTAATTTTTTTTGAAATCACAACTGTTAGTTCGCCTTTGATAGGCGTGTTAAATGTTTTCATTTTATTTATTTCATATCTGTAAAAAGTCTCATATTTTTTGGTCATTTCTCTAGCAATAAAGATTTTTCTTCCAGGAAAATATTTTTTAAAATATTTGATGTAAAAATTTATCTTAATTGCTGGAATAAAAAAGACTATTGAACAATCTTCGATATTTATTTTTTTTAAACATTTATTCAACTCGTTCTCAGTTTTTGGCAAAAAACCATAAAATAAAAATTTATCACTGAACCCTGAGAGGCTAACTGCAGCAGTGATTGAAGAAGGTCCAGGAATAGTGAAAATATCGTATCCTTGATTAATACATTCTTTGATTATGATATTTCCTGGATCAGACAAAACAGGAGTACCTGCATCTGATATCAAAGACAAAATTTTGCCCTCATTTAAATATTGTATAATTTTATTAAGTGATTTCTTCTCATTAAACTTATGATATGAAATTAATTTACTTTTTATGTTAAAATTATTTAAAAGCTTCAATGAATGTCTGGTATCCTCACAAAGTATGAAATCTGATTTTTTTAAAATTTCAACTGCTCTGAAAGTAATATCGTTTAAATTTCCTATAGGCGTAGAAACTACATATAGGCCTTTTTTGAAATTGCTCATTTATTTTTTTAAAAAATTAACTGTAATTATTTATATATTATTATTCTTAAATATTAACTCATTTGCTAATGAAAATAAAAAAACTCTCAGAGTTGGTCTTTTAGCTCCTTTTAGCGGAGAATATAAAGAAATGGGTCAATCTATAATGCTCTCACTCCAGTTAGCTTTGACAGAAATCGGTGATGATAATGTAAAGATCTATCCTAGAGATTCGGGGTTTAACAATCCTGAAAAGCTTATTCAGGCCTTGGCGTCTTTAAGAGATGAAAATGTAAAAATAGTAATTGGTCCAATAAGTCATGAAGATTTTAAAAATTTGTCAGATTTTAAAGACATGATTTTCATCTCTCCATCAAATATTAATCCAAGAGTGCAGAGTAATATTTTGAGTATAGGAATAAGTTTAGAATCTCAAATCACATCGATTGAAAACTTTATAAAGGAAAATAAGAGAAAAAAAACTGTAATTATGTATCCCAAAAACAAATATGCAAATTTAATTGACTCTAAGATTAGTAGTATCGATCTAGATAACAAAAAAATTTTTAAATACAACTCGGACCCAAAATTGCTCACTGCTGATATAGAAAAACTTACAAATTATAAACAAAGAAAAAAGAATCTAATTTCTAGAGTAAAACTGTTGGAAGATAAAGATGATGAAGTTTCAAAATTAGAACTTAAGAGACTAGAACAAATGTATACTATAGGAAAAGTAAATTTTGACTCGGTAATAATAATTGACTTTGGAGATAGTTTAAAAAGTGTGTTAACCTCTCTAGTTTACTCAGATGTAGATCAAGAAGAAGTTTTAATAGTTACAGTAAATCAATGGTTTGATAAAAGTATTTTTTTAGAAAATTCTATCAAAAGTTTATATTATCCATCTGTTAATATTAAAAATTTCAAAAAATATACTGATAAATACTTAGAGATTTATGGTGTTCAACCAAGTGAAATTACGATTCTTACATATGATGCTTTGGGATTGATTTATTATATCTGGAATAAAAAAAATTATAAAATTTCTTCACTAAAAGACTTTATTATGAAAGATAATATTAAAGGTAAAATTGGGACTTTTAATTTTAAAGATGGAAAATTAATTCAAAAACTTGATATGTATAGAGCTTCAGATAAAAAATTTATTAGATTTTAATTTTTTTTTTAATTTTTTAAAGGCAATATTTCTGTGATCAATTTTCATCTTTTGGGTTCTACTCATTTGTCCATAAGAAATTTTATAGCCAATAGGAATAAAAATTGGATCGTAACCAAATCCTTTATTACCAATAATATTTTTAGAAATTTTTCCATTTACTTTTCCAATTGCAGTTATAATTTTTTTTTTGTTTATCTTAATGGATAAACTACAAATGAATTTAGCTTTTCTGTTTTTGCTTTTAGACAATTTACTTAAAATCACTTTCATTGCTTTATAAAAATTACCGTACTTTTTAGCCCACCTCGCAGAAAAAATTCCAGGTCTATTATTTAGTGCAGATACTTCTAGCCCTGAGTCATCTGATAACGAGATCATCTTTGACTTTATATAAAAATAATTTGCTTTGAGTTCAGAATTGCTTTGAAAAGTTTTTCCTGTTTCTTTTGGAGCTTTTATTTTTAAAGTTTTTGGCGAAACTTTCTTTATATCTTTACTTATTAGATAGCTTATTTCCTTGAATTTTCCATTATTATGAGTGCCAATTAATATAATTTTATTTTTTTTCATATAAGACTGGTAATTAATAATTTAACTATTATATAGCAAATTATATGGGTGAATCTAGTAAAGATAAAAAAAATATAGAGATTGAAGACAAATTAGGATCAGATGTAAAATCTAAATCAGAGCCATCTATTGAGGAACAATTAAAAACTTCAGAAGAAAAATTACTTAGAGTACTTGCTGACTCGGAGAATCAAAGAAGAAGATTTGAAAAAGAGGTAAAAGATGCTTTTGAATTTGGAGGTTTTAATTTTGCTAAGGAGATACTGGTATTGTTAGATAATCTTCATAGAGCAAAAAAATCTATTTTAGATGACGAAGTTTTAAAAAAAAGTAAAGAATTTGATAAATTTGTAAAAAATTTAGAAATAATAGAAAAAGACCTAATTTCAATTTTTGAAAAAAATAAAATAATAAAAATTAATTGTTTAAATGAGAAGTTCGATCCCAATTTCCATCAGGCCATGCTTGAGATAGAAGATGAGAAAACAAGCCCTGGGACTATTGTTCAAGAAATTCAATCCGGATACATGTTTAGTGATAGGCTACTTAGACCCTCACTTGTTGGAATTTCGAAGAAAAAAGATGAAAAAACAACCAAAAAAACATGAAATTACGTCTTGTAGAAAATTATTTAGACCCCATATAAAGAATGTAAACAAAGGAAATCATGAGTAGAGTTATTGGTATAGACTTAGGGACGACAAATTCTTGTGTAGCGATAATGGATGGCACACAAGCAAAAGTGTTGGAAAATGCTGAAGGTGCAAGAACTACACCTTCCGTAGTAGCTTTTTTAGAAAAAGAAGAAAAGTTAGTTGGTCAGCCAGCAAAAAGACAAGCTGTGACTAATCCCGAGGACACAATTTTTGCAGTAAAAAGACTTATAGGAAGAAAATTTGATGGACCTTCCGTACAAAAGGATATTTCAAAAGTTCCATATAAAATTATTAAATCAGACAATGGTGATGCATGGGTTGAAGGTAAAGGTAAAAAATATTCTCCAGCTCAAATCTCTGCTTTCGTTCTTCAGAAAATGAAAGAGACAGCTGAAAAATATTTAGGCCAAGCAGTAACAAAAGCAGTCATAACTGTACCTGCTTATTTTAATGACTCACAAAGACAAGCAACAAAGGATGCCGGTAAAATTGCAGGTTTAGAAGTTTTAAGGATTATAAATGAACCAACAGCAGCATCGCTAGCTTACGGTTTAGATAAAAAGGGTGGAAAAAAAATAGCAGTTTACGATTTGGGTGGAGGTACATTTGACGTTTCAATTTTAGAAATTGGTGATGGAGTATTCGAGGTTAAATCTACTAATGGTGATACTTTTCTAGGTGGTGAAGACTTTGATGATACTATTGTTGATTATTTAATTAGTGAATTTAAGAAAGATAATGGAATTGACTTAAAAACTGATAAGCTCGCTTTACAAAGATTAAAAGAGGCTGCGGAAAAAGCTAAGATAGAACTTTCCTCTGCAACTCAAACAGAAATAAATTTACCATTCATTACGGCAGATAAATCAGGTCCTAAACATTTGAACTTAAAATTTACCAGGGCTAAGCTTGAAGCATTAGTTCAAGGTCTAATTGAAAGAACTTTAAACCCCTGCAAAACTGCTCTAAAGGACTCTGGGTTTTCTGCTGCAGAAATCAATGAGGTGGTTTTAGTTGGTGGAATGACTAGAATGCCTAAAATTATAGAGACAGTAAAAAACTTTTTTGGAAAAGAGCCAAATAAAAGTGTTAATCCGGATGAAGTTGTAGCAATGGGTGCAGCTATCCAAGCTGGCGTACTTCAAGGAGATGTAAAAGATGTTTTACTTTTAGATGTGACGCCACTTTCATTAGGTATCGAAACTTTAGGTGGTATATCTACAAAACTTATTGATAAAAATACAACTATACCAACAAAAAAAAGCCAAGTATTTTCCACTGCTGAAGATAACCAGCCCGCTGTTTCAATAAGAGTTTTACAGGGTGAAAGAGAAATGGCAGCTGATAACAAACTTTTAGGAAACTTTGAGTTAGTTGGTATACCTCCGGCTGCGAGGGGAACACCTCAAATTGAGGTAACTTTTGATATTGATGCAAACGGCATAGTAAGCGTTTCCGCAAAAGATAAAGGAACAGGAAAAGAGCAAAAAATACAAATTCAAGCCTCTGGTGGTTTATCTGAAGAAGAAATAAACAAAATGGTTAAAGATGCTGAAGCAAATAAAGAAGCTGATAAAAAGAAAAGAGATGGAGTTGATGCAAGAAATCAAGCGGATAGTATAGTTTTCTCTACAGAAAAAAGTTTAAAAGAACATGGAGATAAAATTTCTTCTGAAGAGAAAAAAGCTATTGAAGCTGGTATTACAGATCTCAAAGAGTCTTTAAAAGGTACAGATGCAGAGGATATTAAGAAAAAAACACAAAATTTAATACAGGCCTCAATGAAGCTTGGTGAAGCTGTTTATAAGAGCCAACAAAAAAATCAACCTAAAGACAATGATAAAAGCGACGGTCCTAAAGATAAGGGCAACGATAAAGAAAACGTAGTTGACGCTGATTTTGAAGACGTAAAAGAAGATAAAGAAAAAAGCGCCTGAGATAGAAAAAGGAGCAATTTCTTGTGGCAAAAAGAGATTATTATGAAATCTTAGGTGTATCTAAATCCGCTTCTAAGGATGAAATCAAAAAAGCTTATCGCAAGTTAGCATTAAAATATCACCCAGATAAAAATAAGGGAGATAAAGCTTCCGAGGACAAATTTAAAGAAGCGAGCGAAGCTTATCACGTATTATCTGACGACAAAAGAAAGACAAATTACGATCAGTTCGGTCATGCGGCGTTTGAAGGTGGTGGCAATCAAGGTTTTGGTAATTTTGATTTTGGATCTTCGTTTTCAGATATATTTGAAGATTTTTTTGGTGAAGATATATTTGGAGGTGGAAGAAGATCTAGTAGAAGAGCATCTAATAGAGGGAATGATCTAAGATATGATGTATCTATAAGTATGGAAGAGGCTTATTCAGGTTTAAATAAAAAAGTAAATTATACTACTTATAAAAAATGCTCTAAATGTGCTGGACAGGGTTCAGAGCCAGGTTCGAAACCAATTACATGTAACTATTGTAATGGAAGAGGTAAGGTAAGATCTAGCCAGGGTTTTTTCACGATTCAGCAAACTTGTCCGGAATGTAGCGGTTATGGTGAGATGATAAGTAATCCTTGCAGGCAGTGCGGAGGTAATGGAAAAATACAAAGCAAAGAGAGTGTCGCTGTTAAAATTCCTAAGGGTGTTGATGACGGAACTAGAATTAGGGTTTCGGGTAAAGGTGAAGCGGGAAACAAAGGAGGGTCAACAGGAGATCTATACTTATTTGTTTCTGTAGACAATCATAGCATCTTTAAGAGATCAGATGAACATTTATATTTTGAATTACCTATTTCCTTCACTGATGCAGCTTTAGGGACTTCTGTTGAGGTGCCTTCTATAGACGGTGGTAGAGCCAAAATTAAAATTCCAGCAGGAACACAACATGGAAAACAGTTAAGACTTAAAGGTAAAGGGATGCCGTTACTAAGAGGAAATGGTTATGGAGACTTATACATCAAAATTATTACAGAAGTTCCATCAAATTTAAATTCAAAACAAAAGGATCTTTTAGAAGAATTTAGAAAAATAGAATCAGAAAAATCTAGCCCAATTATTAAAAATTTTTTTGAAAAAGCAAAAAAATTCTGGAAAAATTCTTGATTTTCAATGGCTATGCAAGAGATAATGTCTGTTATATTTCTATTAGCAGTATTGTTTTTAGTTTTACCTTCGTTTTTAAATACCAACAGCAAACTTAAACAATTCATTCAAAATATTTCTATTTGGGCTGTAATTGTCTTTATTATTGTTGTAATTATAAGTCTTATTATATAATGAAAAAAATCAATTTAGCTATAACAGGCTGTTTAGGTAAAATGGGACAACAACTCATACGGTCCTCAAAAAATAATAAAGATTTCAAACTAGTTTCTTTGACAGAAAATAGAAGAGTTTCAAAAAAAATTTATGGGATTAGTATAGAACTAAATACTGCAAATGCATTTAAAAACGCCAATGTGATTATAGACTTCACAGTGCCCAAATGCACTTTTCAAGTATTAAAAATTGCATCAAAATTAAAAAAAAGAGTTGTAATCGGTACTACCGGGTTTTCCCGAAGAGAAGAAAATATTATTAAAAAATTTTCAAGAAAGATACCTATTCTTAAAGCTGGTAACATGAGTTTAGGAGTAAATCTTTTAATGTATTTAACAGAAATAGCATCTAAATCTCTTAGTGATAACTTTTTAAGTAAGATTTTTGAAGTTCATCATAAAAATAAAAAGGATTATCCATCTGGAACAGCTTTAATGTTAGGAAGAGGCATAGCTGATGGAAAAAATAAAAATTTTTATAATCTAATAGGAAAAAAATATTTAAACAAAAAAATATTTCCTTATGGTAAAAAGATAAATTTTAATTCGATTCGAAAAGGTAGCATAATTGGTGAACATGAAGTAAAATTTTCTAGTGGCAAAGAAATTATTACTTTGAATCATGAGTCTTTCGATAGAGCTTTATATTCTGAGGGTGCGTTAACTGCATCTAAGTGGTTGATGAAAAAAAAACCGGGTCTCTATTCAATGAGAGATCTGTTGAATTTTAAGTGAATAAAAGAGAGAAATCTTTAATTATTCAAAAAATATTGAATAGTACTTATCCAAAAGTTCCTATTCCTTTAAACTATAAAAATATTTTCACTCTACTCATTTCGGTTTTACTTTCAGCGCAATGCACAGATGTAAATGTTAACAATGTAACCAAAAATATTTATCCAAGATATAATCACCCCAAACATTTTGTAAAGTTGGGTAGAAAAAAAATTGAGAGACTAATTAAAAAAATTGGTATTTTTAGAGTCAAAGCCAAAAGTATTTATTATTTATCAAAAACCTTGATTGAAAAATATAATGGTAAGGTACCAAATACTTATGAAGAATTAGAACAACTGCCTGGTGTTGGTCATAAAACAGCAAGTGTTGTGATGTCTCAAGGGTTTGGATATCCAGCATTTCCCGTTGATACTCACATACATCGCTTAGCTCAAAGATGGGGTTTGACGAATGGTAAAAGTGTTACTCAAACTGAAAAAGATTTAAAAGACATTTTTTCTAAAAAAAATTGGAATAAACTCCATCTTCAAATTATCTGGTATGGTAGAGAATACTGCAAAGCAAGGGATTGTTATGGTTTGACTTGCAAAATTTGTAAAAGCTGTTACCCAAATAGAAAAAAAAAATTTATTACAAAGAAAGCATAATATGAAAATTTTAGGAATAGGAAACGCTATTGTAGATGTCATATGTAAAATTGATGATAAGTTTTTGAAAGATAACAATCTAACCAAAAGCACAATGAAACTAGTAGATGAAAAGGAATTTAAAAAATTACTAGAGAATTTGAAGATTCAAAAAACTATATCTGGTGGCTCAGTAGCTAATTCCATTGTGGGGCTATCTCAACTTGGTAATAAAACTGGTTTTATAGGTAAAGTAAATGATGATGATTTGGGTAGAAAATATTTTGAAGGTCTTAAAAAAGAAAAAGTTGACTTCCACTACACCACTAAAGCGGAAAAAATCCCTACTGGGACATGCTTGATCTTAATTACTCCAGACACGGAGAGAACAATGTGTACTTTTTTAGGTGTTGCAGGGAAAATAAGTGAAAGTGATATTGATGTAAAAGTGGTCAAGCAAAGTGAAGTTACCTTCCTGGAAGGGTACTTGTGGGATAAGGGAGAGCCACAAAAAGCATTTAATAAAGCAATAAATAACTCTTTACAAGCAGCCATGTCTCTTTCTGATTTATTTTGTGTAGAACGACATAAAGAATATTTCTTAGATTTAGTCCAAAATAAATTAAGCATCACTTTTGCTAATGAGCAGGAAATTATGGCATTAATAGATACAAAAAATTTTAAAGACGTTATTGCTTTTGCAAAAAGTGTCAATAAAGTTGTAGTAGTAACCCGAGGAGAGAGGGGTGCTATAGCAGTCCAAAATGATCAGGTTGTAGAATGTAGTGCTGAAAAAAATTTAAAGATTATAGATCTTACAGGTGCAGGTGATTTGTTTGCTGCGGGATTTCTTCACGGATACGTAAATAAATTATCATTGAGAGAAAGCTTAAAAAAAGGAACAGAATTATCTTCCAAAATTATTCAACAAATAGGAGCAAGACTTTAGTTGCTGTAAATTAAGTTTGAATATTATTATTCAGAATATTTAATTTTCTTTTTTCTTTTAAAGCTACCTTTTCCTTTTTTGGGTTTAATGACTCGCGGCCTGTATTTAGAAGTCATTAAATCTTTGGCAAATTTATTTCTTTTCTTCAAATAGTGTAGCCTTCTTTTTCACTTTTTATAAATTTATCATCTTTAAAAGTATCATTAATTTTTTTTCTTAATCTATATATGTGTGTTTCTACAGTATGAGTGTCTGCATCTTTTGAGTATTTCCAAATAGAGGTGAGTATTTCTCTTTTTTTTTGAAATGATTTATCTTTTAATAATTCAATTAATTCGATTTCTTTCTCAGTTAATTCTAAAGACTGTCCATCTTTTATCAATTGTCTAGTATTTTTATTAAGTATGTAATTATTTATTTTTAAAGATGAGTTTATCAGAAACTTTTTTTTTACAAAATTGTTGTTAATGGCTTTATTTATTTGATCTATTGTAGCTGGTAATGGTAATTTTTCTATATTCTCTATTCCTTTAATATTTTTTGTTTGATGAATAATAATCTTATTAATAAAATCATTTTTTAATATATTTTTAGTTTTTTTATTATTTAATGCATCTTCATGAATTATAAATCCCTGATAATTATCCATTAACTTATTATTATTTATATTATCTACAACTTCTAAATCAAAGTTTAAATGATCTTTAAGTTCGATTAATGAGTCATTAAACTCTTTATTTCCGAATGCTAAAATGATATTTTTTTTTTCACTCATGAACTTAATTTTAAAAAATAAATTTATTTATTTAAATGATTATAGGATAAAATGTGCTATTGGTAAAAGAGGAATTACAAGTAAAAAAAGTGAAGGGGATAAATGTACTCCAAGAGGGAAATTTAAACTTAAATATGTTTTCTATAGAAAAGACAGGGTTAAAAAGTTTCACTCAAAACTTAAATTAATAGCCATAAAAAAAAATTTTGGTTGGTGTGATGATATATCTTCAAGACACTATAATAAGTTAATAACTTTTCCTTTTGAAGGAAGGGCTGAAAAACTTTACTTAAATAAAAAAAACTATGACATCATAATTGTTCTTGACTATAATTTAAATCCCATAAAAAAGAATAAAGGAAGTGCAATATTTCTTCATGTTGCGAGCAGAAGCTACTCACCGACACTAGGGTGCGTCGCTATTTCCAAATCAGATATAATATTACTTTTATCTTCCATAAATAAAAACACTTTTCTTAAAATAATTTAATTTCTTTTTCCAAAAATTGCACTTCCAATTCTAACATGCGAAGCACCATATTTAACTGCAAGTTTATAATCATTTGACATGCCTATACTCAATTTTTTAAGTCCAATTTCATTATTCAAATCAGAAATTTTTTGAAAATATTTTTCTGGATTTCCGTCATTAGGTGGAATAGCCATCAGGCCAATAACTGATAATTTAAGTTCCTTATTGCAAAAATTATAAAAATTTTTAAGCTCATTAATTTGTATCCCTCCTTTTTGCTCTTCAGAACCGAGATTAATTTGAATAAAATATTTTAGATTTTTTTCTTTTTCTTTTTGTCTTTTACATAGCTCTTTTGCAAGTTTTTCACTATCTAAAGAATGTATAAAATCAAATATTTCAACAGCCTTTTTAGCCTTATTAGATTGTAACTGTCCTATCATGTGAAGCTTTAAGCTACTTATATTTTTTTTTAATGCTATCCATTTTTTTTCTGCTTCTTGCACTTTATTTTCACCATAATGTAAATGTCCATAATCTATCAAAGGTTTAATATGTTCTAATGAGAATGTTTTACTGACTGCAATTATCTCTGTTTGCAAAGTGGGGTCATTATCTTTAATTTCTTGTTTTATTTTATTGAAACTGTTTATTATGCTCATATGTTTATATATAAAAAAAAATACTATTTATTTGTCGAAAATACTAGAAAATTCAATTTAAATTTAATAAAAAAAAGAAATAAGTTTCATATAATTTATAGAAACAATAACACTAAAGAAAAATTACTTGATCTAATAAACTTTAGAAACAATTGTAAAAAAAAAGGCATACATTTTTACGTAGCTAATAATACTGTTCTACTATCAAGACTTAGAGCGGATGGTTTGTATATTTCTGCTTATAATAATAATTTATTGTTAAATATTTTTTCAAGAATAGGATATAAATTGATTGGTTCTGCTCATAATCTTAAGGAAGTTGACATTAAGGTTAAACAAGGATGTAGAGAAATTATATATTCAAGATTATTCAAAACAAATTACAATTATAAAAAAGGTCATTTAGGGGTTAATAAATTTAACATGGTTTCTATAAGATCTAAGGTTGAACTTGTTCCGCTTGGTGGAATTAATAAAGACAACTTGAGTAAAGTTAAATCTGTTAGATGTAATTCTTTCGCTTGTTTATCAGCTATAAAAAAAAAGCCGGCTAAAATAATTAACCGGCTTTTTTAATTTTTAAATACTAACTAATTAAAACGCTAATGAAATCGCGGCAATAGTTTCGTTTACTTCATCGCCTTTAGTGTACGACTCATTTTCTGTTTCTGATCTAGATAGTGATAATGTTGCACCACCCATTGTGTAAGAAACATCAAAAGTTTGCATTTTCATTTCAACATCTGTTCTTGTAGTTGCTGCAGCTACTGATTTAGCAACATTTCTTTCTTCTGAATTCTCTTCAGTGAAAGATACTGACAAGTTGTCATTTACTGCAAAACCGATTGAGTAAGCATCGTTCATATAGCTTGTTGTTCTTGCAGTTGCTGATGCTGTGTTCATTCTCTGTGCTGGTACGCTTCTAGTTTCTCCGTAACCTACTGATAGTTGACCGATTGAGTAGTTAGCAGCTAAAGAACCACCTTCTGCATCATATCTGTCATCTCTGTTACCCATATCGCCGAAACGATAGTAAGAACCAGAAATTTTTAGTCCATCAATTGGAGCTGCTGTTATAGCGTATTGATCCATAGAACCACTTACTGAACCATTTACTGAGTTTACAGAGTGAGAAGAAGCGTTAGCACTTCCACCTGCACCACCTGGTGTAGTTCCTGCTTTGAATGTCATACCGAAAGGTAGCAAGTCTGCTGGAGCATGATACTGAATGTTATTGTATGAACTAATGTTAGATCCATACTGCATAGTAGTTCCTGTTCCAGAACCACCACCATAACCATTATCAGAACCTACGCCGTACGCAGAGTTATCAAATGCGTATTTTGTTGATAGACCACACTCAGATACACATAACTTGATTGTACCGTAGTCAGTTCCGAAAGCTATGTTAGCATCGTCCTGTACTGTAGCACCGTCAATATCTTGTGCATATGACCATGTCATACCGTTATCAAGTTCTCCTGAAGCAGATAATGAGAACTCGTTTGATATTCCAAGTCCTTTACCAATTCCATGAACACCTGATGTGCTCGAATTTCCTAAGATAGTGTAAGTTGCCTTAACACCACCAGTTACTGCGAAGTCACCAGCGAAAGCCGATGTAGCAACAGCTACTGAAGAAATCATCGAGAACAATAGTTTTGTTAATTTATTCATTGTTTCTCCTTTGTTTAAAAAGTTAATTATAATTAACAGGGTATTTATCTAATTTTTAGTGATGAAATTGTACAAAAACTTATTAATTACCTAGATTATCTTATATGGTGTGATAATTATGCAACATATTAAAAACCCTGATTTTATTGAATTTATTGGATTTTATTTAAACAATGCTATTAAATATAACTGAAGTCTTAATAATGAGAAACTTTATCAAAATAATAGTATGTTTTTTTATATTTTCACTGCTGTTTTCATGTGGAAAAGGTTTTTTTAAAAAAGTTGATACCAGAGAAGTTCCAATATCAGGTCCAGAAAGAGCAAAGAAAAATGTTAGAGAAGGTAGAGGAGTTGCCCTTAAAAATATAGTTGGGGGAAATCGTTCAACTAACTATGAATTTAGTACCTCTAATCCTATGTGGCGAGCTACGTTAGATGTCTTGGATTTTTTACCTTTGTCAGAAGTAGATTATTCAGGTGGTGTAATTATTTCAGATTGGTACACTGACGACACAAACAAAAATCAAGCTCTTAAAATTACAGTGAGATTTTTATCAAATACAGTTCAAACAAATAGTTTAAAAGTAACAGTTCATAGAAAAAAGTGTTCAGTTAATCAATCTTGTAATGTTGAATTATTTAAATCCAGAATACAAGAGGAGTTAGTTGGAACTATTTTAAGAAAAGCTGCTATTTTAGAAAAACAAAAAAAGAAATAAAATATTAATTATATGGAAAGATTCAATTTTCAAGCAATTGAAAAAAAATGGCAATCTACTTTCGAGAAACAAAAACTTTATAACAATAAAAGTTCAAAAAAATTTTATTGTCTAGAAATGTTTCCTTATCCATCTGGCAAAATTCATATGGGTCATGTCAGAAATTATACTATTGGTGATGTTATCGCACGATTTAAGTTTATGAATGGATATAATGTTTTACATCCTATGGGTTGGGATGCTTTCGGTTTGCCAGCAGAAAATGCAGCCAGAGAAAATAAACTTCATCCAAAAAAATGGACTGAGAAAAATATCTCTGAAATGAAAAGGCAACTGAAGCTTATGGGTTTATCAATTGACTGGGATCTGGAAGTTTCAACTTGTGATGAAAAATATTATAAACACCAACAAGAAATATTTATCGATTTTTACAATAAAGGTTTAGTAAAAAGAAAAGAAAATTACGTAAACTGGGACCCAGTTGAACAAACTGTATTAGCTAACGAACAAGTAGTAAATGGAAAAGGTTGGCGCTCAGGTGCGGTCGTCGAAAGAAAAAAACTTTCACAATGGTTTTTTGATATCACTAAGTTTTCGGATGATTTGCTTAAAGGTCTTGATAAATTAAATAATTGGCCTGAAAAAGTTAAGACTATGCAAAAAAATTGGATAGGAAAGTCTATCGGCTGTGAGATAAAATTTGATATTATTAGTGAAAAAAAAAAAATTAACGTTTTTACAACTCGCCCAGATACAATTTTCGGAGCATCATTTTTGGCAGTGTCTGTAGATCATCCTATATGTAACGAGTTTATAAAAGATGAAAAATATAATAAGTTCAAAGACGAATGTCTTAAAGTTGGAACTACAGAAGAAGCGTTAGCCAATGCCGAAAAAATTGGTTTTGACACAAAGTTGTTAGCAGTTCACCCATTCATTAAGGGAAAAAAATTACCTGTTTATGTGGCTAATTTTATTTTAATGGATTATGGAACTGGAGCAATATTTGGATGTCCTGCGCATGATCAAAGAGATTTAGATTTTGCAAAAAAGTATAATCTTGAAGTAACAGAGGTTGTTTCGGATAATCCATCAATTTTAAAAGATTTTAGTAGTTTGACAGAGGCATATTCAGGGGATGGAACAATTATAAATTCAGATTTTTTAAATGGTTTAAAAGTGGATGAAGCAAAAATCAAAATTATTAAGGAAATAGAAAAGAGAAAAATAGGTCAAAAAAAAATTACTTTTAGATTAAAAGATTGGGGTATTTCTAGGCAAAGATACTGGGGTTGTCCCATACCTATGATTCACCTTGAAGATGGATCAATCGTACCGGTAGAAAAGAATGAATTACCTATTAAACTACCTGAGGATATTGATCTAAGTCAAAATGGAAACCCTTTGGAGAATCACAAAAAATGGAAAAATACATTTCATAAAAAGACAGGCAAACCTGCAACGAGGGAAACAGATACTTTAGATACCTTTGTGGATTCATCATGGTATTTCTTAAGATTTTGCTCGCCTAATACAACTAAAGAGCCTTTTAATATTCAGAAAGCAAATTATTGGATGCCTGTAGATCAATATATTGGAGGTATAGAACACGCAATTTTACATTTGCTTTACTCCAGGTTTTTCATGAGAGCATTGAAAAAAAATAACAATAAAATTAATGATAATGAGCCATTTAAAGGTTTGTTTACTCAAGGTATGGTTTGTCACGAAACCTACAAAGATCAAAATGGAAAATGGCTAACTCCTTCGGAAGTCGAGAAGAGCTCTGAAGGAAAATATAAGAAGATATCAGACAAAAGTGAAGTTAGAGTGGGTGCTTCGGAGTCTATGTCTAAATCAAAAAAAAATGTAGTTGACCCAGAAAATATGATTAAGTCGTATGGAGCAGATGCTGTGAGATGGTTTATACTTTCAGATAGTCCGCCAGAAAAAGATATTCAATGGTCCAATCAAGGAGTTAATGCTGCTTACAAGTTTCTTCAAAAAATTTACAATCTTTGTTGTGTTGTAAATGAAAGATCTGAAGAGAAAAATACTTTAAATAAAGAATTTGACTTAAAGATGAATTCATATGTAAATAAAATTACAAAATCAATTAATGACTTTAACTTAAATGTAGTAGTAGCAAATGTTTACGAAATTTATAATTTGTTTAATAATCACCTTAATAAAGAAGTAAGCAATAAAAGTCTTAAAGCAAATTTGATAAACTTAATGAAAATTCTAATTCCTTTCACGCCTCACATAGCTTATGAATGTTTGGAAATGTTAGAAGCAAAAGATAACAATAGTTGGCCTAAAGTAAATACCAAGTTAGTACTTAAAGAAAAAATTAATATGGCAATACAAGTAAATGGTAAAACGAGAGATGTTATTGAAATAGAGAAAGGAGTAAGCCAAAATTCTGTTATCAAACTTTGCAAAAATAATGACAAGATAAAAAATAAAATTGATGATAAATCAGTTAAAAGGATTATCTTTGTGAAAGATAGAATTATAAACTTTATAATCAATCAATGAAAATAATTTATTTATTTTTAGTTATAATAATACTGACTAGTTCATGTGCTTACAAAAAAATGAACTCGGCAGATAAAAAAAAATTTCATATTCAAAATATAGAAATTACGGGTGATAAAAGAACATCTTTTATTATAAAAAAGAAAATAAACAGATTTTCAAATAATGAAGGTAAAAACAAAATTAATATTTTTATTGAACTTGAAAAAGAGAGAAAAATTCAAGAAAAGGATATTAGAAACAAAGTAACAAAGTATAAACTTTCAATTAATGCCAATTTAAAAGTATCAGATATAGAATCCAAAAAAGAGCTTAATAGGACCTTTAATTCAAATCAAACATATATAGTTGAATCAAATTATTCTAATACTGTTAACAACTTAAAAGAAGCTAACAATTTATTGATCGAGACGATAGTAAATGAAATATTAGATCAACTAAGAATTTACTATAATTAAAATGATTTTTAAAAGTTTTGAAGTTGAAAATAATATAAATATAATATCTAAGTTTAAATGCGTGCTTATATATGGTGAGAATATTGGTCTTAAAGATGATATCAAAAAAAAGTTTGTAATCTTAAATAAAGATGCTGAATTAATAAATCTTTATGAAGAAGATTTTTTAAAAAATAAAGATATCTTAACTAACGAGACTCAAAATATTTCTCTATTTACAAGAGAAAAACTAATTATCATTAATCAAGCGAACGAGAAAATATTAAATGAAATTGAGAGTTTGTTAAATAACACTACGCCAGTAAAAATTTTACTGATATCAGAAATTTTAGATAAAAAATCAAAGTTGAGGTCGTTTTTTGAAAAAAAAAAGAATTTAGCAGTTATAGCTTGTTATAACGACACAGAAATAACTTTAAGAAATTTAGTTCAAAAAGAATTAAATAATTTTAAAAATATTAATAAAGATACAATTAACATGATTATAAAATATTCAAATTTAAATCGTAAGACTATTCTAAATAATCTTGAAAAAATTAAAAATTATTTTGATAAAAAGATCTTAGATTACAACAGTTTAGAATCTTTATTAAATGCTGACAGGAACGAAATATTTGAAAATATTAGAGACGCGGCACTTGTAGGTGAAAAAAATAGACTAAATGAACTCATGAGCAATTTTAATTTTACACCAGAAGACACTTACATTTATTTAAACATGCTTAATTTTCGATTATCTAAACTTTTAGACATACATAGGCAAAATTTAGGGGAGAATATGGATCAAACGATAGATAAAATGACACCTCCTATATTCTGGAAAGATAAACCTATATATCGAAAACTTATCAAAAAGTGGGATAAACAAAGGACAATTGAAGGTCTTACATACGTAGGTAAAATTGAAAAAAAGATCAGGAGTAAATCAAACTTAAATCCTCTTACACTTGTAAAAAATTCAATTACAAATATTTGTTCTAACTCTTGGAATATTTTTTAAGAAGATTAGAAATTAGTTCTAACTGATCCAGGTTTTTATATTCTATAGATAACTTGCCAGAGTTATTTTTTTTATTTTGTATAGTAACTTTCAACCCAATTGATCTTTCAATATCTCTTTGCGCATCAAATATGTTCGGATCAATAGTAAACGACTTTGTTTTCCTTTTTTTTATATTTTCAATTGATCTAGCAGACAGCTTTTTAGCTACTATCTCTTCTGCTATAGCGGAAGCATTTGGCATACCAATTAACGGGCGTGCTTGACCTGCTGTTAACTCACCTTGTTCTATCATGGCAATAATATCTTTAGGTAAATTAAGTAATCTTAAAGTGTTACTTATATGACTTCTGCTCTTAGACATAAAGCTGGATATTTTGTCTTGATCGTATCCGAATTCCTCGTGTAATCGTTTATAGCCTTTGGCTTCTTCTATAATATTTAAATCTTCCCTTTGAATATTTTCAACAATAGCCACCTCTAATGTTTCACTATCATTTAGATCTAGAATTGTTATTGGAACTTCATGTAAACCAGCTTTCTGAGCAGCTAACCATCTCCTTTCGCCAGCTACAATTTCATAAAGCTCGGAAGATGATTTATTTTTTCGGACGGCTATTGGCTGTATTATTCCGTTTTTTTTTATTGATTTAGAAAGTTCTTCTAACTTTTGTTCATCGAAAATTGTTCTAGGTTGATACTTGTTTCTTGCCAACTCTCCTATAAGGGCCTTTTGCTCATTACTCTCAATTTTAGCAGTATTTTCGGGCCTTTTTTGATCCCCGAACAATGCTGATAATCCTTTACCTAAACCCTTTTTTTTAGAATTCATGCTGCGCTTCCTATTTTATTTGTTTGACTTTTGAACTCTTCAGCTAATTTGAAGTATGCTTTGCTACCACTGCATGATTTATCATAAGTAACGCAAGGTTGACCATGGGACGGGGCTTCGGACAATCTAACATTTCTTGGAATTACAGATTGATATACTTTTTCTTTAAAATAATTTCTTGCTTCTTTATCAACTTGAGATGATAATTTGTTTCTTTTATCAAACATAGTTAACAAAATTCCTCTCACATTTAAAGATGGATTCAAATTAATTTTAATCCTGTCTATTGTTTTAACTAATTGGGTTATTCCTTCTAAAGCAAAAAATTCTGTTTGAAGTGGAACTAATATTTCATTAGCTGAAACTAAAGCCATGATTGTCAATAAACTTAATGAAGGTGGACAATCTATAAAAATATTATCGTACTTATTTACAATTTCTGAATTTTTACTAATAATTTCTTTTAAGATGAAAGCTCTATTTTCATCATTAGCTGTTTCAACTTCTAAACCAGAAAGATTTACATTAGATCCAAAAATATCTAAATTGCTTATGTCAGTTTTTTGTAATCCGTCTTTTAAATTTATTTTTTTGATAAGAAGATTATAAATATTTTTCTCATCATCATTATTTGACTTTCCTAGACCAGTCGTTGCATTTCCTTGGGGGTCCAAATCTATAACTAAATTATTTTGACCCATTATGGACAGTGATGCGGCTAAATTTATAACAGTAGTGGTTTTACCCACTCCACCTTTTTGATTTATGACAGCTATTATATTTGGTTTCACAAAATTTATTCTGCATTTAGGATAATTATTTTAGAATCATTATCTGTAATGCTTTTCTCTAATCTATACTCATAATTTCTCATCTGGGAAGTATTATTTATCTCATATTGTGCATTTTTTCCTTTCATTACGATAAATTTATGTTTTTTTACACAGTTTTCACGTGAAATATTCAATATATAGGGTAGCTTTCTAAACGCTCTACAAACGATATGATTAGAATCAATTTTTACTGAGTTCACATCACTGCAAATAATCTTACAGTTTAATCCTAATAATTTCGATATATTGGTCAAAAAAGCTGATTTTATTGACGATTTCTCATATAATTTCACGTGAAAATTGTAATTCTGGTAGTATAAAGCTAATATAATACCAGGAAAGCCCGCTCCTGAACCTAAATCAGCTATTCCAGTACAAGTTTTAGCATCAATAAATTTAATTAGTTGGGCGCTATCTAAAATATGTCTATCCCATATCTGCTTTTCAGTGCTTTTGGCAATTAAATTGCGTTTTTTATTATAAAGGAGAAGATTTTTAACAAATCTATCTAATTTTTTTATCTTTAGAACATCAAATTCGAAGTTTTGGACAAGAATTCTTTTAACATTTGCTTCACTTATCAAGCTGAAGCTCTTTTTTTTAGAGATTTGATATAACCTAATAGTATTATAGCTGCAGCTGGTGTTACCCCGTCAATTCTTAGGGCTTGACCTAAAGTTTTCGGCCTCACGATTTTTAACTTAGACTTAATCTCATTAGATAGACCGCTAAACATATCGTAGTCAATCTTATCGGGTATCTTGATACCCTCATCTTTTTTAAATGCAGCTATGTCATGAGACTGTCTTTTCAAGTAGCCAGAGTAGTGAGCATCAATTTCAACTTGATCATCTAAATCAGGTTCGAACGAAGGTAGCCTAGGCCATATCTGCCTTATTTTGGCCATATTTAAATTTCGCTGAGACATCAATTCTATTCCAGATCTTTTAACACCATCCTGAGCAATTTTTATTTCATACTTACTTGCTTCAGTAGGAGATATTAAATTTGATTTGAGATAATCAAGTATCTGAATTAATTTTTTTTGTTTATCTAAAAATATTTTTGATCTTTCAATTCCTACACAATTTATTTTAATACCTGATGGTGTTAGCCTTTGATCGGCATTATCTGCTCTTAAAGATAATCTGTACTCAGCTCTAGATGTAAACATACGATATGGCTCTGATACACCTTTAGTAATTAAATCATCAATCATCACTCCAATATAAGACTCGGATCTATCTAAAATAAATTCTTCTTTTCTTAAAATTTTAAGAGCAGCATTTATACCGGCAATTAATCCCTGAGCAGCAGCTTCTTCATAACCAGTAGTTCCATTAATTTGTCCTGCTAGAAATAACGATTTAATTTTTTTTGTCTCTAAAGTCGGATTTAGCTCTCTAGGATCTACATAATCGTACTCTATAGCATAACCTGCCCTTTTCATTTCAACACACTCTAAACCCTTGATTTTACTTAATATTTTGAGTTGAACCTCCTCTGGTAAAGATGTAGATATTCCATTTGGGTAAACAGTATTGTCCTTTAATCCTTCTGGTTCTAAAAAGATTTGATGTTTTTGTTTTTCTTTAAACTTAACAATCTTATCTTCAATAGATGGACAATATCTTGGTCCAACGCCTTTAATGTTACCAGAGTACATCGCGCTCTTATTAATATTGTCGCTAATAATTTTATGCACCTCATCATTTGTATATGTCATGCCACAAGAAATCTGTTTGTTTTCTAGTTTAGAAGTTAAGAAAGAAAAAAAGTAAGGATCATTATCGGCTGGCTGCATTTCTAAATCATCGTAATTAATTGTGGAACCATCTAACCTAGGAGGAGTACCAGTTTTCAATCTACCTATTTTCATTTTAAATTTAGCAAGTTGTTCGCTCAGCCCGGTGGATGGTTTCTCATCATATCTCCCTGCTGGGATTTGAGTTTCACCTATATGTATTAAGCCATTTAAAAATGTTCCAGTCGTCAAGATAAGTTCTTTACATCTAATCTCCTTACCACTTTGACATAAAAATCCTACAACCTGACTATTATTAAACAAAAATTGAACTACTGGATCGGCCATTACAGTTAAGTTTTTATAATTTAGTAGAATTTTTTGCATGTGCATCTTATAAAGAGCTCTATCTGATTGTGTACGTGGTCCTCTAACTGCTGGACCTCTGCTTCTGTTCAATAATCGGAATTGTATACCTGATTTATCGGAGACAACGCCCATCACACCATCAAGTGCATCTATTTCACGAACCAAATGGCCTTTGCCTAGTCCGCCTATAGCTGGATTACATGACATCTCACCAATAGTCTCAATTTTATGTGTAAAAAGTGCAGTATTGACGCCCATTCTAGCGGAAGCTGCAGAAGCTTCACATCCTGCGTGTCCACCACCTATAACTACTACATCATAGCTTTCTTTAATCATGAGGTGAATGTAACGTTCTAAATTAATAATACAAGAGCTATTTTATTTGCCTATACAGAAGTCCTTAAATATAGATCCAAGTATTTCTTCTACATCTACCTTGCCAACTATACTACCTAAATGACGTGTAGCCATTCTAAGATCCTCAGCAGCTAATTCTAAGTCTTTGTTTTGATCTTTCTTTAGAAACTTATCTATCTCTTTCAAACACTCGTTTAGCTTTACTCTATGTCTCTCTCTTGTAATTAAAGCATTGTTATTTGACGAAAATTTTTTATTTAACTTTTGTTTGATTAAATTTATTAACTTATCAATATTCTTATTATCTTTTACAGAAACTAGTACGGTATCTACATCAAATTTATAATTTTCTTTAGCTTGAACATCAGATTTATTTAGTAAAACTATTGAGTCTTTATTAATCATAGATCTTATTTTGTCGCTAATTTTTTTGTTTGAATTATCAATTACTACAATATTTAAATCGGCTTCTTTAAATTTACTTAACGCTAAAGATATTCCTTTTTTTTCAATATCATTTTTTGCTTCTCTGATCCCAGCTGTATCTGCAAGAATAACTGGATAACCATCTAAATTTAGATACGTTTCAATGACATCTCTAGTTGTTCCAGCTTCATCAGAGACTATTGCTGCATCTCTTTTTGATAATAAATTTAATAAAGATGATTTTCCAACATTGGTTTCACCAACGATTGATACTCGGAATCCGTCTCTGATTTTTTCACCTACTTTATTATCATTAATAATTTTGCTTATATCACTGTGAATCGATTTAATTGATTTATGGGCTTCTTTTAGGACATTTTCAGGAAGGTCATCCTCAGCAAAATCAATTTTAGCCTCAATAAAAGAGAGTGACTTTATCAATTTTGATCTTAAATCATCGTAATATTTGGAAGCATGTCCATTAACTAAATTTACTGCTTGCTTTCTTTGTAATTCAGTTTCTGAATGTATTAAATCGCCTATACTTTCAGCTTTTAATAGGTCAATTTTATTATTTTGAAAAGCTAATTTTGTGAATTCTCCAGGTTCAGCCATTCTACAGTTTTTTTGACTTGATAATACTTTAAGAAAATAACTAATTATTGCGTTACTTCCATGTACATGAAATTCTGCTAAATCGTCGCCCGTAAAACTATTTGGCTTTGGAAACCATAAAATTAAAGCTTCTGGATCAATAATAGTATCATTGCTTGGATCAAAAAATTTACATAGGTTTATTTCATTTTCTTTAATCTTATTCTCTTTAGAAATCAGTTTGCATATACTTAAAGTATCAGGTCCCGACATTCTAATAATAGCTATACCACATGGACCTCTGCCAGAAGACAAAGCAAAAATATTCATTAGTTTAAACCTAGGTTTGCAACTCTTTTGGTAATTTTTTTTAATAATGTTGATTTGGAAAAATTATTTAAGATGTTTTCTTTTATTGGGTCTAAATATTTATTGCTCTTAAAAAATTTTCTTGTTGTGTCTATCCCTAATCCCATCAGTAAATTTTCTGGTTTCCGGCTGTCTGATAAATCTTTTGGAATATTTGAATCTTTTAGAGTTAACCCCAATCTAAGGTTGTTGGAAATTAGTTCATTCAATTTTTCAATATCTCTTAAAATTAGATTGAACCCTTGTCCTGCTAAAGGATGAACTACATGCAGTCCATCTCCTAAAATTATTGCATTCTTTTTATAATAGTTTCTTTTTAGTGATAATTTTAGTGGGTAACTTTGAATATTCCCTAAAGATATTTTATTTGTTTTTAATAAATTTGATAGTTTGGTTTTTAAGTAATTTGTAATATTTTTTTTGTTTTTTACAAAATATATATCTTCAATACTCCATACTACAGAAAATTTATTTTTATTATAGGGTAATATCGCTAGGGGTCCTTCTTTCAAAAAAAACTGTTGAGCACCAATACCTTTAATCTGATGTTTAACATTACAAGTTATGGAATGCTCTTTGTAATTTTTTTGGATTTCCCTGTTGCCACTTATCTTTTGATAAATTGGAGAGTTTGCCCCCAAACACAAAACTAATAAGTCATATGATTTTGAAGAAAGATTAGTAAAGATTTTATTTTCCGCTAGATCGATTGATTTGATTGTTTTTTTTTGAATTTTAATTTTAGTTTTTTTCAATAGTTTAGATAAATGTTCTTTAATCAATCTATTTTCAAAAAAATACATTAAACTTTTATTTTCATCAAAATTTAAAAAATTTTTTATTTGATTACTCTTTTCAAAAAAAAGATTAATTTTTTTTACAGGATAAAATAATTTTAAATTGATATTTTTTATCTTAGATTTTAAGAATTCCATGTTTTTCTCAGATATTGCTGTGACTCTTAAATCTTTGTTTTTAGAAGTATTATTTTCAAGTATTAAATCTATATCTAATCCTCTTTCACTTAAAACTAGAGCAGATATCAGGCCAGTTAAACCACCGCCTACAATGCATATTTTATGTTTTTTCATAAAAGTGATAAAAAGTAAGTATTACGATTCGATATGAACACAAACTTTTTAAATAGTTTAACAAATTTTTTGAAAAAGCGAACCTTTGAGTTTATAGGATTGGTACTGATTTCTCTAGGAATAGCTTTAACAATTTCATTCGCGACTTATTCTCCCTCAGATCCTTCTTTAATATATGGTGAAACAAGCTCAAATATAAAGAATTTCTTTGGAGTATATGGTAGTAAAATTTCTGATTTTTTATTACAAAGTTTTGGTTTGATTTCGTTCTTAATCCTAGGAACATTAATCTCTTGGGGCTTTAAGTTAATTTTTGAGAAAGAGTTAAAAAATATAATATTCAAATTATTTTTCCTTACTTTATATCTTGTTTTTGGCTGCACATTTTTACATATTACTTTTAATAATTCTTTTTGGTTGATTGACAATGGCAACTCAGGTTTTGTCGGAGAAATAGTTTATAATTTTATATTTCAATATACAAAAATAATCGAAAACCAATATGCTAGTTTTGTTCTCATCATTTTAACTATTTTATTTTTTATTTTAAGCTCTGCAATTAATCTGAAAAATATTTTTTCGAAGATACTTTCATTTTCTTTCGTTAATAAAAGTAAAAATACAGAAAACTTTAATAATGAAACAATTAGAGAAAATGTATCAGACAGTGAAAAAAGAGAAGTTCAACAAACTTTCCTTTTTGCTAAAGAGGAAACAAAATCAATTGAAAAATCAAAAAAATTTCAATTACCATCGATTGATTTGTTAGAAAAAAATAATTCAAAATTATCTGCTGTCGAAATGAATAAAAATAGACCCGATGCGAAATTTATAGAAGGTATATTAAAAGATTTTGGTATTAATGGACAAATACAAAAAATCAATAATGGGCCTGTCGTTAGTTTATATGAGTTCGAACCTGCTGCTGGAATTAAAGTTTCAAAGATCATAAATTTAACTGACGACTTGGCCAGGAATACTAGTTCGACATCGGCAAGAGTGGCGGTCATACCTGGTAAGAATACAGTAGGAATAGAAATACCAAACGAAAATAGAGAAAGTGTGTTTTTAAGAGAAATTATATCTAATGATCGATTTAAAAGTCGTGATTTGAAACTACCAATAGCTTTAGGAAAAAGTATTTCAGGTATACCTATAATCGGTGATTTAACTTCAATGCCTCATTTATTAGTTGCAGGTACTACAGGGTCAGGAAAATCTGTTTGTATTAATACAATAATAACATCCTTGTTGTACAAATTAAGTCCAGAATTATGTAAATTAATTTTGATTGATCCAAAGATGTTAGAGCTTTCAGCCTATGAAGGAATTCCTCATTTATTATCTCCGGTCATTACAGATGCAAAAAAAGCCACTTCTGCTCTTGGGTGGACAGTAAAAGAAATGAACAATAGATATAAACTTATGTCAAAAGTTGGAGTAAGAAATATTGATGGGTATAACGAGAAACATAAATTAAAAATGCCTTATATTGTTGTTGTAGTAGACGAAATGTCAGATCTTATGTTAGTTGCTGGAAAAGAGATTGAAAATTACATACAAAAATTATCTCAAATGGCTCGAGCTGCGGGTATACATATTATAATGGCAACGCAAAGACCAAGTGTAGATGTAATAACAGGAACGATTAAAGCTAATTTTCCAACGAGAGTCTCTTTTCAAGTTAGTTCAAAAATAGACAGTAGAACTATACTTGGAGAACAAGGAGCAGAACAATTATTAGGAAAAGGAGACATGCTTTTTATGTCATCTGCAAATAGAATAATAAGAATTCATGGTCCTTATGTTTCAGAACAAGAAATTGAAAAAATAAGCAGTGTTTTGCGCGCTCAAGGTAAACCTGATTATATTGAGGATATTACCATTTCTTCGAATAATTTGGGTGATGAAATCACTATATCAGAGGAAGAAGGTGATGCACTCTACAACGAAGCAATAAATATAGTCAAATCAGAGGGAAAGGCTTCGACTAGTTTTTTACAAAGAAAGCTACAAATAGGATATAATAGGGCAGCTAGAATTATTGATATGATGGAAGAAAAAGGGATAGTAAGTAAAGCAAATCATGTTGGTAAGAGAGAGGTATTGTAGAGTTGAAATTTTTGAGAGCTATTATTTTTTTTAGCTTTTTCTTAAATTTTACAAATTCTAAAGCAGTTGAAAAATCTGAAATCATAAACAAATTAAGAAATATTGATAATATTCAATTTAGTTTTAATCAAAAGACAAATAAGAATATTGAAAGAGGAGAATGTATTCTCGTTTTTCCAAACAAATTAAAATGTAATTATAAAGACAAGAATAAAAAAGAACTTATTGTAAATAAAAAAATGATGGCAATTACTCAAAAAAGGTACGGTAAAACACTCTTTTATCCTTTATCTAAAACCACTTTCATAAATATTCTTAGTAAAGATGAATTAATAAAAATAATAAGGGAAAGTGATACAGTTATCGATAATTATCTTAATGTAATTTATATAAAAGAGGACAATACAAAAATATTGATTAAATTTCACAAGGAAACTTTTTTGTTAGCTGGATGGGTAACGTTAGACCAATATAACAATCAAATAGTATTTGATATACAAATTAATTCAATCAATCAAATAGTTGATGATGAGATTTTCAATTTACCAACTAAAAGTTAGGCTACAAAATCTATTTGTTCTTTTTTGAACAATTTAAAACCTCTTGATAAATAATTTGCCAAAGCGTACTTGTGGTCTAAAGAACAAGTATGAACCCATACTTTCTCGGCTTTATTATCTTGAGATGTTTTAAGAACGTGCGTTAATAACAATGATCCAAATCCTTTAGATCTATATTCACTTAATATTCCCATATTTATAAGTTCAAATTCTTTATTTTCATGTCTTTCAACTTCATAGTAGCCAACTAAATCATTTGTGTTATTTTTAAGAACCCAAGTATCCAAAAACGTATTAGTGGAATATTTCAGCCATTGCTTATCTGTCCACACTAATCTGTCTCTCCAAAAATGATCTTTTCCAATTTGTTTATAGAAAAATTTATTTATCTCGTAATTTTTTTTATTATTAAGACAGATTTTAAATGAATTTTTGTTTTCAATTTTTATAATATTTTCATTTTTTGAAAATTCATATTCTAAAAAATATCTTTGAACTTTTTTCATTAAATAACCATTTTCCCAATCTTTTCACCTGCAAATATATGAAAATGTAAGTGTGGAACCTCTTGACCGCCATCTGAGCCAATATTTGATAACACTCTATAACCTTTTTCAGAAGCCTTCAGCAAGTTTGAAACATGACTTACTGCCTTATGGAATTCAATAATTTCTTTATCACTCGCTTTTTTGTTAAAATCATCTAAATCAATGTATTCTCCTTTAGGAATCACAAGCGCATGAATTTTTTTTTGAGGACTTATGTCGTGAAAAGATAACACATAATCATTTTCAAAAATCTTCTTACAAGGTATTTCACCTCTTATAATTTTAGCAAAAATGTTATTTTTATCGTAGGGCATTTACTTTTTTCTTTTTGCTAATTCTTTCATAACATCTTCGATTTTTATATCGTTAGTTTCAAAGTATACTAGAAGATGATATATCACATCTGCACTTTCATGAATTTTATTTGTGTTTTTTTCCACAGACTCTATAAGTTCGCTTAGCTCCTCTTGAACTTTAGAAAGAGATAAGTTTTTGTCATTTAGTAGTTTATTTGTATAAGATTTATCAGGAGAAGAGTTTTTTCGATCTCTGATTGTTTTTATTAAATCTTCTAAATCTTTAAGCATTTTAAATCCTAACGGGTATTCCTTTAGACTTCAAATAATCCTTAACTTCTTTGATTGAGAGTTGTCCAAAATGAAAAATAGATGCAGCTAGTAACGCGCTTGCGCCTCCTTTTTTAACTCCCTCATAGAGATGATTTAAGTTACCAACTCCTCCAGATGCAATTACAGGTATTGTTAAAGAGGATGTTATTATTTTTAATAACTCCAGATCATATCCTGTTTTAGTACCATCTTTATCCATCGAGGTTAGAAGAATTTCGCCAGCCCCATAATTTTGAACTTTTTTAGCATACTCAATTGCATCTATGCCTGTTTTATTTCTACCTCCATGTGTAAAAACCTCCCATTTTTGTTCTGATATTTTTTTTGCATCTACTGCAACTACTATACATTGTGCTCCAAATTTTTTTGAGGCTTCTTTAACAAAATTCATGTCTTTAACAGCTGCAGTATTGATGGAAACTTTATCAGCTCCAGATAGAAGCAGGTTGCTTATATCTTCTAAATTACTAACTCCTCCACCAACAGTAATTGGTATAAAACAGTTTTTTGTGGTTTTTTTAACTACTTCTAGCATTGCTTTTCTTTTTTCATGCGTTGCAGTTATATCTAAAAAACATATTTCATCAGCACCACCTTCATAATACAATTGCGCCTGGGCGACTGGATCTCCTGCGTCTATTAAATCAACAAAATTTACTCCTTTTACAACTCTTCCATTATCTACATCCAAACAAGGTATAATTCTAACATTCGACATTAAATTTTTCCTAATTCCCTAAGATTAATTTTTTTTTCATAAATTGCCTTCCCGATAATTATTCCTTCAATTTTTTTATTATCATTGATCACTTTGTTGACATCATCAATTGAGCTTATTCCTCCAGAGATAACAAAGGGGATATTAAATGTCTCTGCTAACTTATACGTATCTTTAAAATTTGGACCATCTCTTGTGCCATCTCTATTTATATCTGTATAAATTACTCTTGAGAGACCATAATCTTTAACTTTTTCTAAATAATCGTATACATCTAAATCTGTTTGATCTTTCCATCCAGATATAGCAATTTTATTTGATCTAACATCTAAAGCTAGAGCTATTGATGTTGTATATTTGTTGCAACATTTTTTTAAAAAACTATCATCTTTTATTGCAGCAGTCCCTAAAATAATTTTATCAGCTCCTATCCCAACAAGTTTTTTAACACTTTCTTCATTTCTTATTCCACCTCCGACCTGTACCTTAAAATTGAATCTTTTAATTATATTTTCAATTATATTTAAATTCTTCAACTCGCCTGCCAAAGCACCATCTAGATCAACAATATGCAAATATTTAAATTCATTTTCGAAAAAAATTTCAGCTTGGCGAATTGGGTCTTCATTGTATATCTTTGCGCTAGAGAACTCGCCTTTGGTTAATCTAACGCATTTTTGATTTTTAAGATCAATTGCCGGAAATATGTTCATATATTAAACTTTTTAAAGTGAACCTTTAGTAGATGGAATTGAATTCCTTATTCTTTTATCAATTGTAAAAGCTTCCTTTAAAGATCTTGCTAATCCTTTGAAACATGACTCAATTTTATGATGACTATTATCTCCATATAGATTTTCAACATGAAGTGTGATCCCTGCTGATTGAGAAAAGGCTTGAAACCACTCTTTAAAAAGTTCGGTATCCATTTCTCCTAGTTTTTCAACTTTAAGATCTACTTTCCAAATTAAATATGGTCTATTAGATATGTCCAAAGATACTCTACTTAAAGTCTCGTCCATAGGTATCATAGTAGAAGCATACCTTTTAATTCCTTTTAAATTTCCTGCAGCTTTTTTAATAGCCTCACCTATTGCAATTCCGCTGTCTTCTGTTGTGTGATGAAGATCAATATGAGTATCCCCTTTTGCCTTTATATTTAAATCTATCAACGAATGCTTTGATAATTGTTCAAGCATGTGGTCTAAGAAACCTATTCCAGTTTTAATATTATATTTGCCCTTGCCATCAATATTGGCTTCAACAGAAATGCTAGTTTCTTTCGTTTTTCTTAATATTTTAGCTTTTCTTTTCATAAAATAGCCGATTAATCTTATGATATATATATAATTAGGCTTTTTATCAATAAACACAAAATGTCTATTGAAGAAATAAAATTAATCTCCACATAGAATATCATGAATACAGCTGAAAAATGGCATGGAACCACAATTGTTCTTTTAAGGAAAAATAATCAAACCATAGTTGTTGGGGATGGGCAAGTCAGTCTTGGCAATACAGTGCTTAAAAGCAAAGCAAAAAAAGTCAGAAAAATTGAAAAAAGAAATGTAATAGCCGGTTTTGCTGGTTCTACCGCAGACGCACTTACGTTGTTTGAAAGACTGGAGGCCAAACTTGAGAAGCATGCGGGAAATCTCTCAAGAGCTGCTGTAGAATTAGCAAAAGATTGGAGAAGTGATAAATATTTAAGAAGACTTGAAGCTTTAATGGCAGTAGCTGATAAAGAAAAAAGTTTTATTATTTCAGGAACAGGAGACGTTTTAGAGCCTGAAGATGGAATTATTGGTATTGGATCTGGAGGCAATTATGCTCTTGCTGCGGCAAAAGTTCTGATGGATACAGATATGAAAGCGGAAGAAATAGCAAAAAAGGCCATAAAGGTTGCATCTGAAATTTGTGTTTTTACAAATAACAATATTACAATGGAAAAATTATAAAATGTCAGGATCAAAAAAAATTACAAACTTAAATTTAGTAAAAGATAGAGAAAAAGTGGAACAAAGTAAAGTAAGCGCCTTATCTCCTAGAGAAATAGTTTCTGAATTAGACAGATATGTAATTGGCCAAAAGGAAGCAAAAAAAGCTGTAGCAGTTGCATTAAGAAATAGATGGAGAAGACAAGCTTTATCTGATGAAATGAAAGATGAAGTTTTGCCCAAAAATATCTTAATGATAGGACCAACAGGGGTTGGAAAAACCGAAATTTCTAGGAGATTATCAAAATTAGCTGAAGCACCATTTATCAAAGTTGAAGCTACAAGATTTACAGAAGTGGGCTACGTGGGAAGAGACGTCGAACAAATTATTAGAGATTTAGTGGAGATTGCAATAGCAATGGAGCGTGAAAAAAGAAGAAAAGAAGTTAACGCAAAAGCTCAATTGCTAGCAGAAGATAAAGTCCTAGACGCACTTGTAGGAAATAAAGCATCAGTGGCGACTAGAGAAAGTTTCAGGAAAAGACTAAGGAACGGTGACTTAGATAACAACCAAATTGAGATAGAGGTAACAGATACAACTTCATCAATGCCTAGTTTTGAAATTCCTGGTATGCCTGGCGCAAATGTTGGTATGGTAAATTTAGGTGAGATACTAGGTAAATCTATGGGAAATAAAAAAGGTAAAAAGAAAAAGATGACTGTTAAAGAGTCACATGAAATTTTAGTGGCTCAAGAATCAGATAAAATGATTGAGGAAGATAAAATTGTACAGGAAGCAAAAAAATCAACTGAGGATAATGGAATCGTTTTTTTAGATGAGATTGATAAAGTTTCTGCTAGAGGAGATAGAGTAGGTGGAGACGTTTCAAGAGAGGGGGTTCAAAGAGATCTTTTACCACTGATTGAAGGAACGACAGTAAACACAAAACATGGACCTATTAAAACTGATCACATATTATTTATTGCCTCAGGAGCCTTTCAACTCGCAAAACCTTCTGATTTACTCCCAGAATTACAAGGAAGATTACCTATTAGAGTAGAATTAAGTGCGCTTAATGAGAAAGATTTTATTAGAATTTTAAAAGAACCGGATAATAGTTTGATAAAACAATACAAAGCTCTTTTAAAAACAGAAAATGTAAATCTTGAATTTAAAGATGATGGTATTGAGATGCTTGCTAAAGTTTCTACAGAGGTAAATTCTTCTATCGAAAATATTGGAGCCAGAAGATTACACACTATTATCGAGAAAGTATTAGATGATATAAGTTTTAACGCAACAGACAAAGCTGGAGAAACAATAATCGTTGATAAAGAGTTTGTGCAAAAAAACTTGGGTGATTTGGTAAAAGATACAGATCTTTCAAAATTTATTTTATAATTCTTTGAGTTTTATTAATAAAGCACCTTCTCCTCCCTCTTTTTGAGGTGGATTAATGATCGATGAAATTAGCTTTGAGATTTCTGGATTTGAATTAATAAATTCAGGAACAGAATATCTTAGTTTGCTTAAGTCCATAGACTTATAAACGTCATCATGATTTGAATGCAATCCTTTTCCCGTAATTAAAAGTATTTCTTTGTAGTTTTTTTCACTACAAGATTTAATTATATCTTTTACTTTCTTGTTAGCTTCATCTAAAGTTAATCCATGCAAATCAAACCTAAATTTTCGGGTTGAACTATTAATTTGAAGTGTTTTATCTTTATCGGGAACTCGAGAAGTATCTTCTAAAAAGTTTTTCCAATCTTCCTTATCTTTTTGTGAGAGAGTATCTTTTTTTTTCACTTAGGTAGAATTTCAGCTAAATACCAATTGGGGCTATTACTTGTCTCTTTCTTGGAAAATTTCCAATGATCTGTTACGGTTTTAATTCTATCAGGATTGCCCTCTAAAACATTTTTATTTTTATCTTTTTTAACCGAAATTATATCAGATACAAATTTAACTGTAGCAAAGATATTATCTTGAACCTTTTCATATTTTTCAAGACTCGACTCTTTCATGCCAATAAATGTTAATTCAGATTTAATCCCCTTATCTTCTCTATCAGAAATGGCTTGGTTAAAATTAGTGGCCATTCTTGGTGTCAAAAGATTTTTTAAACCCTTTTTATCTCCTTTAGCAAAAGCTGTAATTATAGTCTCATAAGCTATTTCAGCTCCTTTAATAAATTTTTCTTTTTCTTCGCCTTCTAATTCATTAGAATTTTTCTTTTTAAACTTAACTTCTTGCTTATTTCGAAATTCTTCAAACTTTTTCTCTGAAAATCTAGGATAAATTTTGTCCTCATGACCAGTTTTTCTTCCTAAGATACTTCTTAATCTCAAGATTATAAATCCAGCTATCATCGCTAGTAAAATAATATCTATATATCCAAAGTTACTACTCATTATTTGCTAAATATACATTATTAATATATTTTTGTATCAGACAAATGAACACAATACTAATATCAATTATAGCAATTCCAATAATAGAAATATTGCTTTTTATTAAGATCGGGGAGAATATTGGGGCTATTAACACGATTTTGCTTATTATTTTTACCGCAGTAGTCGGTATTTATTTTGCGAGAATCCAAGGAATAAAAACAATAAAGTCAGGTTTTATTAACCTCTACCAAAATAAATTACCCGTATATGAAATATTGTCTGGGGCATCAATAGCTGTCGCAGCTATGTTTCTTATAATTCCAGGATTTTTTACCGATACGATCGGTTTTCTATTACTTATCCCTCTTACAAGAAAGATTATTCTGTCACCAATTATGAGAAAAAATAAAAATTACACTAAAGATAATAAAACTATTGAGGCAGAGATAATTGACGAAAAAAAAGATGAACTATAAAGTTGTTGCAAAATATATTAAACATTTAAATTTCGATATCTCTAAACCAGAAATATTTCTTTCTTTAACTAAAGATATATCTAATTACAAATTTAAAATAGATATAAAAAGTAATAGGTACAAAGAGAACATCATAGAGATTGAAACCTCTTTATCTTTAACTCCTAAAAGTACAATTTCAGAAAGAATTAATGCTCAAGTTACTTATGCAACTTTAGTTGAATTAGATAAAACATTAACTAATAAGAAAGAATTAGAGGAAATTATATTAATCAAAATACCTCAAGATTTATATCCTGAATTAAGAAGGGTTTTTATCTTTATTTTTGAAAGTTCAGGATTTAAGGATATCAACATAGAAAAAGAAATTGATTTTAAAAAACTATATCTTTCAAGAAAAAACTAAAAAAAATTCTTTTTTAATTCAGATTTCAAGAAAAGCCTATGCTTTTCTAATTCTTCTTTAGAAGGTTGAACGATTTTTTTTGAATAATTCATTTTGTTACTATAAATTATCTTTTTGTCATTGTTAGTGCCTAAGGAAAGTTTAGGTTCTTTAGCATCCAAAAGATTAATGTAAACTTCACGCAGTAATTCGCAATCTAAGAGAGCATTATGCTTTGTTCTTCTTGAAAGATCAATATTAAATCTCTTACATAAAGCATCTAAAGAATTGGATGTTCCAGGAAATTTATTTCTTGCTAGTTCAAGAGAGTCAATAATTTTATTTTTTTCTATTATATTTTTTTTTAATTGTTTTAACTCAAAGTTAATGAACGATAGATCAAATTGTGCATTATGAATTATTAAATCTTTGTCTTGAATGAAAGACAAAAATTCATCCGCAACTTCTCTAAATTTAGGTCTATCTTTTAGAAATTCGGTTGAAAATCCATGTATTTTGAAAGCTTCTTCAGGAACATCTCTTTCAGGGTTAATTATTTTATGAAAAACTTTTTTTGTTGCTATAAGATCATTTGTTTCTATACAAGCTATTTCAACAATTCTATGACGGTCCCTAAATGATAACCCAGTTGTCTCAATATCTAGAAAAATTTCTGACATTATTTTATTATACTATTTACTTTTCTTTTGAGAATAAACTTTGATCTGTTATTAACAATTAAAAAATCACAAAATTTAATTTTCTTTTTAGAGCTAATTTGAGCCTTATCTAAGATTTTAAACATGCTTTTGTCACCACCTTTTTTTATGTAGCGTTTCAATCTTAACTTGTAGGGGGCGGTAACCAATATTATAAAATCAAAATAATCCATTAGTTTACTTTCGATAAGTAAGGGAATTTCAAATAGAAGAAATTTTTTATTTTTGTTTTTTTTTGAAAATTCTCTCATTTTTTTCCTTACTAAAGGATGTATTATTTTGCCGAGTTCTTTTAGGTTTATTTCCTCATTTAAAATTTTATTTTTAATTTCTTTTTTAATATTTTTTTTTCTAATCTTAAATTTTTTTATCAATTTTTTCCTAAAATGATTTTTGAGATATAGATTTTTTACCTCTTTATCTGCACTAAAAAGGTCTTTTTTGTTTTTTGATAATATTTTTGCTACTGTAGATTTACCTGATGATAGAGATCCTGTAATTCCAATTTTCATAATTCTAATTTTCCTCCAATAACTCAAGAAGCTCATCGTCCACTTCAGGGTTAATTTTGTTCCATAAATAAAAAGATTTTTGACCTTGATAAATTAGCATATTGAGACCGTTGAAAGTTTTTAATTTGTTAGACTTAAAATATTTTATCATTTGTGTCTTAGGGGGATTATATATTGTGTCAATATAAACCATACTCTTTTTAAAATTGCTAAAATCATTTTTGAAATCATCGTTAGGTTTTAATCCTAAGCTGGTTGCATTTATCAAAACATCAAATTTCTCAAGTTTATTCGAACAATCTTCCCATTTTATGAGATTTATTTGCTTAAATTTCCTTTTTAAAAATAAAGATTTTTCGTAAGTTCTGTTTGCCAAAGTAATATCTTTAATATTAGATTTTATTAAAGCTAAAATTATTGAAGGAGCAACTCCACCAGCACCTAAAATTAGAACTTTTTTATTTTTTTTTTCTTGTTCCGAAAACGATTTCAGATATGCTGCTTGAAATCCAAATACATCAGTATTTTCACCAATTAAATTATTATCTTTATCAACGAGTATAGTATTAACAGAATGTGTGTCTCTCGCATCATTAACTGTTTTGCTTAAAAAGGGTATTACTGATTTTTTGTAAGGCAGCGTTACATTTATTCCTTTAATCTCTCCATTCTTAACTTTTTTAATAATACTTGGTATTTCGTCTTCACTTATGTTTAATAATTTATATTCAGCATTTATTTTATATTTTTTAAACCAATAATTGTGCATTGTTGGTGATAATGAATGTGATATTGGGTTACCAATAATTGCAAATTTGGTTTTGTTCATAATTTATAATTACCAATATAATTCTTTATTTCATTTATCGGCAATCCCATAATAGAATTTCTATCTCCTTTGATGTATTCAAATAAATCTAAGCCATCCGCTTCTATTTGGTAAACACCATATGATAAAAGAGTTTCGGTTTTTATCTTTTGTAAATAAATCTCTAATTTTTTATCTGACAAATTTTTCATTTTAAGTTCTGATTTATCAGTATAATTCCATATCATTGAGCCATTTTTTGAAATGCAAACTGAGCTTATTAGGAAATGTTTTTTTCCATTTAACTTTTTAAGTATTTGCATAGCTTCACTTCTTGATGTTGGTTTGTTAATAAGCTTGGAGTCTAAAGATATCACGCTATCTGCACCGAGGACGAGCTGGTCTGGTGTTTTTGAGCTTATTTTAATTGACTTTAATTCGGCTAAATTTTTTGAAATTATTTCAGGGTCTGCACCTTTTTCAAGAAGAGCGTCTTTTACTTGATCCTCATCAACATTTGAGGGAACAACTGTCGAGTCAACACCGCTGTCATCAAGTATTTTTTTTCTGACACCGCTTTTAGATGCTAATATAATTTTCATTTACTCTTTTTAATTTCTATTATTTTAATTATTGACGCCGCGGTTTCCTCAACAGACCTCCGGGTTACATCAATAGTTGGCCAATTATTTTTTTTAAAGAGATTTTTAGAGTCTTCTACTTCTTTTTTTATTGATTTTATGTCTGTATAATTAGAAGATCTGTTTTCTTGCATTAATGCCACTCGATTGCGCCTGATATCAACAAGTCTTTCTGGGTCAGCGAATAAACCTATAATACAGCATTTGAAATTATTTGATGTTAATGTTTCTGGAATAGGTTGATTAGGAACTAAAGGTATATTGGTGGTTTTATAACCTCTGTTCGCTAAATAAAATGATGTTGGTGTTTTGCTAGTTCTGCTTACTCCAAGTAAGATTACATCTGATTTAAATAAGTCTTCGGTTTTTTTCCCATCATCATGTGACATTGTAAACTGGATTGCTTCGATCCTCTTGTAATAATCTTCATCTAGAACATGTTGTGCGCTAGGTTTGTGTATGGCTTTTTGATTGAGTAGTTTTGAAAAGGCGAGAATTAAATTACCTAAAACTCCGAAGCAAGGTATGTTTGCTCCTTCACATTTTTTTGATAAATATTTTGCTAATTTTGTTTCAACAACCGTGTAAAGAACAATTGGATTGCGTATTTTTAAACTTTCTTCTACAATTTTATCTACTTGTTGTTGTGTTCTAACAAAGAAAAACTCTTTTTTTTCATATTCAAAGCTTTTAAATTGTGATTGTAGTGACAAAAAAATTCTATCCAACGTTTCGCCTGTGGAATCAGAAATAAGATATACATTGTATTTTTCGTTCATAATTCTGTTAGTAATAATTGAATAACTCCCTCTTATACCCCGTTGTATATATTGAAAAAAAATTATTCACATCAATAAACATATTTATAACATCTTATTCTATGTTAATTGTTTTATACATCAAAACATCAATGTGTGAATATAATTCAAATAATAATTTAATTAATGTTAAAATTTAACAAGTTAATGGGTATAAAATGTTTAAAACAAGGTATAATTAATTATAATCTCTACCAACATGACCTATTACAATAACTACTCTTATTTATATAATATTTAATTTATGAGTAAATTGTTAAATTGTTTAATTAAAAAAGATTTTTCTTGTGTACCAGTTTGGTTCATGAGACAAGCAGGTAGATATTTGCCAGAATTTAGAGAATTAAGACAACAAAACCCAGATTTTATAAAACTATGTTTTGATAGTGATCTTGCTACAAAAATCACCCTACAACCATTAAATAGATTTAATCTTGACGCAGCAATAATATTCTCAGATATATTAGTCGTCCTTTACGCACTTGGACAAAAAATTAAATTCAGAGACAAAAAGGGCCCTTGGAATTTTAATTTTAGCATAGATAAATTATTAGAGACAAATGAAAAAGATTTTACATCTAAGCTTAATCCAATTTATAAAGCAATTAATAAAACAAGAGGAATTCTTAAAAAAGACAAATCTTTAATAGCTTTTATTGGCGCGCCTTGGACCTTAATAATTTATTTATATAATTTAAAAGAAAAAAAAAATTTAAAAGAAGGTACAATTATTAAAAACAAAAAGGAGGTTGAACTTGTTTTAAAAAAATTAGTCGAATTTCTTAAAATTCATATAATTAATCAAAAAGAGGCAGGAGCCGACATAATACAAATATTTGACTCTTGGGCCGGTCTTATCGAAGAAGAAAATATAAATCAATACTGTTACAAACCAAACAAAGAGCTAGTTAGTTTTTGTAAAGAAAATAATATTCCTTCTATTTGCTTTCCCAAGGGCCTTAATCAGAAATATAAAAAATTTATAGAAGAAGTTCAGCCAGATGCAATTAACATAGATCAAGAAATTGACCCTATATGGGCCAGAGACAACCTAGGAGAAATTTGTATTCAAGGTGGATTAGATCCAAAATTACTTCTAAAAAGTGAAAAATTAGTAATAGAAGAAACCGATAAGTATTTAGAGATTTTCAAGAATAATCCCTACATATTTAATTTAGGACATGGTATTCTACCTGAAACAAATCCAGATATAATTAAAAAAATTGTAGACAAGGTTAATTTAATAAAAAGATGAATAATGAGCACCCAAAAATAAATTTCGGTAAGACAGGAGTCCTATTGGTTAATCTAGGAACACCAGATTCTACTAAATGGATTGATATAAGAAAGTATTTAAAAGAATTTTTATCTGACAGAAGAGTGATAGAAGCTAACCCTTTTCTTTGGCAGACTATTCTCAATTTATTTATACTGAACCTGAGACCATCTAAAACCGCCAAGGCATATAAAGAAATATGGATGCAAAAAGAAAACATGTCACCGTTAAGATATTACACAATTATGCAAACAAAAAAGTTATTAGACAGAATCGGCAACAAGAATTTAATCGTTGATTATGCTATGCGATATGGAAACCCAAGTATAAAAAGCAAAATATACAAATTACACGAAGCGGGCTGCGAAAAGCTTGTAGTTCTACCTCTTTATCCTCAATATGCAGCCGCAACAACCGCCACTGTTTGTGACGAGGTTTATCGAGTTTTAATGAGCATGAGATGGCAACCTAGTTTACAAATAATACCTCATTACGAGTCAGATCCGCTTTATATTAAAGCGCTCATTAATAGTTTAAATTTTAAAATATCCAAATTAAGCTGGAAACCAAATCTCGTTTTAGCATCATAACATGGAATACCTCAAAAATATTTTGATAAAGGCGATCCTTATTATTGTTACTGTCATAAAACGTCTAGATTGCTCTCCCAAAATTTTAAAGATGTTGAGATAAAAACAACTTTTCAGTCAAGGTTTGGTCCGGAAGCGTGGCTCAAACCATATACAGACAAAACTCTAGAGTCTTTACCAAAACAAGGAAAAAAAAATGTTTTAGTGATCTGTCCTGGTTTTTCCTCTGACTGTGTTGAAACTCTTGAGGAAATTTCTATACAAGGCAAGGAAAGCTTCCTGAAGGCTGGAGGAGAAAATTTCGATGTTGTCCCATGCTTGAACGATAATGATGATCATATAAACTTACTTGAGAAATTAACAAAAAATTTTTTATAAATGAACGCGTATTTAACATTCAAAGCTCTTCACTTAATAGCAGTTATATCTTGGATGGCCGGTTTACTTTATTTGCCAAGGATTTTTGTTTATCATGCTGAGACTAAAGAAAACAACGAACAATCTGAAACTTTTAAGTTGATGGAAAAAAGATTATATTTTTACATCATGAATCCAGCAATGGTTTTATCCTGGGTTTTTGGATTGCTTTTAATCCACTCCCAAGGAATTGCCAGCCTAGCATTATTCTGGATGCAAATTAAATTTGGTTTGGTAACAATTTTAACAGCCTATCACTTTTATTTGCTAATTTGCTTAAAAGACTTCGAATTTAATAATAATAATAAAAGCTCAAAATTCTTCAGAATTATGAATGAAGTGCCCACGGTTTTATTAATTATCATCATTTTTGTTGTTGTTTTTAAACCATTATAGTGCTTGAATTCTTTATAAAAAGACCTATATTAAGATTACTCACCTCAAACAAAACAATCTCATGAACTTACAAGAATTAAAAAAACAAAGCCCAGCAGATTTAATATCTCAAGCTGAAAAACTTGGGATCGAAAATCCGAGCACATTAAGAAAACAAGAAATCTTATTTGCGATTTTAAAAAAACTAGCTGAAAAAAATGAGCAAATTAGCGCTTCTGGTGTTCTAGAAGTTTTGCAAGATGGCTTTGGTTTTTTGAGAGCGATAGAATCGAATTATTTACCTGGACCGGATGATATTTATGTAAGTCCTAGCCAAATAAGGAGATTTGGTCTGCGTACTGGGGACACAGTCGAGGGTGAAGTAAGAGCGCCAAAAGATGCAGAAAGATACTTTGCTTTACTTAAAGTAAATAAAATAAACTTTGACGAACCTGAAAAGGGGAGAAATAAAATTGCTTTTGACAACCTTACACCTCTTTATCCCAATAAAAGAATTAAACTAGAAGTGGAAAGCACCAAGATAGAGAAAAAACCAGACAACACTGCAAGACTTATAGATTTAGTAAGTCCAATAGGTAAGGGCCAAAGATCTTTAATTGTATCACCCCCAAGAGCTGGAAAAACTATGATATTACAAAACGTGGCTCAATCTATAACTGCCAACCACCCTGAAATTTATTTAATGGTTCTCTTGATTGATGAGAGACCAGAAGAAGTTACAGACATGCAAAGATCTGTTAAGGGCGAAGTTGTTTCATCTACTTTCGATGAACCAGCATCAAGACACGTAGCTGTAGCCGAAATGGTAATAGAAAAAGCAAAAAGACTTGTGGAGCATAAAAAAGATGTTGTTATATTATTAGACTCAATTACTCGTCTAGGAAGAGCATATAACGCGGTGGTACCAAGTTCTGGAAAGGTTTTAACAGGGGGTGTAGATGCAAATGCGCTGCAAAGACCAAAAAGGTTTTTTGGTGCTGCTCGAAACGTAGAGCAAGGAGGGTCTTTGACAATAATTTCAACAGCGTTAATAGACACAGGAAGCAGAATGGATGAAGTAATTTTTGAAGAATTTAAAGGAACAGGTAATTCAGAACTTATTCTTGATAGAAAAGTTGCCGATAAAAGAATTTACCCTGCACTAGATATAACGAGATCAGGAACTAGAAGGGAAGAGTTGCTATTTGCTAAAGACGATTTATCCAAAATGAACGTTCTAAGAAGAATAATCAGTCCCATGGGCACTATGGACGGCATAGAATTTTTGATATCAAAAATAAAAGATACAAAAAATAACTCAGATTTCTTTAATTCAATGAATAAATCAAATTAATAAAACTATTTAAATTATTTTATTGAACAGTCTCGTTATCAAATGAATTATCGTAAGAATAAAATTTAACTATATCTAGTAAAGTATTAGTTTTATCAGATAAAGTTACAGTCTCTAATAACTTTTGCTTTTCTTCATTTGAAATTGGCGCTATCATTGACAGGGTGTTTATTTTTTGTGTCTCATCAAGTTTTTCAAATTCTTTCCAATTGATCATTAATCCATTTTTTTCAAAAAACTTTTTTATTTTTTCTGTAAATCCATTGCTGTCATAATTTTTCTCTTTTTCATTAGTTACAAGTAAATCTTGATTAAATTTTTTATAATCTACTTCAAACTCTCTATATCTTTTCTCATTTATAATTTCTTTTGTAATCTCAAATCTAGTTATTCCAGTTAAATTAATTATAATTCTGCCATCAGAAGTTTCTTGATAGTCACTTATTTTTCCAAGACAACCAACCTTATATACTAAGCTATTTTCTTTTTTTGATTGAACCATACCCATTAATTTATCACTCCTAAAACTGTCATTGACCAAATCTAGATATCTGTCTTCAAAAATATTTAACGGTAAATTGGTTCTTGGAAAATAAATTACTCCACTTAGTGGGAATACTGGTATTTGTTTAGGGAATTTTTTCTCCATACACTCAATTATAAGATTAATAATTTAGAACTGTCAATTTGTAATTATATACTTTTAACATAGCTAATAGCATCATATAGTGCGATATAAATAATGATCGAGTATCTGTTTACGTTAGTGAATAAATTAATTATACTATTTTTATTGCGGGCATAGCTCAGTGGTAGAGCGTCTCGTTGCCAACGAGAAGGTCGAGGGTTCAAGTCCCTTTGCCCGCTCCAAACAATAGCGACCAAATTTCCATTTTTTTTTGCTAATTTTAAGATATTATTATCCTCATTATGTTTAAATTAATTATTAGTTTAATAATTTTTTTTCCGTCCATTTGTTTTGCTTCGTCCATGAAGATGATTGGCGAAAAAGGGAATATCAAAGAAGTGACAAAAGTTATTAAAGTAAAAATGTTTGATAACTACTATGAGCCAAATGAAATTACTGTTAAAAAAGGCGAAACAGTAAAATTCATTGTTCAAAATGTGGGTGAGCTTGTCCATGAATTAAATATAGCAACCAAAGAAATGCACAAAAAGCATCAACCTGAAATGGCGAAAATGGTAGAAAATGAAATACTCTTAGCTGACAGAATAGATAAAAATAAAATGAAAGAGATGGCAAAAATGGATCACTCTATGGCACACAAACATGCCAATAGTGTTTTGCTTGAACCAAATAATACTGGAGAGATAATTTGGAAGTTCAGTACTTCAGCAAAATTGGAAATTGCATGTAATGTACCTGGTCATTATGAAGCCGGGATGATAGCTAAGATAATTAAAGATTAATAGTGGACGATTTAGCCGACAAAAAATGTATACCATGTGAAGGTGGAATTCCCGCCTTTGATATAAAAGAAATACATAAATATTTAAAAAAAGTTGATGGATGGGAAGTCCTTGAAGATAAAGATAAAAATTTTTACATTGAAAAAAATTTTAAATTTAGCAATTATATAGAAAGTGAAAAATTTGTTATCAGTGTCGGAAAAATTGCAGAAACAGAGGGCCATCACCCAGATATTATTTTTGGTTGGGGATACGCTAAGATTAAAATTTCCACTCACGCCATAAAGGGCTTGGCCGAGAGCGACTTTGTGCTGGCTGCTAAAATCGACAGAATCTAATTAATGATTAAAATGTCTTATCCCAGTAAAGATCATTTTGATCTTAGCTTTGTTTGCGGCTTCTATAACTTCTTTATCTCTTATTGATCCTCCTGGTTGAACAATAGTTTTA
>CACHHD010000007.1 GCA_902579605.1 uncultured Pelagibacteraceae bacterium
ATTTTTATCCTTATTAAAAAGAAACACATTTTCTTTTGAAAAAGAAACTTTAAGTGAGTTATTATTAATACTTTTTGATGATTTAATTATAATTTGATTATTTAAAACTTTAGAATAAATGATTTTTTCAAACCCTAAATTTTCTACAAGATCAATTTTTAATTCTAACTGGATCTCACGATTGCTTTCTAAACTTATATCCTCAGGTCTAATACCCATATAAATCTCATCTTCCAATTTTAAATTATTAAAAGTTATTTTATTATTGAATAAGCGGAAAGTGTTTGAATTAGCAATGTGCTTTTTATCAATTTTAATTATATTCATTTTTGGCGATCCAATAAATTCTGCAACAAAAATATTATCTGGATCTGAATAAATTTCATCAGGTGTTCCATATTGTTCAATATTTCCTTTGTTTAGAACTACAATTCTATCAGCCAATGTCATCGCTTCAACTTGATCATGCGTTACATAGATTATATTTGAATTCATTTTTTTATGTAGCTTAGATATTTCAACTCTCATTTCAGATCTTAAAGCAGCGTCAAGGTTTGACAATGGTTCATCAAATAAGAAAACTTTAGGGCTCCTTGTGATTGCTCTACCAATTGCAACTCTTTGTCTTTGCCCACCAGAAAGCTGCTTAGGTTTTCTTTCAAGCAAATCCTCAATTTGAAGTATTGCTGCAGCATTATTAACTTTTTGATTAATTTCACTTTTTGAAATTTTTTCCATTTTTAAGCCAAAGGACATATTTTCATAAACATTCATGTGTGGGTACAAAGCATAAGACTGAAAAACCATTGCTATTTCACGTTTAGAGGGTAGTAGATTATTTATTAATTTTTGATCTAAAAAAATTTCTCCTTGATCAATATTTTCTAGTCCTGATATCATTCTTAATAAAGTAGATTTTCCACAACCTGAGGGACCTACTAAAACAATAAATTCTCCGTCATTTATACTAATATTAAAGTTACTTATAACCTTATTATCACCGTATGATTTTTGGAGATTTTTAATAATAATTTTTGACATTTATAAAAATTCTAAGGATTTCAACCAATCCTTGTGTAACAGTATAACATTAATTGTTGTTAAAAATTTATTACACTGCTAGATTTAAGGCAATAAAAAAAGGGGGGTTATATGATTAAAAAAATCTTAATAAATATATTTGTATCAGTATTTTTAATTTCTAATACTAGTTTTGCAGATATTAAATTTTGGACAACGGAAGTCCAACCAGAAAGAATGGCAAAACAAGGGGAAATGGCCAAAGCCTTTGAAGCAAAAACAGGCATCAAAGTTGAAGTCATACCAATTGAAGAAAAAGACCTTGGAACAAGAGCTACTGCAGCCGCTGCAGCTGGAGATCTGCCAGATGTTATTTATCACACCTTACAATATGTTTTGCCATGGGCTGAAGCTGGCATATTAGATGTAGATGCAAATAACGATGTTGTTAAATCTTTAGGAAAAAAAACATTTGCACCAGGCGCATTAAATATGGCTAAGAAAGGTGGGAAAATTGCAGCTGTTCCAGTTGATGGCTGGACACAAATGGTTGTTTATAGAAAAGATCTATTTGCAAAAGCTGGATTAGAACCACCAACATCATATGCAAATATAGTCAAAGCTGTAAATACATTATCAAGCAATGATATGTTTGGATTTGTTGCAGCTACCAAAACAGATGAAAACTTTATGAGTCAAGTACTTGAGCATGTACTTTTAGCAAATGGAGTTAATTTTGTTAAAAAAGGTGGAACTAAAAAGCAAGGTAAAGCTTTAAAGAATTCTTTAGAATTTTACAAAGTAATTGCTAAAGCTAGTCCTCCAGGAGAATTGTTTTGGAAACAATCTAGAGCTTTATATTTTGCTGGAAAAACACCAATGGTTATTTGGTCTCCATTTATAATGGATGAGTTAGCAGGATTAAGAGATTCTGCTCCTCCAACAATAAATAATGATCCTACATCACCAGAACTAGCATCTAAAACTGGTTTTATTACTAATTTTAGTGGACCAAATAATAAAAAAGGAGCTGCTTGGGCGGATGTAAGATACTTTGGAATAACAGCAGATGCAGATACTGATGAAGCTAAAAAATTCATAGAATACTCAATGAGCGAGGGGTATACAGCAACATTAGGAATTGCTCCTGAGGGAAAATTTCCTGTAAGAAGAGGAAATAAGAGTGATCCAAGTGCTTACACGAAAGCATGGAGCAAATTACCTGTAGGTGTTGATAGAAAGGCACCATTAACTGATCTTTATTCTTCAGATGTTATTGATAACATTGTTGCCGGTTTAGATACCGCAAACAGATGGGGAGTTAAAGAGGGCGAGCTTTCTCGAGCATCGAAAATCATTAATTCTCAGTTCTTAAATAGAATCACTAGAGAATATATTGATGATCAAATCTCGGTTGATGAAGCGGTTAATAAAATAAACGCTGAATTAGCTAAGTTTTAAAAAATAAATTTATAAAGAGCGGATAATACTTTATTATCCGCTTTTTATTATGAGTAATATATTATCAAAATTAGAAAAAAGAACTGCTTATACTCTAGTCTTACCTGCAGTTTTATTAGTTTTTGCAATAGTATTATTTCCAGTATTTGCAAATATTTGGATTAGTTTTAAAGATATTGAGTTAAAAGATATAAGAATTCCAGAACCTAGAGCTAAAAAAATCGTTAAATCTATTTCTGATGATGGGTCAGAATTAAAAATTGTTTATAAATTAAGAAATAGTTCATTAATTCAAGAAATAAGAAATGTTAAATTCCAAGATAAATTTCCTAAAAATATTTCAATATTAAATTTGGACTCAAGGTGTAATTTTAAATCTAAAAAGATCATTTGTGACTTTGGAAATTGGGATGCGAAATATAAAGAAAATTTTGAAATAATATTAAAAAATATTGATGGTGAAAAAATTAAAAAAGAAATAATAAAATCTCAAAAACCAATTTTAAGTGGAAAATCAGATAATCCATTACTAACAGCAAATTTTACTCTAAAAAATTTTAAAAAAGTTTTTTATGAAAATAATTTTATTGATTTACTTTTAACTACATTTTACTTCACTTTTTTTGGTACAGTGGGTGCAATAATTTTTGGGATTTTAGCAGCGCAATTGGTAAATCAAAACATTCAAGGGCGATCTTATATGCGTGGCATTCTTCTTTTTCCATATGTAGGACCTGTTGTTGCATTGGCTTACACATGGACATTATTACTAGACCCTAACAGTGGTACTTTAAATGCTGTATTGGTAAATTTTAATATTATTGAGTCACCAATTAATTTATTAGGCCAAAAATATATTACAATAAGCGTCTTGGGATTTGATTTCAAATTGAGGCTGGCATTAACGACAGTTATATTTTTTGAAATTTGGCGTTATTTTCCTCTAGCTTTTCTATTCATCCTAGCCAGATTACAAGCTATTCCAAAAAGTTTGTATGAAGCAGCCGAAGTAGATGGAGCAAGTCCAGTTCAAAAATTTGTACATATTACACTTCCTCAAATTACAGCGATAATCTCTATTTTGTTTATGATTAGATTTATTTGGAACTTTAATAAATTTGAAGATATTTTTTTATTAACTGGCGGAGCATCCGGCACAAGAACGTTACCTATAAATGTTTATCAGCAAGGGTTTGCTGTTTCAGATATTGGGATGGGTTCAGCTGTTTCTATTGTTATAGTTATGCTGCTTTTAGCATTTATGATAATTTATTTTAAATTAATTGGGAAAAAAGCAAATGAAATTTAAATCTATAACAATATTTTTGGTCATTTCATCTTTTTTTCTTACATGTATTTTGTCAATTTGGAAAATCATGTCCACGCTTCAAGGTTTAAACTTTACAAATCTTAATATCACAGGAGTTTTTTTTAATGGAATTATTTTATCTTTATTATTTGTGTTAATTGGAGACAGAATTAATCACTTAATGAAAATATTTTCATTATCATTTTTATTTTCATTTTTATATTTTTACTTTAATGAAACATCTCCATATTGGTATATATTTGGAGTTTTCTTGATAATATTATTTTTTACAAACAAATTAAAAAAATATAATACAAAATCTTTAACTGAAGATTTCATATCTGAAAAGATTATTTTTGATTTTATCACTTTGTTTGGCATTGTTTTTTTTGCTTTTGTTATTTTATTTCCATTTTATATCATGCTAGTAACAAGCTTCAAAACTCAAATTGCTTTATTAGTCAATCCACTCGATTTTAGTCTAGACTTTTCTAAGAGTTTGACAGAATTATTTAAATCTTATTTTGTAATTTTTGAAACCTATAATTTTAGTAGATATATTTTGATTAGTTCGGCTGTTTCTATTGGAACAGTTATTGTCACATTGTTATTTGCAATTCCAGCAGCTTATGCAGTTGCTAGGTTAAATTTTTTCGGTAAAAATTTTTTATCAACTTCAATTTTAATTATCTATATGTTTCCAGCTATAGTTTTAGTAATCCCATTATATACTGTATTTAGTCAACTAGGGTTAAGAAACTCAATTTTTGGTCTATTGATAGTTTATACCGCTACGACTCTTCCAGTAGCTATTTATATGTTGCAAAGCTATTTTAAAAGCATTCCCAAAGAAATTGAAGATGCAGGTATTATGGATGGCCAAAATTGGTTTGGTATTATTTTAAAAATTATTATTCCATTAAGTTTACCAGCGATTTCATCAGTTGCTTTATATGTTTTTATGATTGCATGGAATGAATTTCTTTTTTCTTTGATGTTTTTAGATAATCCTAAATCTTTTACTTTATCTAGGGCTATTCAATATTTGAGTGGGGATGCAGAAACTCCTCGCCAATATCTAATGGCTGGATCTGTTATAGTTACTCTACCAGTACTTTTTATATTTGTATATTTTGAAAAATATTTGGTTAGTGGCCTAACATCTGGTAGTGTCAAAGGATAGTGCTTAAATAAATTATTTTTATTTCTTTAAAACTCTTGAGTATTAATATATTAACAATATCAACAAATTATGACTAAAGCCCTCGTGGTGAAATTGGTAGACACAAAGGACTTAAAATCCTTGCCCTTTTGGGAGTGCCAGTTCGAGTCTGGCCGAGGGCACCACTAATATGAGTAAGTTTCACTTTATTTACGATAAAAACAAAAAATCACAAAAAATCAAAAAAAAACTTGCCAAAAAATTTAGAGATTTTTCTCCACAAAAATCCTCAGTCATTATTGTATTTGGCGGAGATGGATTTATGCTTAAGAATATTAAAAAATATTATAAATTTAACAAACCTTTTTATGGTGTTAACTGCGGTTCGTATGGATTCTTAATGAATAATTCTAATATAAATTTTTTGGAGCAAAAAATTTTAAAATCTAAAAAAACTATTATAAACAGTCTATCTGTTAACTGTTCTTATGGTAATGGTTTAAAAAAACATTTAATAGCAATTAATGAAATTTCAATTTTTAGACAAAGTAAACAAACAGCTTCACTAAATATTTCAGTTGGAAAAAAACAAATTATTAAAAATCTTATAGGAGATGGAGTTCTAGTATCAACACCAGCTGGAAGCACTGCCTATAACCTCTCAGTTAATGGACCAATTTTATCTTTAAATTCTGGAAAGTTAGCAATTACTCCTATAAGTCCGTTTAGACCCAGAAGATGGAAGGGAAAAGTAATTTCAAATAAATCAATAGTAAATATTAAAAATTTAAATTCAAGAAAAAGGCCAATCGCAGCTGTAGCTGACAACATAGAGCTACGAAATGTTAGAAGCCTCTCAATTAAAAGAGATAGGAAAATTAATATTAAATTATTATTCGATAACAATAGAAGTTTAGTCAAAAGAATTAAGAGTGAAATAAAAAGACAAAAAAGCTCTAAAAGATAATTTTATATCAATGAATTACAAAGCAATTTTATTTTATTTAAGTCTTTTTATTTTTCCTTTATCTGGGTTATCACTTTTAAATATTCTTTATTCAACCTATTTTGATTATTTTTTAAGTATAGAATCTTACACCATAACTTTTTTAATTACACTCATAGTAGGATCATTTTTTTATTTTTTTGGAAGAAGCTCAATAAAAAAAATTAATTTTTACGAGCAATTATTCTTAATTTTTTTGGTTTATATTGTTTCGTCTATTTTTATTTCTTTGCCATATTATTTAAGCAATTATCAAATTACTTTTGTCGACTCAATTTTTGAGAGTTTTTCAGGTATTACTTCTACCGGTTTCTCAATTTTTAACAATATCAAATATTTAGATCCTACATTGATTTTATGGAGATCTTCTTCACAATGGATTGGTGGTTTATATTTTTTAGTCTTTATAATAATTATTTTTTCAAATAATCAGTATAACTATAGATTAAACCATTTAGTTCACACAGGAAATATGGGGTCTTTTTCAAAATCTAACACTAAAAATGCTATACTTCAAATATTTTTAGTTTATTCGTTACTAACAGTTTTAATTTTTATTTTACTAAATATTGGAAATGCTAGATTATTTAACTCCTTAAATCTATCAATGACTATAATTTCTAACGGTGGGTTTTTGCCTACAAATAGTTTGAGTCAAATATTTTTAAAAGATAATCATTATATTCTTGCTATTGCTCTTTTAATACCAACGTTTAATATATTTTTTATATTTAACTTCTATAATAAAAAAAAGCTCATTAGTTTTCATCAAGAAGATATATTTTTGATAATCCTAATATCAGTTTTATCACTTACAATGTTTTACTCTTTTAAAAGCGCTAGTATCAGTGAAATTATAATCAACATTGTCACCAGTATAAGTAATTCGGGAATATCTTTCACTAAATCAGTGGATAACACGATAATTTACATTTTACTTTGCATTATGGGAGGATCACTGATTTCTAACTCATCAGGTATAAAATTTATAAGAATTTACATATTGGTAAAAACAGCTGCGGCAGAAATTATAAGACTTGTGAGACCAAATAATATTTTTAATAACACAATTTTTTATTCAGAAAAAAAAATTGATAATCAAACTATTAATTTGTCTTTCTTAATTTTTATATCTTTTTTTATCAGTATTTTTATTTTGTCTAGTATTTTAGTCTTAGACAACATAAGTTTTGAAAGTTCCTTTAAATTATCTATTCTCACTCTAACAAATACCACCAATTCAACGCTATATGGTATAACGGATATAAGATTTGCTGATCTTTTTTATAGCACAAAATTATTCTTAATATTATTTATGATTATTGGAAAAATTGAGTTAATATCAATATTAATTTTGCTCAAAAAACTTTTATTTAAAGAATAGATATGTCAAAGATTGTTATAATCGGTGCTGGAGCAATGGGTACAGCTTTTGCTTTACCTTGTATAGATAATAATCACGAAGTAAGTATCGTAGGAACACATCTAGAAAATAATTTTATCGATAATTTAAATAATCAAGAAAAATTTCATCCGGTATTAAATGTAAAAATAGATAAGAAAATTAAAATATATAAATTTGAAAAATTTAAGGAAATATTTAATGAAAAAATCGATTTAATCGTTTTAGCAATAAGCTCTAAGGGGATCGAATGGGTATCAGAACAATTAAGTTCAATTTATGGGGGTGGAAAAATTCCAAAATTACTTATGCTTACCAAAGGACTAAGTATTTATAATAATAACTATGAACTATTAGTTGATAAACTTAAAAGATTAATGGCAAATAAAGGAATAAATAAAATCAATATATCTGCAGTTGGTGGCCCTTGTCTTGCAGCTGGTTTAGCTAATAGAGTTCATAGTAGCGTTGTTATAGCTAACGAAGATCTGCAAACTGCCAAAAAAATAGCAGACATGTTAAACACTGATTATTATCACACCTCATTTTCAGATGATTTAAATGGTGTAGAAGTTTCAGCTGCAATAAAAAATATTTTTTCTATGGCAGTTGGCGCTGCTAAAGGTTTATGTGGTAAAGATATTTCAAATGATGCAAGAGAAAAAAATTATTTAAATACATCCTCAGCACTAATAAAACAATCTATTTATGAAATGGAAGTATTCGTTGAACACCTAAAAGGAAAAAAAGAAACAGTAAAAGGTCTAGCTGGGTTAGGTGATTTATATGTTAGTTCTGGTGGTGGAAGAAATGCAAAAATGGGATCTTATATTGGAGAAGGATTAACTTTTTCTAAAGCTAAAAAAATGAAAATGGAAAAAGTAACGGTTGAGGGAGCTGATTTAGCAAAAGAAATAGCAAAGAAGGTAAATGAAGATTTTGATAAAAAAAAATTACCATTAATGTTAGCTATGATAAATGCAATAGTAGAAGATAAAAAACTTGAGCTCGATTGGGAAGCTTTTAGATAATGAAAAAATTTATTATTTCTATAGATGCTGGAACCACTTCAAATAGAGCAATACTATTTGATTTAAAAGGTAAACCAGTGTTTTTATCTCAAAAAGAATTTACGCAGTATTTTCCGAAAAGTGGATGGGTAGAGCATAACCCAGAAGAAATTTGGAACACTACTAAAAAAGTTTTAAAAGATGTTATTTTAAAGGCTAAAAAATTACGTGGAAAAGTTTTAGCAATTGGAATTACTAACCAAAGAGAGACAACAGTTTTATGGGATAAAAAAACAGGTAAAACAGTTTATAAAGCTATAGTCTGGCAAGATCGTAGGCAAGCAGAATATTGTAAAAAATTAAAAAAACAAAATAAAGAAACTCTTATTTTTAACAAAACAGGCCTACCAATTGACTCTTATTTTTCAGGTACAAAAATCAAATGGATTTTAGATAATATTTCACAAGCTAGAAAACTAATGAATAAGAAACAACTTCTTTTTGGCACTATTGATAGCTTTTTAATTTGGAGGCTCACAAAAGGACAAGTTCATGCAACTGATGCAACTAATGCAAGTAGAACTATGATTTTTAATATTTCTACAAACAAGTGGGACGATACTATCCTTAAAATTTTAAAAATAAAAAAACATATTCTTCCAGAGGTAAAAAATTGTGCTGATGATTACGGTTATACACATTCATCAATTACCGGTGTGTCTATTCCTATAACTGGAGTTGTTGGTGATCAACAGTCTGCTTCAATAGGCCAATGTTGTTTTGAACCTGGTTCATTAAAAAGTACTTACGGGACAGGTGCTTTTGTATTGTTAAATACTGGTTATAAAAAGATTTATTCTAAAAATAGGTTACTCACTACTATTGGTTATAGACTTAACGGCAAGACCACTTATGCTATGGAAGGTTCTATTTTTATTGCTGGAGCTGGTGTTCAGTGGTTAAGAGATAGAATGAAATTTTTTAAGAAAGCTTTTGAAACAGAAAAGATTTTAAAGTCTTTAAAAGATAATAGAGATGTATATTTAGTTCCAGCATTCACTGGTATGGGCGCACCTTATTGGAATCAGCAATCAAGAGGTGTTTTAAGTGGTTTAACAAGAGATACAGGTCCCAAAGAAATCGTAAGAGCTACAATAGAGTCCGTTGCCTATCAAACTTATGATTTGTTTGAAGCAATGAAACATGATGGATTAAGGCCGAGAACGGTTAAAGTAGATGGGGGAATGGTTATGAATAATTGGTTTTCTCAATTTTTATCTGATGTAGTTAACGTAAAAGTTTACAGACCTAAGGTTCATGAGACTACAGCATTAGGTGCGGCTTTCATGGCTGGATTAAAAATTGGAGCTTATAAATCTTTAAAAGATATATCTAAAAACTGGAGTCTAGAGAAAAAATTTACCCCTAAGATGAAAAACAGCGACAGAAAATCACTTCTATTAGGTTGGTCAAAAGCTATTAAAAGAGCACTCATTAATTAAATCAATTTATAGTTGCATAAATTTTAAGAATTAAGTCTGTACAAATAAGTTCTATTTTGTTTCAATTAATAAATTAACAAACAACAGAGGGGAATTAATGTTTAAAACATTGAAAACAATAATAGCTGTTGCTGTTTCATTTTCTATACTTACTATTTCGAATGCTATTGCAGACGGTCATATGGCTGCAATTAAGAAATGGTCTAATGGTGAGTTTAGTCTTTCAACACTTTCTTCAAAAGAAAGAGAGAAAGAACTACAATGGTTTCACGATGCTGCAAAGCCATTCAAAGGAATGTCTATAAAAGTATTATCAGAAACTATTCCTACTCACGAGTATGAGTCAAAAGTTCTAACAAAAGCTTTTGAAGAAATAACTGGAATTAAAGTAAATCACCAGTTACTTGGAGAAGGTGACGTAGTAATGGCAGTACAAACACAGATGCAAACTAACGTAAGTATTTACGATGCATACATCAATGATTCAGATTTGATTGGTACTCACGCTAGAATGCAACAAGCTGTAAACTTAACTAAATGGATGGCTGGAGAAGGTAAAGATGTTACTTTACCAACTTTAGACTTAGACGATTTCATTGGCAAACAGTTTACTACAGGTCCAGATGGCGACTTATACCAAATGCCAGACCAACAATTCGCTAACCTTTATTGGTTTAGAAAAGATTGGTTTGACAGACCTGAAATCAAAAAAGGTTTTAAAGCCAAATACGGATACGATTTAGGTGTACCTTTAAATTGGTCTGCTTATGAAGATATCGCTAAATATTTTTCTGAAGATGTGAAAAATATTGACGGTGTTAGAATTTACGGTCACATGGACTACGGTAAAAGAGCTCCTGACTTAGGTTGGAGAATGACTGACGCGTGGTTATCAATGGCTGGAGCAGGTGATGTTGGAAAACCTAATGGAATACCAGTGGACGAGTGGGGAATAAGAATGGAAAAAGGTTCTTGTAACCCTGTTGGAGCTTCAGTAACAAGAGGTGGAGCTGCTAATGGTCCTGCTGCTGTATACGCAATCAGAAAATGGGATGAGTGGTTAAGAAACTATGCTCCTCCAGGTGCTGCGGCTATGGACTTCTACCAGTCTTTACCGTCACTATCTTCTGGAAACGTTGCTCAGCAAATTTTCTGGTACACAGCGTTCACAGCTTCTTTAGTAGGAAAAAATCCTAACAATAAAGTTGTTGATGCTAAAGGTATGCCGTTATGGAGAATGGGTCCATCACCAAAAGGACCTTATTGGGAAGAAGGCATGAAGCTTGGATATCAAGATGCTGGATCATGGACTTTATTTAAGTCTACACCAGTTAAAAATAGAAAAGCTGCATGGTTGTACGCTCAATTTGTTGTATCAAAAACAGTAGACCTTAAAAAAAGTCACGTAGGTTTAACTATCATTAGAGATAGTTCAATAGACCATAAATCTTTCACAGAAAGAGCACCAGCACTTGGTGGACTTGTTGAGTTCTACAGATCAAACAACAGAAATATTTGGTCACCAACAGGTGTAAACGTTCCGGATTATCCGAAACTAGCACAAATCTGGTGGCAACAAATTGGAGATGTAAACTCAGGTGCGTTTACTCCACAACAAGCTATGGATCGTCTTGCAGAAGAGATGGACTTAGTAATGTCTCGTATGGAAGCTGCTGATAAAGGTAGCAATGCATACGGTGGATGTGGACCAAGACTTAACAAACCAAGAGAAGCTTCTTTTTGGTTAAATAAGAAAGGTTCACCAAAAGCTAAACGTGATGAGAAACCTCAAGGAAAAACTGTTCCGTACGCTAAGGCTTGGAAATAGTAAGAGGTTAATCTAAATTGAAAAGGGGGCACTTGCTGCCCCCTTTTTTTAAAACTAAATTTTAAATTATGAGTCTAGAATTAAAAAATGTAGAAAAAAAAGTTGGAATAGATACTCATATTCACCCTACAAGTCTAAAATTAGAAAAAAATACAATAAATGTATTACTCGGTTCTACACTAGCTGGGAAGACAACTTTAATGCAAATAATGGCAGGCTTAGATAAACCAACCTCAGGTGAGATATGGTTTGATGGAAAAAATGTTACAGATATGAAAGTACAAAAAAGAAATTGTTCTATGGTTTATCAGCAATTTATTAATTATCCAAATTATACGGTTTATGAAAATATTGCTTCTCCGTTAGCAATAACGGGAGTTAAAGATGATGAAATTAAACAAAGAGTAGGAAAGGTGGCTGAACTTTTAAAATTATCAGCAATGTTAAATAAAAAACCTGATGAATTATCAGGCGGACAACAACAAAGAACTGCTCTTGCTAGAGCTTTAGTTAAGGACTCAGACCTAATTTTATTAGACGAACCTCTTGCAAATTTAGACTTTAAGCTTAGAGAGGAATTAAGAGAAGAATTACCAAAATTATTTGAAGATAGAGATTGTATTGTTGTTTATGCAACAACAGAGCCATCAGATGCATTAATGATAGGTGGAAATACAGCAACATTATTAGAAGGCAAAGTTATTCAGTATGGTAAAACTCTAGAGGTTTATAATAAGCCTGAAAATTTAATTTCAGCTAAAGTTTTTAGTGATCCTCCAATGAATATAGCTGAAATCACAAAAAGAGGAGATAATTATAAATTTACAGATAATAATGTTCAATGGAAATCATCAGCAAAAATTAAAGACGGCACTTATAAAATAGGTATAAGACCCCATAATATTACTACTTATAAAGAAGGAAATAATTCAGTTGAAATTAACGGTAAAGTTCAAATTTCTGAACTTAGTGGATCAGAAAGCTTAATACACTTTACCAACGGAAATTTAAACTGGGTTTCATTGTCTAATGGTACACAACAAAAAAATGTTGGAGAAGATACTAAACTATACATGAACACGGATGAGTTTTTATATTTTGATCAAAATAACAGATTGGTAAACAATGGCTAAAATTACATTAAAAGATTTAAGTCATAGTTATTTAGAAAAACAAAATAACGATTCTGATTGGGCTTTAAGAGATGTTAATATTGATTGGAAAGACGGAGGTGCTTACGCATTATTGGGTCCATCTGGTTGTGGAAAGACAACTTTATTAAATATTGTTTCAGGCTTATTAAAACCAACAAAGGGCAGTGTTTTATTTAATGATAAAGATATGACATTACTTAACCCCGTTGAACGAGATATTGCTCAAATATTTCAGTTCCCAGTTATTTATGACACCATGTCAGTTTACGATAATTTAGCTTTTCCATTAAAAAATAGAGGTCTTTCAGACTCAGAAGTCGCATTAAAAGTTAAAGAAATTGCTCAGATGCTTGAATTGACGTCTACATTAAATAACAGAGCATCAGGTTTAACAGCTGATGGAAAGCAAAAAATTTCATTAGGTAGAGGACTTGTTAGATCAGACGTAAACGTAATTATGTTTGATGAACCATTAACTGTTATAGACCCACATTTAAAGTGGGTTTTAAGATCTAAATTAAAAGAATTACATCAAAAAATTAATCGAACTATGATTTATGTGACACATGATCAAACGGAAGCCTTAACATTTGCAGATCAGGTTGTAGTCATGCATGAAGGTCAAATCGTTCAAACTGGAACTCCTGTTGAATTATTTGAGAAACCCAAACATACTTTTGTTGGACATTTTATTGGATCACCTGGAATGAATATACTTCCTTGTGAAATTAAAAATGGTGAAATAAATTTCAGTGGTCAAAAAATACAAAGTCACAAAGCTATAAAAAAATCAAATTTTAGTAAAACTCAGATAGGTATAAGACCTGAATTTATAAATTTTTCAAAAGATGGGATTCCTGTTAAAATTAAAAGAGTAAGTAATACTGGAAGACATAAAATTGTTGATACAGAATGTAATGGGGGTAATATTAAAATATTATCCAACGCCTCTACTGAAATTCCAATTGGAAGCGCTCATATAACTTTCAACCAAAAATATACTTATGTTTATGGAGATAACTGGATTATAGAATAATGAATAAAACTATTAATCAAAAAGCTTGGTATTTTGTAATTCCCGTATTCGTTCTTGTTGCATTTAATGCAGCTATTCCCTTGATGACAGTTGTAAATTATTCATTTCAAGAAACTTTTGGTAACAATGTATTTGCTTGGGAAGGTACAAGGTGGTTTAAACAAATCTTGTTATCCGAAAGATTTCATGCTTCATTAGGAAGGCAATTTGCTTTTACTTTTATAATACTTTTAATCCAAATACCTTTAGGAATTGCTATTGCACTTACAATGCCAAAAAAAGGATGGGGTGTACCAGTTTGTTTGATTTTAATGTCTATGCCGCTTCTAATTCCTTGGAATGTTGTTGGAGCAATGTGGAATATCTTTGCACTCCCAGATATTGGTTTTCTTGGTCACTCATTAAATGCAATGGGTTTTGATTATAACTTTACCCAACAACCTGGTGATGCATGGTTCACAACAATTTTAATGGATGTTTGGCATTGGACATCTTTAGTTGTTCTTTTGTCTTATGCAGGTCTTAATTCAATTCAGCCTGCGTACTATCAAGCTGCAGAAATTGATGGTGCTAGTAGATGGGCAACTTTTAGATATATTGAATTACCAAAAATGAAAAAGGTTTTAACTTTAGCAATTTTATTAAGATTTATGGATAGTTTTATGATTTACACTGAGCCGTTTGTACTAACAGGAGGTGGGCCAGGAAATACTACAGCATTTTTATCTATTGACTTAGTTAAAATGGCTTTGGGTCAATTTGATTTAGGACCAGCAGCTGCAATGTCGTTAATATATTTCTTTATAGTACTTTTAGTTTGTTGGGTATTTTATAATTTAATGATGAAAAATGAGGCACAGTCATGAAAAAATATAAATGGTTAGTACCCACACTATATATAATTTTTTTAATGCTACCGATTTATTGGTTGATTAATATGTCATTTAAAACAACAACAGAAATAATAAATACTTATTCGTTATGGCCACAAAAATTTACTACAGAAAATTATGTTAAAATATTTACAGACAGCACTTGGTACATGGGTTATATAAATTCTATTACATATACAGTATTTAATACTGTTATTTCAGTAGCAGCAGCTTTACCAGCCGCTTATGCATTTTCTAGATATAAGTTTTTAGGCGATAAGCATTTGTTCTTCTGGTTATTGACTAACAGAATGGCACCCCCTGCAGTTTTTGCTTTGCCGTTTTTTCAATTTTATTCTTCAGTAAATTTGTTTGATACCCATATAGCAGTTGCTCTATCACATTGTTTATTTAATATACCTTTAGCAGTTTGGATATTAGAAGGATTTATGTCTGCAGTACCTAAAGAGCTAGACGAAACAGCCTATGTAGATGGGTATTCTTTTGGTAGGTTTTTCTTTAAAATTTTTGTTCCAACAATCGCTGCAGGAATAGGAATAACTATGTTTTTCTGTTTTATGTTTTCATGGGTTGAACTTTTATTAGCTAAAACGCTAACGGCTACAGCCGCAAAACCGATTGCGGCTACTATGACAAGAACTGCAAGTACCTCAGGCTACGAGCTTGGTTTATTAGCTGCAGCAGGAACTTTAACAATTATTCCTGGAGCTATTGTAATTTACTTCGTTAAAAATTATATTGCCAAAGGATTTGCGATGGGAAGAGTTTAATGTTTACAAAATTATACGCTGCTACATGGGGTGAAGTTGGTAAAGCAAAAGAAAAAGGTTTTTTTGATTTTGATTTATTTTCATGGATGGCTTGGACATGGCAAACAGCCGCTTTTTTCATTTTTATAGCATTATGTATAATAGTAATGCTTATTTGGGAAAAAAAAGTGCCAGGTGGCTCCCCTCGAAAAGGTATTTTAGGTTTAGACACAACTAGAGGTGACAGATTATTTGTTTCTTTGCTAGGGAGTGCGTTTATTCATTTAGCTTGGCTCGGATTAGTCGGCAGTTTACTGTGGATAGCGTCTATAATTTGCGTTGGTTATTTTATTGTTGTATTTAGGTACGTATAAATTTTATGATTAAAGTAGGAATAAATGGCTTCGGAAGAATTGGTAGACTTATATTAAGGGCTATTCTTGAAAATTATAAAGATAAGATTCAAGTAGTTGCAATTAATGATCTAGGCTCTATTGAAACGAATGCTCACTTAATTAAATATGATAGTACCCATGGTATTATCAATGATGAAGTTACTACATCAAAAGATGGATTTAAAATTTCTAATCAAAATATTAAAGTTTTTTCAGAGAGAGACCCGGAAAATATTCCGTGGGGAAAAGCTGGAGCAGATATAATTTTAGAGTGTACCGGAATCTTTCTTGATAAAAAAACTTCTGAAAAACATCTAAAAGGTGGAGCAAAAAAAGTTATTATATCAGCGCCTGGAAAAGAGGTTGATTTTACTGTCGTTCAAGGCGTGAATAGCAAAGAATTAAAAAAAGACCACAATATAATTTCAAATGGTTCTTGCACTACAAATTGTTTAGCCCCAGTCGCAATGGTTCTGGAAAAAAATTTTGGAATAAATTATGGCTATATGACAACAATACACAGTTATACAGGAGATCAGAAACTTTTAGATACACTACATAAAGATTTGAGAAGAGCTAGGTCTACAGAGGGAGCTATGATTCCAACCTCAACTGGTGCAGCAAAAGCTATGAGTTTAGTTTTACCAAGTTTAAAAGGAAAATTAGATGGAACTGCAATTAGAGTTCCTACACCTAACGTTTCACTAATAGACTTGACTTTGGTCACAGAAAAAGATGTAACACCTGAGATAATCAATGATGCAATGATTAAAGCGGCTAAAGGTGAGCTTAAAGGAATTCTAGATGTTAATCAGAAACCTTTAGTTTCAAAAGATTTTAACCATAATCCACATAGCTCAATTTTTGATGTAACCCAAACACAAGTAGTTAAAGGAAAATTTAGTAGAGTCCTTTCTTGGTATGATAACGAATGGGGATTTTCTAATAGAATGTGCGATACTTCTATTCAAATTGCGGGACTAATTTAGTCTTTTGATTTTTCTGCTTGTTCAATTAACCTAAGTGTATTTGCAGGGATATCGCTATTATCGATTCTATTGTTCGGTTTTATTTGGGTATTGACCTTAACTTCATTTATTTCATTTACCGCATTTAAAATTTCATTAATAGAATATTTTTCTTCCATTATGTTCCAACTTTATAAAGTCTTATCATATTAGTCATAGCAGCATTACCAAAAGGCAAACCTGCAGTAATAACAACATAATCATTCTTTTTAATAGATTTATCTTTTTTTATTATTTGTTTAGATATATTCATCATGTCTTTCCATCCTCTAGCATCTTTACTTTTTATAGATTGAACACCCCATAATAATGACATTTGTCTACTTATATTTATATTTGGAGATATAGTTATTATTTTTACGCTGGGTCTTACTGCCGAAACTAATTTAGCAGTTTTACCAGAATTTGAAAATGCTATTATAGCCTTTACTGATGGATTGTATGCCAAATCCTTTACTGATAGAACTATGGATTTAATAGGATCTGTTTTTGTTTCAATAGAATTTTTAAAGTCTTCAATATGATCCCTCTTATATTTTTCTGTTGAAATAATAGTTTTAAACATGGTTTTAACAGATTGTATTGGATACTTACCTACGGCAGTTTCTGCAGATAACATCACGGTATCTGCCCCTTGGAAAATTGCAGTAGCGATATCGTTAATTTCGGCTCTGGTTGGTGTAAAATTTTCTATCATACTTTCTAACATCTGTGTTGCCACGATCACTGATTTTGAAAACCTATTGCATTTTTTAATTAAAGATAATTGTATTTTAGGAACTTCGCTATGTCCTACATCTAAAGCTAAATCACCTCTAGCTATCATTACGGCGTCAGTGGCTTTGATAATTTCATCAATATTATTTAAAGCAACTCTATTCTCAATTTTTGAGATTATACCAATATCTTTTGTAATTAATTTTCTTGTTTGATGAATTAATTTCGAATTTTGAAGATAAGATAATGCTATCCAATTACATCCTATTGTTTTTGCAATTTTAATATCTTTTTTATCTTTTGCGGTTAAGTTATTAAAAGGCAAAGATAGTTTAGACACATGGAAACTTTTGTTACTTTTTAACTTACAATTTTGACTCAAACATTTTGTTGTAATTGAATTAATTGATTTTTTGATAACTTTAAAAGCAAATTTTCCATCATCTAATAAAACAATGTTATTTTTCTTAATTTTCTTAATTATAATAGGATAAGGTAAATTAACCCTTAATGAATTTCCTTCTTTTTTACTTAGATCAAAAATAAATTTTTGGTTTTTCTTTACAAATGCAAGATTATTTTTAATCTTACCTATCCTTAATTTTATACCCTGCAAGTCTGCAATTAAAGAAATTTTCTTATTTGTTTTTTTTTCTAATTTTCTTATTATGTTAACTATTTTTCTTAGTTCTTTCGTTTCGTGACTAAAATTTATTCTAAATGCATCTACGCCAAGTGTAATTAGTTTTTTAATTTTACTAGAAGATGATATTGCTGGACCTATAGTTGCAATAATTTTTGCTTTTTTTTCCATTATTTTAATAAGATATGTTATATTATCATGATTCCTTAATAAATAAATTTCATAATGAGCAAAATTAAAAAAATCGGAATTTTGACAAGTGGAGGCGATTGTGGGGGGCTGAACGCAGCAATAAGATCAATTTTTTTCAGGGCTAAGACTAAATACAATATGGATGTTTATGGTATTAGAGATGGAACTATTGGTTTAGCCAAAAGACCTCCAGACGTACAGAAATTAACTAGAAATATTTTTAAAGGCTATTTATTAAGACAAGGTGGTACTTTTTTAGGATCCAATAACAAAGACAATCCTTTTAAATTTCAAAAAAAAGGAAAAATCATAGACACATCAAAACTTATTATTGAGGGTTACAAATCTTTAAGTCTTGACGGTTTAATAATTATTGGTGGAGATGGAAGTATGAGAATATTAAAAAAGTTAGCAATGAAAGGAAAAATGAATATCGTAGCAATTCCAAAAACTATTGATAATGATGTGGGGGCTACAGAAAATTCTATTGGCTTTCATACAGCAATTGATGTTGCCACTCAAGCTTTAGATAATTTACAATCAACTGCTGCAAGTCATAGAAGGTCAATGATATTAGAGGTAATGGGAAGAGACGCCGGCCACATTGCTTTAAATGCAGGTATAGCAGGTGGAGCTGATGTAATTTTAATACCTGAAATAAAATACTCAATAAAAGGAATAATTAACAAACTTAACGAGATGAAAGAGAATAAAATTCAACACTCTTTAATAATCGTAGCGGAAGCAGTAAAAAAAGAAAATGGATTAAAAGTAATACAAAAATACATTAATGATGAAAAAAGATTGGGTGGGATAGGAGAATACATAGCTTCTGAAATAATGAAAAAAACTGATATTGAGTGTAGAGTAACTACACTAGGGCATGTGCAAAGGGGAGCTCCACCAACTGCAAATGACAGAATATTAGCAAGTGCGTTCGGAGTTTATGCGGTTGACTTATTAGCTAAAAAAAATTTTAATCGAATGGTTGCATGGAATAATAGAAGAGTAGTAGATGTCCCTATAGATAAAGGTATAAAAACTTATAGAAATGTTAAAAGAAATGATCCTTTAGTTGAAACCGCACTTTCTCTTGGTACTTATATCGGTGATATTAAATAATCATGATACAAAAGTTTCACCAGCTGGAAATCAAAACAAAAGGTAGAAATCTTTATAATTTTACTTCAAGTGTTCAACAATGGATAAAGCGTGAAGATTTCAATAAAGGAATATTAAATATTAATATTTTACATACTAGCGCATCAATTATTGTTCAAGAAAATGCAGACTCTGATGTACAAAAAGATATACTAAATTTTTTTGATAGATTAGTACCAATGGATAACAGCTATATTCATAAAATGGAGGGTAAAGATGATATGCCGGCACATTTAAAAACAATTTTAACTTCAACACATCTTTGTTTATCTATTAAAAATTCTAATTTAGTATTAGGTACTTGGCAAGGTCTTTTTTTATTTGAACATAGAATTGAAAAACATCAAAGAAAAATTAATCTACATTATATCGGAGATTAATTTATAAATTTACTTATTTTTCCCAGTCAAATTTTGGAAACGTGTCAAAAACTTGTAAAACTTTATCTGACCATTGGTTACAAACTTTTGAGTAATCATCATCACTAGTATTTAGACATTTTAAATAAGAAATTTTTTTTTCATCTTTTTTATAAACAGCAATATCAATAGGTGGACCAACTGTAAGATCGCTTTTAAGAGTTGAGTCCATAGAAATTAATGCACACCTTGATGCATCTCCAATAGAAACGTTTGGAGTTATTACTCTATCTAAAATAGGTTTGCCATACTTAACTTCACCTATTACTAAGTAAGGCTTACTATCAGCAGGTCTAATATAGTTACCTTGAGGATAAACCATGTATAGTTCTAGTTGTTGTCCTCTTATCTGTCCTCCAATAATAAAAGTAGATCCCAATACTAGACTATCCGTATTTACTCCATCAGGAGATGAGTGTTTAACATTTAGTTTTCCAATATATGATGCAATCTGTTCAAAATCTTTACAAGTATTCAAACTTAACGAGCTATCTTTATTTTTTATGTCTTTTTCTAGTGATTTAAAAACCGCTTGAGAGGTAGCTAAATTTCCAGATGTTACTACAATTATTGTTCTATCTCCTACGTCATAAGTCAACATTTTTGAGTAAATATTGACGTTATCTAGGCCAGCATTAGTTCTTGAGTCCGATGCCAAAACTACCCCTTCATTTGTTTTTATACCCACACAATAAGTCATATTATTTTTTAAAATATTTAATCTATTTTAGATAACCCAAATAACACATGTCAGACATCTCTTTCTTGCATTTGATTAATTACCTAAATAATTAATAATTTCAGCTAATGGTTGATATATGGAAAAAATATAATTCTAGCAAGTCTTATGATGAGTATTTTAACTTAGACAATAAGCTAAGAAAACAAGCTAAAACCATATCAGGTATCTTGGAAAGATATGGAATAAAAAAATTAAATGAAATTGAGAAAAACTGTCAAAGCACTATAAATGCGAGAGGTATAAATTTTAAAGTTTATTCGGCAGACAAAATACAAGATGAAAAAAAATGGCCTTTAGATATCATCCCAAGAATAATAGAAAAAAAAGAATGGAATAAAGTTTCGAAGGGATTATTACAAAGAGTAAAGGCACTCAATCTTTTTATAGATGATGTGTATAATGAAAAAAAAATCTTTAAGGAAAAATTAATTCCTGAGGAGTTGGTTTTTAAATCTCCATATTATTTAAAACAATGCGAAGGATTTTCACCTAAACACAAAGCTTGGTCTAATATATCAGGCGTTGACTTAATTAAAAATAAAGATGGAGAATTTTTAGTCTTAGAGGATAATCTTAGAGTTCCATCAGGTGTATCTTACATGCTTGAAAATCGTATGGTGATGAGAGATGTTTTTCCAGAATTATTTACGAGACATAAGGTTTCTTCCATTCATCAATATCCAAATAAACTCTACAATTGCATGCAAGAATGTGTGCCAAAAAAAACTAAGAATCCTCATATGGTTTTACTTACACCAGGAGTATATAACTCCGCTTATTTTGAACATGAATTTTTAGCCGATCAAATGGGTATTGCTTTAGTTGAAGGGAAAGATTTATTTGTCGAAAAAGATTATGTTTACATGAAAACGGTTAAAGGCCCTTTAAAGGTGGATTGTATTTATAGAAGAATAGACGACAATTTTCTTGATCCAAAAGTTTTTTATAAAAAATCACTTTTAGGTGTAGCGGGTCTCTTTAAATCTTGGATCAAAGGAAACGTGGGTATAGTCAATGCTCCTGGAACAGGAATTGCAGACGACAAAGCTATTTATTCTTATGTTGGTGACATGATTAAATTTTATTTGAATGAAGACCCAAAAATAAATCAAGTTGAAACTTTTTTATGTAGAAATAAATTAGAAAGAGAGCATGTTTTACAGAATATTTCAAAACTTGTAGTAAAACCAACAAACGGATCTGGAGGAAATGGTATTATGATAGGACCTAAAGCTTCAATAAAAGAAAAAAACGGTTTTATAAGAAAAATTAATAAAGATCCAAAAGGTTACATAGCTCAACCACTTGAAGTTTTATCGACTACACCTACAATTTCAGAAAACTCCATTGAACCTAGACATCTAGATTTAAGACCGTTCGTTCTTAGTGGTAAAACTTCATGGGTTACAACTGGTGGCCTGACTAGAGTAGCGCTTCGGAAAGGAAGCACTATAGTTAATAGTTCACAAGGCGGTGGTTCAAAAGATACTTTAGTTATAGAAGTATAATCTTACTATTTTTGTGTTAAAATATTTAAATGTACTCAAATACTTCCATTTTAATATTTACAGATCTAGATGGAACACTTTTAAATAGAGATACTTTTAAGTTTGATGGTATTAAAATTTTCCTAAACGAGTTAAAAAATAAAAATATTATAATTATACCAAATTCTAGTAAAACCGAGGATGAAATAATAGAATTTAATTATGAAGCTAACTTTAAATTTCCATTTATTAGTGAAAATGGATCAATTATTCATAACCTAAATTATTTAAGTAGCGAATTTCCAGACAAAATTATGCTAGCTAAAAATGTTCACGAAATTCAAAATATTTTTGATAAAAATATAAATCAAGATTTAAAATCTAAATGTAAAGTTATTTCAAATCTTACAATGTCAGAACAAATTCAAATATTTGGTTTACCAGAAAATAAGCTTAAACAGGTATTTAAGAGAACATGTACAATACCAATAAAATTTGAGGGAAATAACGAGGAAAAATTACGTTTAAAAAATATTTTATTAAAAATTGGTTTAGATTTTAAAGATGGAGGAAGGGTTTTAAATTTAGGTGATAAAATTAATAAAGCTGATGCCATGAAGAAAATAATTTTTATGCTTCAAAATAAATTTAAATCTAAACCAAAAACCATAGCTGTAGGTGATAATCATAACGACATAGAAATGCTAAAAATTTCAGATATACCATGTTTGGTAAAAAATGATAAGTTTATAAATAAAGATCTACAAATTAAAAATTTGATAATATCAAAACAAACTGCACCAGAGGGGTGGGTTGAGGTTGTCAAATTGGCACTAGAAAAAATAGAATAAAAGGAATAGGTTTTGTTATGGGTGACTTTTCTCAAAATGGAATAATTTCAAATCTTCACGATTTTGGGACTAAAACTACAGCTGATATAGAAAAAGAATTATTAAAATTTTCCAAAGAAAGAAAAATGGAATTAATTTTACCAAGTCTATATTCTGAACTAAAAGGAGATGCATTACCTAATATTGTAAAACAAATTGGAGAAACAAAATATCTTAACCATATCATTATTGGTTTAGATAAGGCTACAAAATCAGAGGCTATCATGGCTTGGAAATTTTTTAAAAATTTAAATACACCTTTTACAATCTTATGGAATGATGGACCTAAATTAAAAAAATTACATGAAGAACTTAAAGAGAAAGGTTTAGCACCGAGTGAAACGGGAAAGGGAAGAAATGTTTGGTATTGTCTTGGCATGTGTATTGCAAGAGATGAAGCTAGATCTGTTGCTCTTCACGATTGTGATATTAAAACTTACGATAGAAGAATGTTAGCAAAGTTATTTTATCCTGTTGTAAATCCTTTTTTTAATTTTGAGTTTTGTAAGGGATATTACCCAAGAATAGCTAATGGAAAAATGAATGGTCGTGTTGCTAGATTACTTGTATTTCCTTTATTAACTGCTCTAGAAAAAACTATTGGAAGAAGTGATTATTTAGAATTTATGAAATCATTCAAATACCCTCTCGCAGGAGAGTTTTCCTTTAGAAGAAATGTTTTGCCAGAGCTTAGAATATCATCAGACTGGGGTATTGAAGTTGGTATTCTATCAGAAATGCAAAGAAATTTTTCTCCCCAAAATATTTGCCAAGTTGATCTAGCTGACAAATATGATCACAAACATCAGGACTTGTCAGCAAACAATGAAAACAAAGGATTATCAAGAATGTCTTTAGATATTATTAAAACTTTAATTAGAAAACTAGCAACACAAGGAAATACTTTTAGCCCTGAAACTTTTAGATCTTTAAAAGCTACATATTATCGATATGCATTAGATTTAATTGATATCTATAGAAGTGATGCTGAGATGAATGGTTTTAAATTTGATTCTCATACTGAGGAAAAAACAGTAGAGTTATTTGCTTTAAATATAATGAAGGCCGGCGATTCTTTTTTAAAAAGTCCTATGGATACGCCGTTCATACCTACATGGAGCAGAGTTAAAAGTGCTATTCCCGATTATTTGAAAAGACTTAAAGAAGCAATTAATGAAGATAACAAAAATTTTAGTTAATGTTAAAATTATTAAACTTAACAACCTTTAAAAGATTTAGACATATTTCTGATTAAATCAAAATACAATTTTTTTCCTGGATTTAGAGTTGCTCCTAAAGGATCTATAACACCAGTCTTAATGTTTGTATCTTTTGCTACCGCTTTGATTATATTCGGGTTAAATTGAGGTTCAGAAAATACACAACTTACATTTTCATGTTCAATTACTTCTCTTATTTCAGATAATTGTTCTGCACCAGGTAATACATCCGTATTCACTGTAAAAGCTCCTAAAACATTAACATCAAATCTTTTTTCGAAATACTGGTAGGCGTCATGAAAAACAATTGATTTGAAATCTTTATTTAACTCAGATTTTACTTTTTTTGTTAGTTTGTCTAACTCTTTGTGTGCTTTTTTTAAATTAGCTTTATATTTAGATGCATTTTCTTGGTCATTCTCAATAAGATGCTCTGTCATTTCACTTAAAATTACTTTCGCGTTCATTGGATCTAGCCAAATGTGTGGATCATGTTCACCATGAGCATGTCCTTGATGATCATCGTGTTTATCTTCTTTATGTCCATGTTCTTTGTGATCATCGTGTTTATCTTCTTTATGTCCATGTTCTTTGTGATCATCGTGTTTATCTTCTTTATGTCCATGTCCATGATCATCATGGCCTTCGAATATATTTCTTTCTCTAAATTCTAGTTTTTTTAATCCCTTAATTTCCATTAGTTCTATTTTTTCAGCTTTTTTTGCTATTGATTTTAATGGTTTCTCTAAAAAATTTTCTAAGTCTTCACCAACCCAAAATACTAAGTCAGCATTTTGCAACATTTTAGCGTGCGATGGTTTTAATGCAAATCCATGTGGAGAATTATAGCCATCTACAATTAAATCTGGTTTACCAACTCCATCCATCAAATAACTTGCTAATGAATGTATAGGTTTAATAGAAGCCACAACTTTAATATCTGCATTAGCAGAAAAATTAAGTGTAAATGCAAAAAATAAAGTAATTGTAAGCTTTAAAAATTTGTTTATCATAGTGTTATAATATAACGTTTGTTATAATATAACATATTTAAGGTCAAGAATTAAATTATGGAAAATAAAAATAAGGTACTACTTAAGGTTGAAAATGCTGGCATTTCTATAAATGACAAATCTTTAGTTAAAGGAGTTTCATTTGAAGTTAAACAAGGTGAAATAGTTACGTTGATAGGTCCAAATGGTTCTGGAAAATCAACAACAGCAAAAATTGCACTAGGAATATATAAAAAGATAGACGGCAAAGTTAAAACATACACTAATAAAATTGGATATGTGCCTCAAAAAATTTCAATAGATTGGACCTTGCCAGTTAGAGTATCTGATTTCATGACTTTGACAGAAGAATTGACCCAAGATCAAATTAATATTGCTTTAAATTTAACAGGCGTTGAACATTTAAAAAATAAAAGTTTAAGTAATTTATCTGGAGGAGAGTTTCAAAGAGTTTTGATAGCAAGAGCTATTTCTAAACAACCAGAATTATTAGTTCTTGATGAACCCGTACAGGGTGTCGATTTTAAAGGTGAAATTGCCTTATATGAATTAATCAAAAAAATTTCAGACAAAATGAAATGTGGAATACTTTTAATTTCGCATGATTTGCATGTAGTAATGTCTGCTACTGATTATGTATTATGCTTAAATGGACATGTCTGTTGTTCTGGAACACCACATAATGTCGTGAAAGATAGCAAATATAAGGAATTATTTGGTGATAGAGCTTCAAATATCTTATCTCTTTATGAACATAAACATGATCATACTCACTCTCAAGACGGAACAATAGATCAAAAATAATATGCTTGATGATTTTTTTATAAGAGCTTTACTTGCAGGAATTGGAATAGCTTTAATAACAGGTCCAATAGGATGCTTTGTAATTTGGAGAAGATTGTCTTTTTTTGCAGGTACACTTGCACATTCAGCTTTATTAGGTGTGACAATGGCTTTAGTATTCGAACTCAATATTGCTTTTTCAGTTTTTTTAATATCAGCAGTTTTAGCAATTTTTCTTCTTCAACTACAAACTAAAACAAACCTTCCTAACGATGCTTTACTAGGTTTATTAGCCCATTCATCACTAGCAATAGGACTTGTAATCATTGGATTTTTAACAACTATTAGATTTGATGTGATGGGATTACTCTTTGGCGACATATTAGCTGTAAGTCAAAGCGATTTATTATTAATTTGGGGTGGCGGCGTATTAATCTTAATAATATTAAAAATTATTTGGAAACCTTTGTTTGCTTCAACAATAAATTATGATTTAGCTAAAGCGGAAGGAATGAACCCTGACAGATATAATGCGATATTTACAATTTTGATGGCAGCAATAATTGCTATTTCAATAAAAATAGTTGGGCTTCTCTTAATAACTGGAATGCTTATTATTCCAGCAGCGTTAGCAAGAAATATCTCAAATAATCCTATACAAATGGCTCTTTTATCTACGATTGGAGGATTATTATCAATTTTAATAGGATTGTTTTCTTCTTTAGAATTTAATACAGCATCCGGTCCTTCAATAATAACTGCAGCATTACTGCTATTTTTAATTTCACTTATTAAAACTAAAAAATTTTCTGAATTGAAAAAATGAAAGTTAATTGATAAAATATAATATGGCTCAAACTCAAACTCTCTCTAAAAATCAAAAAATAATTCTAGATATTATCGAAAAAGCCAAAGAACCTTTAAAAGCTTATTCAATTTTATTTAATGTTCAAAAAAAAGGCATCAAAGCACCCTTACAAGTTTATAGAGCTTTAGAAAAATTAATCAAATTAGGAAAAATTCATAAAGTTGAAAGCAGAAATGCTTTTGTAGCTTGTAAGAATTCAAATTGTGAGATCTCGAAAGCTACGGCTTTTTCAATTTGTGAAACATGTAAAAAAGTAACAGAAATTAGCAATCAAAAACTCTCTAAATATCTAAAAAATTTTCATGATAAAACAGGCATGACCTATAAAAAATATAATTTAGAATTTTATGGTTTATGCACAAGCTGTAAAAGAAGTTAATTTAATACTGCGACAAATCTCAATTTTCAATATCTGTTAAATTATTTTAATCTTTAGAGATGAAATTTATTATATCTATTATAACTGCGCTTTTTTTCTTAACCTCATCAAATGCTAAAGAAGTTAAAATGGGAAAAGCTGACTGGGATACAGGCTTTTTTCAAGCTGAAATATATAAAAAAGCTCTAGAAAAAATGGGTTACAAAGTATCAGGGCCTACTGTAATGAAGCCCCAAGTTTTCTATGTTGCAGCTGCTGCAGGTGATATGGATTTATGGGTAAATGGATGGTTTGAAAATCATAATACATATGTGAAAGAAGCGATGGGAAAAGTTAAACCTGTAGGATACGTTGTAGAAAAAGGTGGATTACAAGGTTACCTTATAGATAAAAAAACTGCTGATAAATTTAATATAAAATCAATAATGGATATCAAAAAACACGCTAAGGAATTTGATATCAATGACGATGGAAAAGCAGACATGGTAGCTTGCCCTCCAGGATGGGGATGTGAAAAGATAATTACTAAGCACTTTGCAGAACTTGGACTTGGTGAGTTCATTAATCCATTAAAAGCGGATTACTCTGCATCTATGGCTGATACAATTTCAAGATACAAAAATGGAAAATCAATTTTATTTTATACTTGGACACCAAACTGGTCAGTTGGAACCTTAAAATTAGGAGAGGATGTTGTTTGGATAGAAGCTCCATTTAGCGACACAAAAGAAGTAAAAGTACCAAATGCTACGAAATCTAAATTAAACATGGGTTTTGCTGTAAATGATATTAGAGCTGCAGCAAACGTTGATTTTTTAAAAGCCAATCCAAAAGTTGAAAAAATGTTAAAAAAAGCCTCTATACCTCTAGCAGATATTGCCGAACAAAATTTAAAAATGAATGCTGGTGAAAAAAGTGAAAAAGCTATTAAGAAACATGCTGAGGAATGGATAAAAACTAATCAAAGCACATTTGACAGTTGGATAAATTAATTTAAACCTTAAAAAATTCCTAAATAAAGCCCATTTTACTTAAATTTTGAAATAAGACTCACCTTTTAGTTGTATTACGGTTACATTTAACTTTTATACATGCTAGTTTTTTTAAAAAAATAAGGAGTATTACATGAAACATTTTAAAATTATCGTTGCTTTGATTGCAGCTTTGTTCATAACAAAAGCAGTTAATGCCAACGAAATCAAAATGGCTAAAGCAAACTGGGATACTGGTTATTTCCAAGCTGAAATATACAAACAAGCTTTGGAAAAAATGGGTTACAAAGTAACTGAACCTAAAGCAATAAAGCCTTCAGTATTTTATGTTGCAGCAGCAGCAGGAGATCTAGACCTATGGGTAAATGGTTGGTTTGGAACTCATGACGGTTATATGAAAGAAGCTAAAGGTAAAGTAAAAAAAGTTGGTTATGTTATGAAAAAAGGTGGCTTACAGGGTTACCTAGTTGATAAAAAATCAGCTGAGAAATACGGTATCAAAAGCGTAATGGATATTAAAGCCAATGCTAAAGCTTGGGACTCAAATGGTGACGGTAAAGCAGACATGGTTGCTTGCCCTCCAGGTTGGGGTTGTGAGAAGCAAATTACAAAACATTTTGCTGAACTTGGTTTAGGTGACTTTATTAATCCAGTGAAAGCTGACTACTCAGCTTCTATGGCTGATGCAGTAGCAAAATACAAAAACGGAAAACCTGTATTATTTTATACATGGACTCCGAATTGGACTGTTGGTGCTTTAAAACTTGGACAGGACGTTGTTTGGATAGAAGTGCCTTACAGCCAAACTAAAAAAGTTAGTGTTCCTAATGCAACAAAATCTAAAATAAATATGGGTTTTGGTGCTGATGATATTCGTCCAGCGGCAAATTCAGATTTCTTAAAAGCTAACCCAAAAGTGAAAAAAATGCTTTCTAAAGCATCTATTCCACTAGCGGATATCGCTGCGCAAAATATGAAAATGAATGCGGGTGAAAAAAGCGAAAGAGCTATCAAGAAACATGCTGCAGAATGGATAAAAGCGAACCAAAGTACGTTCGATAGTTGGATTAAGTAAGCTTTAAGATAAGTGAGCTTAAAACTTTCACCATCTGACTATGAAGTATACATTCCAATAGCAGAATGGATTGAAAAACATATTAAAGAGTGGTTGTTTATGCAACGACCACTCTTTAAAAAATTATCTGCACCAATTGACTCAGTTCTTAACGGTTTAGACACTCTTTTTAATTTCATACCATTTCCAATAGTAATTTTAATTTTTATGGTATTTGCATTTAAAACAAATGGAATAAAACTTGCAATTCTTTCAGCGCTAAGTTTAATTTTTATTGATCTAGTAGATTTATGGCAAGAAACAATGACAACATTAGCCATGATTTTTACAGCAGTTATCTTTTGCATGCTTATTGGTATTCCATTAGGAATTGTTGCATCGAGAAGTAATTTATTTGAAGCAATTTTAAGACCGATACTTGATATAATGCAAACTATTCCAAGTTTTGTATATTTAATTCCAGTTGTAATGTTATTCGGCGTTGGCTTAACACCGGGGGTAATTGCAACTATTATATTCGCATTACCACCAATTGTAAGATTAACTAATCTAGGTATTAGACAAGTAGGCAAAGGATTTAAGGAAGCAGGTGCAAGTTTAGGATTAACTAGGTTTTTAATTTTAAGAAAAATTGAAGTTCCTTTAGCAATGAAAACTATAATGGCTGGAGTAAATCAAACTTTAATGTTAGCTTTATCAATGGTTGTTATTGCAGCCTTAATTGGGGCAGGTGGGTTAGGATTAACAGTTTATGTCGCTTTAGGTAGGTTAGACATAGGAGGTGCTGTAATAGGCGGAACAGGTATTGTAATTTTAGCAATTATATTAGATCGAATAACCCAAAAAATTATTCCACAAGACAATATTAAGTCCAGGTAATCTATTTAATTTTCCTTACAATAAGAACAAATACTATTGAAGTCACGAACATAACTAAAGCATAAGCTGCTGTAGGCACCATAAATATAATGTCATCGAATAATTGAGATGCTACAAAAACTGCTAAAGTTCCATTTTGCAAACCACACTCGAGAGAAATACATTTTCTTTGAGCAATTCCTGAAGTCCAAAATTTAGCAATGTAATAACCTAAAAAAATCATTACAAGATTAAGTATTAAAGCTATTAGACCCGCTCTTGTTATAAAGCTTATTATTTTATCCCATTCCTCGACCCAAATAGATATGAAAACAATTAAAAATAAAATAACTGATAATCTTTGAATAATTAAAGTTTTTGAGACAATAAATTCTGTCATTAAGCTTCTTACTATCATCCCTAAAATAACTGGTACTGTAACAACAAAAAACATTTTTACTGCAATATTTGTCATTGAAATTTCTTTCAAAATTTCTATACCAAGAAAATTTGCAGAGTTAAAAACTATCAAAGGAACTGTTAAGATACTTAGCAAACTTACGATAGCAGTCAAAGTCACAGAAAGTGCAACATCACCGTCAGCAAACTTTGTTAAAACATTTGATGTAACGCCACCTGGTGCTGCAGCTATGATCATAACCCCAAGAGCTATTTCAACTGGTAATGTAATGATACTAATTAAAATTAATGCTACAAATGGAAGTAAAATTACCTGAAAAATGAAACCAACAAAGAAATCTTTTGGATTTTTTACTACTCGAGTAAAATCACCCAAAGTTAGTCCTAGGCCAAGACCAAACATTATAATTGCCAAGCATACTGGCGCTATAGTTTTTGCAATTTCCACTTAATATCCTTAGAAGTTATAAATATAGAAAATGTTATATTATAACAAACAAAAACAGCCCAAAATGAAACAATCTTAAGTTGTAATCGAGACAACTTATGCTAGTATCTTGTAATGAAAATCTTAGCCTCAAGAATAAAAAATGCTAAAGAGCTAAAGTACGGTAGGCTAAAAACTAGTTTACTTAAGCCAAAAAATAATCTTCAGTCAGACTTCTACTATCTCTTTAAGAAAAAAACTTTAATCAAAAAATAATTAATCAAATAATTTTCCCGTACAATGTGCGACATTATTGATAATGATAATTATTCTCATTCTCAGGTAATTGAGAACCATTCGCATAACTAAAGAGGGAGATAAATGAGAAAAATAATATTGACGGTTACGGTATTATTTTTTGTTTTTGGAAATCTTTTAGCTAACGAAGTAAATATTTTTAGTGCAAGACATTACGATTCAGATGTTCAATTGTATGAAAAATTTACAGCTAAAACAGGAATAAAAGTAAATGTTGTATCTGGTAAATCAGGAGCATTAGAGAAAAGAATAATCGCAGAGGGCGGCACAGCAGACTTATATATAACAGCTGATGCTGGTAGACTTGGTGCATTTGCAGCTAACTTACAAGGCGGCTTAACAAGTGACGCAATAAAGTCAGCTGTTTCGAGTAATTTTAGAACATCTAAATGGGTTGGAATAGCTAAAAGAGCAAGAATAGTTTATTTTGCTCCAGAGAGAGTTACAGGTGCAGAGTTAAGAGGTCTTACTTATGAAAGTTTAGCTGATCCTAAATGGAAAGGTAGATTAGTAATAAGAGCTTCTAACAATATTTATAACCAATCACTTGTTGCTTCACTAATAAAAAATAATGGAAAAGGTAAAGTCGCAGATTGGTCAAAAGGTATGGTTTCGAATATGGCTAGATCTCCAAAAGGTAATGACAGAGCACAGATATTAGCAGTAGCAGCAGGAGAGGCTGATATTGCAGTAGCTAATACATATTACTTAGCTCTTATGTTATCGGGCAAAAAAGGTGCTGAGCAACAAGCTGCAGCAAAAAAAGTAAAACCTTTCTTCCCTAATCAAGACGACAGAGGAACACACATGAATATCAGTGGTGCTGGTTTAGTAAAGGGAGCTCCTAACAAAGCTAACGCAATTAAGCTTGTAGAGTTCTTATTAAGTCAGGAAGCACAGGAGCATATTGTTAACAATACTTTTGAATATCCAATGATAGCAGGTGTTTCACCTCATCCGTTAGTAGTTAATATGGGTTTAGATTTTAAACAAGATCTTAAAACTAAAGTTGTTAATTACGGAAAAAGACAAGCTGATGCATTAGAAGTAATGACAGCAGCAGGTTGGAAATAGTTGTTAATTAATAATTCATGGCGTTAAAAGCGCCATGAATATTAAACTATGAAAAATAAATTAAATTACTTTAATAAGTGTTGTAGTACCTGTAATAATGATGCTAAAAGCATGCAAATTCAGCTTAAAAACAGAGAACCAAAAGAATTAAAATTTGAAGAGGCAAAAAAAATATTTTCTCCACTTAAAGATAAAATCAAGTTGAAAAAATAAATGACTAAATACAACTTTTGGTTTTTTAGCTCATTAATAATTGCATTGGTAGTTGCAATGCCAATTATCACTGTATTTTTTAGTTTTTTTTCTGAAACTAGTAATTATTTTACCGTATTAAAAAATACGTTTCTATTTGATTATATAAATAATTCATTAATAATTTTAATTTCAGTTTTGTTTATAACACTTTTATTAGGTGTTATTTCAGCTTATTTCATATCATTTTATGAATTTCCATTATGTAACTTTTTTAGTTGGGCTTTAATTTTAGCGTTTGCAATACCGGGATATATATTTGCTTTTTCTATAATTGCTTTTTTTGAAAACTATGGAACTGCCTATACGATACTCACGAATATATTTGGTGAATATAATTATAACCCGCATATACCTAAATTAGATGGAATATTAGGATCAATTATAGCTATTAGTTTTTCTTTATTTCCATATGTTTATGTTTTAACAAGATCATCATTTTTCTTCCAATCAAACAACTATATCGAAGTAGGTCAAAATTTGGGTTTATCAGAAAGTGAAACTATATTTAAAATTATTTTACCCTCTGCCAGACCAGCAATTATTGCTGGCTTAGCTTTAGTTGCAATGGAATGTTTATCCGACTTTGGAACGGTATCAATTTTTAGTGTCTCAACTTTAACTACTGGAATTTATAATTCCTGGCTATCTTTTGATGATCTTAATTCCGCTAATCAAATTTCATTTATTCTTTTGATATTTATATTAGCTTTATTATCTATTGAAATTTATTCCAGAAAAGAAGCAAGGTATCACCAGCCAGGCAGAGGTTTCAAACCAATTAACAAAATTAAACTTAGCGGGAAAAAATCTTATGTAGCATTTTCTTTTTGCTTGTTCGTTTTTTTTATAAGTTTTATTTTTCCAGTTTCACAGATGATTTACTGGACTTTAAAATTTCCTAAATACTTACAAGATATAAATATTTTGAAAATTAATTTAAATACCATGTATTTGGTTGGCCTCGCTAGCTTGGTACTAGTTTTTATTTCATTATTTATTAATTATGGAAGCAGAATATCAAAAAGTAAGATTTTAAATTATTTAACTAATTTTTCAATCTCAGGATATGCTATTCCGGGAGTAATTTTGGCTGTTGCGTTTATAACTTTATTTTCGAACTTCAGTGATTTAATAAACGAAAATACCAACCTTGGAAGTACTAAAAAAATATTTATTGGCTCTATATTTGGATTAGTGCTAGCATATTTTATAAGATTCTTTTCTCTTTCTTTTAATGGAATTAAATCAAGTTATGAAAAAATAAATAACTCAATTGATGAAAGTGCATATTTACTTGGTTATTCTAAAATTAAGACTTTTTCAAAAATCCATGTTCCATATTTAAAAAACAATATAATTTTAATTGTAGTCCTTATATCATTAGAAATAATAAAAGAGTTACCAATTACAATGATTCTAAGACCTTTCAACTTTGAGACTTTTGCAACACAGGCTTATGTGTATGCATCTCAAGATTTATTAGAAGCTGCGGCATTACCTTCTTTATTTCTTATTGGCTGGGCAACTATCCTCATAATATTTTCTTCAAAATATATACTTTCACAAAAAAACTAATATAATCTAAAAATGTCAAATCGATTTTTTGAAATAAAAAATGGTAACTTTGTTGCAAGTGAAAAAAATAAAGTTAATAACGTAAATCTTAAAATAGAAAAAAAAGGAGAAATCGTTTCTCTGTTAGGTCCTTCAGGTGTGGGTAAAACAACTATCTTAAGAACTATTGCTGGATTACAAAAATTGAGTAGTGGTGAGATCTATCTAAAGGATAGATTAGTTTCTTCTGAAGAAGTTCATATTGAACCTGAAAAAAGAAATATAGCTTTGTCGTTTCAAGATAATTCACTATTCCCAAATTACAAAGTCATCGATAATATAAATTTTGGTAAAAAAAGATCTAATGGTAATGGTTTTTCCTATGAAGCAGAAGATATTATAAAATTACTTCATATTGAACCTATTTTAGAAAAGTTTCCTCATCAAATAAGCGCTGGTGAAGCACAAAGAGTATCTTTAGCTAGATCCTTAATGTCTAAACCTGATTTATTATTATTAGACGAGCCGTTTTCTAATATTGATCAAAATTTAAAAGAAGAAATACAATATTCAGTAAAGAAATTATTAAAAAAAATAAACCTCACAACTATAATTGTAACTCACGACTCTTACGAAGCATTTTCGCTTGCTGACAGATGTGGGATAATACTTAATCAGGAGCTAAAACAATACGATGTACCTTATAATGTTCACCACGAACCCAACTCATTAGAGGTAGCAAAATTTTTAAATAAAGGTGTTTTTGTCGATGTTAAAGTTGTTACCAATGATTGTGCTGTTCATAGTTTACAACATAAAGAACTAGGAGAGATAAGAGGAAAGCTTCTTAAAAACTATCCAACTGGCAAAAGTGTAAAGTTATTATTGCAGCCAGAAGATCTTATTCATGACGATCAGAGCAAGCTCAAACTGGAAGTAGTTGATAGAAAATTTAGAGGTACTAACTTTATATACACTTTAAAAACGCAAAAAGGTGAACATATCCCTGTTTTCGTTCACTCTCACCATATTCATCAACATGAAAAATCTGAAAAGTTTGGTATAAGAACTCCTATTTTTATTGACCATTTAGTTTGTTTTTAATTATATATAAATATGAAATTTTCTTTAGAAATAACTTCTAAAACAGATCTTTCCACTTTACCTGGACTTAAAGATGTTTATGTTACCATGTTACCTGGAACCGATTATAAAGAAGTAGCAGAAAAAGCCGACGAGTTAATAAAATCTGGGTATAACCCGATCCCTCATTTCCCTGCCAGATCTATTAAAGATCTAAATGAGCTAAAAGAATATACTAAAATGTGTAAAGATTCTGGCGTAAAACAAGCTTTAGTAATAGGCGGAGGAAGAGAACCAATAGGTGAATACCACTGCTCGTTGCAATTATTAGAAACTGGATTATTCGAAGGTATGAAGATAGGAATTGCTGGACACCCTGAGGGTTCCCCTGATATATCCGATTCAGAATTAGAAAAAGCTATGAAAGAAAAAACTCCTCTCGCCGATTACATTGTTACACAATGGCTTTTGGATCCATCGACTATAGCTAATTTCATTTCTAAACAATCACTTCCAGTTCATGTTGGAATTACCGGTCCTTTAAAAATAAGCAGCTTATTGAAGTTTGCGAGTATTGTTGGGGCAAAAAATTCTATAAATTTTCTTAAATCTAATACATCTAAAGCATTAGATTTATTGAAGCCTAAAGATCCTAATGAATTAATAAATAATTTAAAGAAAGTAACGCAGCACTTTCATATTTATACTTTTGGAGGACTTAAGGAAACTAACAAATGGTTAATTGAAAATAACTATGCCGAAGAAAAGTAAAAAAAACAAGACTTCAAAATCTAAAAAAAAATTTAAATTAATATCTTTAAAAACCGAAAAAGTTAATTATGACAAGGTTAGACATGAAACTTCTGTTGATCAATCAGATAGACATGTTCCTTACAATTTAAGACAAAGCGGTCCAACAAAAGTAGAAATGCTTATATCAACGAGGGTAAGAAAATCACCTTACTGGCATTTATCAATGAAAGCTGGATGTTGGAGAGCTACTGTCTACAATAGAATATATCATCCCAGAGGTTATGTAAGACCTGAAAAGGGTGGGGCGATGGTTGAATATCATGCAATTAAAAATCATGTAACAATGTGGAACGTTGCGGTAGAACGTCAAATTAGAGTAAAGGGACCAGACGCAGAAAAATTTGTGGACTATGTAATAACAAGAGATGCAACGAAAATTTCACCTATGAGAGGTCGTTATGTTATTTTATGTAATTACAAAGGTGGAGTGTTAAATGATCCTGTTTTACTAAGAATTTCAAAAGATGAATTTTGGTTTAGCTTATCTGACTCAGATATTGGTCTTTATTTGCAAGGAGTTAACGCAGATAAAAGATTTGATGTTGAAATAGATGAAATTGATTCATGTCCGGTTCAAATACAAGGACCAAAGTCAAAAGCATTAATGAAAGATTTAACTGGTGATCAAGTAGATTTTGATAATATGCCTTTTTACGGTTTAGCAGAGGCTAAAATAGGTGGTCGGAGCTGTGTTATATCTCAATCTGGTTTTTCTGGTGAAGCTGGTTATGAAATATATTTAAGAAATGCAACTCTATATGCTGAAGACATGTGGAACGCAGTTCTTAAAGCAGGAAAAAAACATAAGTTAATGGTTATAGCGCCGGCTCATCATAGACGTATTCAAGCTGGAATTTTATCTTGGGGCCAGGATTTAGATCATGAAACAAATCCATTTCAATGTAATTTAGGATATCAAGTTTCATTATCTGGTAAAGGTGTTTGGGATAAAAAAACTGATTATGTAGGTAAAGAAGCTTTAGAAAAAATGAAAACGCAATTAAAGAATGGGGAGAAACCTTATAAATTACAATTAGTTGGGTTAGAACTTGGAGGAAAACCGATAGAAGATTATGCAAATGACTTCTATTTAATATCAAACAGCGATGGAGGTAAACCTGTTGGATACATTACTTCACCATGGTATCATCCTGAAAAAGGAACTAACATTGCAATGGGATATGTTCCTTATGAAGGTCATTTGAGTGCAACTGGTTTTCCAATTGGTAATTTGGGAAAAAAATATAAAGTCCATTTACCAAAAAAGTACTCAAGTAAAGCAGTAGATGCTGTTGTAGTGAAAGTACCATTTACACAATCATTTAATGCTAATACAAGAGAAGTCTCTTAGAGCGCCCTTAGCTCAGTTGGATAGAGCATCGGTTTTCTAAACCGAGGGTCGTAGGTTCGAATCCTTCAGGGCGCGCCATTTAAATGAGAAAAAAACTTTATTTTGGAAGAATAAAATCGAGAAAAATATCAAAAAATAAAGAAAATAACTTTAAATATTTCTTAAAAAATAACAATATTAATAAATTAAACTTACAAAAAAATTTTATACTAGAGGTTGGTATTGGAATGGGTGAAAACTTAATTCATTTATCCAGAAAAAATACACAAAAATATATTATTGGTGTAGATCCTTTTAAGAATGGTATGGTAAATGTTTCAAA
>CACHHD010000008.1 GCA_902579605.1 uncultured Pelagibacteraceae bacterium
AAGTTTAATCTTTAATATTTTAAAATTAGCGCTAATTTTTTTGCTATCTTATCACATAGTTAATTTCATAAAGATAACACCTTATCATTATACATTTTTAAACTTTCTTTCAGGAGAAAAAGAGTCAAGATATAAAAAATTTGAAAATGACTATTGGTCAGTAAGCTTAAAAGAATTAATTCAAAACTCAAATTTACCCGGAAAAAAAATTAATTTTTTCTCATGTGGTGTTAATCCATCAGTGGTTAAAAATTATATGAAACAAAAATATAAAAATGTTGAATATACAGACATAAAAGAAGCCTCGTATATTATTATGACAAATAGAACATTGTTTTCTGAAAAAAATAAAAGTATTTCAAATTGTTATGATGAATATAATTTAGAAAATATAGCAGAGGTTAAAAGAAACGGTGTGGTATTGTCTGCAATAAAGAGGTTAAGGTAATGAATATTAAAAAAAATAGAAATGAAAAACCTGATCTGCTTATAGTTGGTGCTGGTCCTGTAGGATGTGTGATAGCTGAAAGAGCGGCTAAGATTAAAAATTGGTCATGCTTAATTGTTGAAAAAAGAAATCATATTGCCGGTAACTGCTATGATGAAATTAATAAAAAAGGATTAAGAATTCATAAATATGGGCCGCACTATATGAGGTTTAAAAAAAGAAAAATTTTTGACTATGTAAGTAATTTTACAAAATGGATTAAAGGAAACTATATTGTCAAATCAAGTGTAAAAGGTGAACTATATCCCATTCCTATTAATCTTGATACTATTGAAAAATTTTTCAATAAAAAGTTTAAAAGTAGTAAAGAAGCAAAAAATTTTATCAATACTTTAAAAATAAGAAAAAAAAAAATTAAAAATAGTGAAGACTTTATTTTATCAAAATTAGGAAAAGATATATATGAAAATTTTTATAAAAATTATACAATCAAGCAATGGGGAATTCATCCAAAAAATCTAAATAAAAGCGTTGTTGGTAGACTGCCAATACGTTTTAATCGTGATCCGTACTACGTTAATCAAAAATTAAAAGTAATGCCAAAAAAAGGCTATGCTCATCTTTTTAAGAATATGATTAAAAATAAAAAAATAAAGGTTTTACTTAATACTTCATATGAAAAAATTAAAAATAATATTTCTCCAAGTATAGCAACAATTTATACAGGTCCACCTGATGTTTTTTTTAATTATAAGTATGGAAAGTTAAATTGGAGATCTCTTGATTTTAAATTTAAAACTTTAAAGAAAAATAAAATACAAGAATGTGTACAAATTAATTTTCCTAATGAAAATAAATTTACACGAAAGGTAGAAATAAAACATGTAACAAAACAAAAATCTAAATATTCTACAATTTCTTATGAATTTCCAAAATCAAAAGGGGACCCCTATTATCCGGTAAATAACAAAAAAAATTCAATTCTCTTTAAAAAATATAAAAAATTAATTAAAAAAATGGAAAATAAAAATATTTATTTTGAAGGTAGATTAGCAAGTTATAGATATTTAAATATGGATGAAGTTATTGAATGTGCCTTAAATTTATTTAATAAACTAAAAAAAAAATATAAATGAAATGAATAATATCTTAATTACTGGTGGCGCTGGTTATATAGGTAGTCATATTGTAGAGCAATTAATAAAAGCAAAAAAAAAAGTTTTTGTTGTTGATAATCTTTCAACTGGTTATAAAAGATTAATTCATAAGAAAGCAAATTTTTTCTTATGTGATATAAGAAATTTTAAAAGATTGAATATAATAGTTAAGCAAAATAAAATACATTCTATCATTCATCTAGCCGCCTGTTTAAGTGTTGGTGAAAGTGAAAAAAAACCAAAAAAATATTTTTCAAACAATGTCATTGGAACTAGAAATGTGATTAATTGCTGTAAAAAAAATGATATTAAAAATTTAATTTTTTCTTCTACTTGTGCTGTTTATAAAGACAAAATTAAATTTGTAAAAGAAAATTCTAAACTTGAGCCAAAAAGTGTTTATGGAAAAACTAAATTAAAAGGTGAAAATATAATTAAAAAAAATTTATTTAAAAATAAAACTAATTACGCAATTTTGAGATATTTTAACGTTGCCGGAGCTAGTGAAAGTGGAAAGATAGGACAAATTTCTATTGGTGATCAATTATTTAAAAATTTATCTATATGCTCTAAAAAAATGAATCCTAACATAAACGTATATGGTAGTGACTATAAAACAAAAGACGGTACTTGCGTTAGAGATTACATCCACGTGTCAGACATAGCAAAAATTCATATAATGGTACTAAAAAAAATTAATAATGAAAATAAAAATATTATTTTAAATTGTGGATATGGAAATGGTGTGTCAGTACTTGATGCAATATACGAATTTCAAAAACAATTAGGAAAAAAAATAAAAGTTAAAGTTAAAGATAGACGAAAAGGAGATATGGAAGAAATAATAGCAAATAATAAAAAAATTAAACGTTTTTTAAAGTGGAGACCTAAAAAAAATATTCTAAGCAAAATAGTCAAAAGTTGTATTAAATGGGAAAAAAAAATTTAAACTATACTAAAAATATTTTCTATCTCATTCAATTGATCTCTACTAACTAAAAGAACTACTAGGTCATCCTTTTCAAACATAAAATCACTTCTTGGTATAATAACTTGTTTTTCTCTAACAACAGCTCCAACCCTTGTATTTTCTGGTAAGTTACTCTCTTTAATTTTTTTATTTACGAGTTCAGACTTTTCCAAAACTTTTGCTTCTATGAATTCAAATTCACCATCTAATAATGAATAAACAGTAGCTATAGTGCCTCTATGAACATGCTCCATTATTCTGGAGACAGTAGTCATTCTCGGATCAACTAAATCATCTATATTTAAAGAGCTTTGTAATAAACTGTAATTTGACTTATTTACAATTGCGATTGTTCTTTTTGTTTGACCAGTCTTCTCTGCTAAAACACATGCCATAATATTATTTTCATCATCGTTAGTCAAAGCTAGCACAGTCTCTGACTCTTCTAAATTAGCTTCTTTTAAAATTTCTTCATCTAAAGCATCACCATTTATTACAATTGAAGAAGTAAGATCTGAAGCAATTTCTTCAGCTCTTGATTTGTCTTTTTCAATGATTTTTACTCTTGCTCCTTCAAAATTTTCTTCAACCATTTTTGCTAGATGAAAACCAATATTTCCTCCTCCAATTATTAAAATTTTTTTAGAGGTTTTTTCTTCATGACCAAAAGCCTTTAAAATTTGATTTAATTGATCACTGCTTACAACCACGTAAACGTTGTCACCTTCTATTAATTTATCGTCCTTTTTTAAAAACTGAAATTTCTCATTTCTTACCAAACCTACAATGTTGGCTCTAAAATTTGGGTATTTTTCTGTTAATTTTTTTAAAGGTGTATTTATTATAGGGCATTTTTTTTCTATGGCTATTTCAAGCATTTTTACCTTATTATTAACAAATGGAACATTATCAAGAGCTCCGGGTGCCTCTAATCTTCTAAATAATGATTTAGCGACCTCTTTCTCAGGAGAAATTATTACATCAATTGGAATATTTGATTTATTATAAAGTTTACTCCATTTACCTTCTAAAAAGTCTTTTGTTCTTATTCTCGCAATTTTTTTTGAAATATTAAACAAAGAACTCGCTAGCTGACATACAATCATATTTGTTTCGTCATTTCTTGTGACAGCAATAATCATGTCAGCATTTTCTGCGCCTGCATTTTCTAAAACAGAAGGCAGTGTGGCTCTACCTACAATACCTTTAACATCCTGAGTATCATTAATTTTTTTGATATCTTCTGACGACTGATCAATGACAGTGACCGAATGGCCTTGCGACGATAATTGTTTACTAATTGAAAAGCCGACTTTTCCGGCACCGCAAATTATTATATTCATTTTTTAGTTTATACCTTTAATGCCCAGTTGCTTCAATTTCCTGTGGAGTGCTGAACGTTCCATGCCGATAAAATCAGCTGTTTTTGATATGTTTCCATGGTTTTTTTTTAATTGAATAGTAAGGTATTCTTTCTCAAAATGTTCCCTTGCCTCTTTTAATGGAGAAGCAAATGTGTCTTGCAGAATGGCATCTTTATTTAGAGAGTCTTTATTAGAAAGTATGTCGTTAATTGATTTGTTTATATTCTCCTTAGATTCATTGGCAGAGAGAATAGTTATTCTCTCAATTAAATTTCTTAGCTCCCTGACGTTACCTGGCCAATTGTATGTGTATAGTTGGTCATTATTTGTATCAATTTCAACCTCTTTCACGCCATTAATTTCAGAAATCTTTTTTTTAAAATAATTTATTAATTCAGGAATATCCTCTGTTCTTAAAGTTAAGGGGCTTATTTCAATTGGTACAACGTTAAGTCTATGAAACAAGTCTTCCCTAAATTTGCCAGTTGAAACTTTTTCGTTTAAATTTTTTGATGAAGATGAAATTATTCTTATATTAACGTTAATATCTTTTTTTCCATTAATTCTTTTAAATTTTTGATCAATTAAAACTCTTAAAATATTTGCTTGTATTTCAATTGGCATTTCTGTCACCTCATCTATTAGCAAAGTTCCTTTATTTGCTCGATCAAGAGCACCAAAAGAAATAGTACCATCTTCGAACTCTTGACCAAAAAGTTCCTTTTCATAGGTTGTCTCTTTTAATGAAGCTGCATTAATTACTACAAATGGTTTTTTATTGCGTGGTGAAAATTTGTGAATTTTTCTAGCGACTAATTCTTTACCTGAACCAGTTGGTCCTGAAATTAAAACTCTACTTTCGGTATTAGACAATTTTTCAATTATTTTTTTTACTTTGAGGATTGATTGGCTTTTACCAATAAGGTCAAAGGAATGAAATAGTTTATTTTCAATTATGTCTTTTTCTTGCTTTAAATTAGCTGCCTCTATAGCTCTATTTACATAGTTTAATAATTTATCTTTTGAAAAGGAAGCGCCTTTTTCAATGAACTCATACGCACCTAATCTAATAGACTCTAAAGCAATTTGGACCGAAGCGTGGCCAGAAATCATTATAACTGGAATTGTATTGTTTTTTTTTAAGATAAGTTTTAATAAATCTATACCATCTTTATCTGTTCTGTCTAATTTAATATCAATTATAGCTAGATCAGGTAATTTTTTGTTAATTTCTAATTCAGCTTGACCAAAGTTAGCCGCTGGCCTTACATTAAAGTTTTTTTCCTTCAAAATGTTACAAATTAAATATCTTATATCTGGATTGTCATCTATAACTAAAATTTCTTTATTCATATGCTAAATGCTTGGTAACCAAATTTCAATAATTGTACCTTTTTCTTTTTTAATGAAGATTTCTCCTGAGTGTTCATTAATTATTTTATTTACTATTGGTAGACCTAAGCCAGTCCCGTTTTTTTTTGTTGTGAAATAGGGTGTCATTGCTTTTTTTGTGTCTGGAATTCCTTCGCCATTATCTCTTATAATAGTGACTATATAATCATTATTACGAAGAATTTCTATCTCAATTTTACCTTTATAATCTGGCTTTTTATTTAAAATTTCAGCTATAGACTCATCGGCATTTTTAATGATGTTGATAAAAACTCTATATAATTGATCTTCATCTCCCATAATAAAATTTTCATGTTTATTTTGACTCAGTGAAATTTTGCTTTTTAAAGAAACTTCCAAAAATTTTTTTGATCTCAAGACAACCTCATTTAAATTAATCTTTTTTATCATGGGCCTTGGCATTCGAGCAAAGTTTGAAAATTCATTAACAAGTTTTTCAATATCCTTAATTTGACGATTTATAGTTAATAAATAGTCATTAAATTGAGATTTATCCTCATTGATTTTTGAGGAGTATTTTTCTTTTAGTCTATCGATTGATAATTGTATTGGAGTGAGTGGGTTTTTAATTTCATGTGCCAGTTTTCTTGCTACAACTTCCCAAGCTTCATACCTCTCAGTTACTAAAAGTTTGTCTTGTTGTTTTTTTAACCTTGTTATCATATTATTAAAATTTATATTAAGTTTTTTAAATTCTTCGTCTGATTCTATTTCAGGAACTTTTATATCAAGTTCACCTTTACTTATACTTTCTGATGCGCTTATCAAATTAATAATAGGTTTTGTTAATCTTCTAGCAAAAGTAATTGCTATAGCAGTAGAAAGGAATAATAATAAAGTTATCACTATTATGTATATAATCGCAAAAGTAATTTTTATACCGGTCTGACTATTTTCTATAGAATAATAAAAATCTACTGCTTTTTCAGTCTCATTAAGATATTTTAAAATTTCAGGTTCAATATTTCTTGAAATGTAAAGATAGGTATCAATTAGAGAATTAAGTTTTATCATTGCAGAAGTCTTGTTCTCTAAATTGCCGGAAATTATAACAGGAGCCCCAGCTAATGCAGCATCAAAAGTTTCTTCACCAGGAATATAAAAATTATCTACGGATCCACTTGTCTCTGAAATTAATATGTTTCCTGCACTGTCTATGAGAAAAACTTCATCAATTCTTCTTAAAAGCTTTTCAGCGTTTATAACTCTTAAAAATTGTTTTTGATTAGAATAAAAAAAATTTGATGCCCTATTTAATCCAACACTCATTAATATAACATCAGACTTAACATTTTTTTTACTTTCTTCTAAATAATTTTTAGCTACATCATTGGAATTATTAACAGCTTGTGTAATTTTATCATCAAAGTATTTTTGTAAACCAAAATTAAATATAAAAAGGGAAAAAATTGCGACTAATAATGATGGTATTAATGTAAATAAAGAAAGCAATGAAATATATTTTAAATTAGTTTGAGAGCCAGATTTGTTTTTTTTTCCAGCAGCATAAAATCTCAAGAAATTTCTGAATATTAAATAAAAGAAAATAATTAATAAAATAATATCAAATGATAACAATAATAGTAAATTTTTCTCTGTTAAAGGTATAAAACCCTCGTTTATAAAAGTAAGAAATGTTAAAATTCCAAGTAAAATACAGGTAATAGAGGATAAAATAATCCAATTGAAATTTTTAATTATCTTAAACATATAGTTAATTATTTATATAAATATAATATAAGTTTATACAATGAGTTTCTGTTTGATCATTCTTGCTGCAGGTAATAGCCATAGATTTAGGTCTAATATAGGTAAACCATATCAAAAAATCGCTGGTAAATCATTAATTGAAATAAACATAAATAAAGCAAGGAAGACCAAAGAAATAAAAAAAACAGTTCTTGTTTATAATAAAAAAGACTCAAAAAGAGTGAAATCTTTAAAACTAAAAAATGTAAAATTAATTGTAGGTGGAAAAAATAGACAACAATCTACTTTGAAGGCCTTAAAATATTTAATTAAAGATGATAGCATAACAAAAGTTTTAATTCATGATGTAGCAAGGCCAAATTTTACTCATAAATTACTTAATACAATAATTTCTAAAATGAAAGATGCTAGAGCTGTTGTGCCTAAAATAGATATAAATGATGCGATTAAGCAAAAAATTGACTCGAGTTTAAACGAATATATTTTAGGGAAAAGTAGAAAAAATTTATTTTTAACTCAAACACCACAAGCATTTAATCTTAAAGAGATTTATCATTTACATAAAACTAACTCAGAAAAATATAAAGACGATGATATTTCTCTATATATGGATTTAAATAAAGTTAAATTTATTGATGGTGAAAAAAATAACTTTAAAATAACAGATTTATCAGATTTCGAGAATTTAAAAAAAATATACAGAACAAAACAATATGTTGGTATTGGTTTTGATGTTCACCGTCTAGTTCCAAAAAGAAGACTTTACTTAGCGGGATTGAATATTAAATCAAAATTAGGAACTCTTGGTCACTCAGATGGGGATCCTGTTCTCCATTCAATCACTGATGCTATTTTAGGTGCTTGTCAATTAGGTGACATTGGACGAATGTTTTCAGATAAAAGTAAAAAATTCAAAAACATAAGATCAACTATTTTATTAAAAAAAGTTTTAGATCAAATTAAAGTAAATGGTTATTATGTAAATAATATAGATATAAATATAATCACTCAAACTCCTAAAATTAAAAATTTAAAAACTAAGATGATTAAAAATATAGCAAAGCTCTGTGAAATTCCTAAAGACCAAATAAACATTAAAGGTAAAACCACTGAAAAATTAGGTGTTATCGGAAAAGAAAAAGCTATAGCATGTGAAGTCATAGTCTCGGTAGTAAAATATGATTAAAACTTTTAATTATTTATTTGTTACTTTTTTTGGAATAGGAACAATAAGATATGCTCCTGGAACAATTACTTCCCTAATTACAGCTGTTCTACTTTTTAGTTTATTTCATATTTTAAATTTTTCTAATAATGTAATTCTATTATTTCTTATTATAGTTTTTTTATATTCTTTTCATGCTGTAGCTGAGTATATAAAAGGAAATGAAAACAAAGATCCTAAAGAAGTGGTTATAGATGAGGTTATAGGGCAGTCTATTCCAATTTATCTATTTGAAATTGCTCACGGTTCAGAAAAAAGCTCTCAGGAAGCTATGCTTTTTTATATTTATATTTTTTTATTGTTTAGATTTTTCGACATTAAAAAACCATTTCCGATCAATATTTTTGATAAAAACTTTAAAAATAGTTTTGGTGTTATTATCGATGATGTTATTGCCGGATTTTATGTTGTTTTAACCCTAATTGTTTTTATGATTATTAAGTCAAGGTTTTTCACATGAGTTTAAATAAAAAAATAGTTTCAATTCTTAAAAAGAAAAAACTTAAGTTAGCTATAGCTGAGTCTTGCACTGGTGGATTGCTCTCAGGTTCAATTACTTCTGTAAGTGGCGCTTCTAAGATATTTTCATTAGGTTTAGTCACCTACTCTAATCAAGCAAAAATAAGTATTTTGAAAGTACCTAAAAAAATTATTCAAAAACATGGTGCTGTTAGCGTTCAATGCTGTTTGTCTATGGTTAATAATTTGAGCAAAATTAGTAAAAGTAAGTTTTGTATTTCTGTAACTGGTATAGCTGGTCCTACAGGAGGATCAAAGCAAAAACCAGTTGGGTTAGTTTATATTGGTGTTAAGAAAGATAAGATTGTTAAAGTAAATAAATATGTCTTTAAAAATCGAGGAAGAAATTACATTCAAAAAGCGACGGTAAATGAGGCTTTAAAATTAACTCATAATCTTCTCTAATATTTGAGCTGCTAAAATATTTAATAAGAAGAAGATTGCTATCACGTCAATGTAAAGTAAAAAAACTAATCTATTTCTAAATCGTCTTCTTTTTAGAATTTTGGGTTTATCAGGGCTAAAATCCTCTTTTTTATTTGGTTTAAAATCGTAAGAAAATTTCCAGTAATTTGTATCTGTTTCGTTTGGGTCTCCTGTGTTAAAATATTTGATATACTCTACTAAATACCACCAAAATACTAAAAAAATTAATATTAAAGATATTGTACCGATCATTATTTATACAGCTCTAAGGCTCTTTTTTCAAAAGCATCTGCGATTTTATTCAAACCAAAATTAAAATATCTTTTCATTATTACATTTAAAAGATTATTTTTTAATTTAAAATCAATGTTAAAATCAAGTTGTGTGGAGTTGTTAATTTCTTTAAATTTCCATTCATTTTTTAAATGTGTAAGAGGTCCATCAATATTTGTAACTAGTATTTTATCTTTTTCTTTATAGTATAATACTAGACTTGTATAAGTTTCGTTAATTATTCTTTTGCCAACTTTTAAATCAGCCTTTATCTCGATTAAATCATTGCTTTCTTTCCTTGAATGCACTTTACCATTTAAACACCATGGTACAAATTCAGGATATTTTTCAATATCAAGGACCATTTGAATCAATTGATTTTTTTTACAAGGAATAATTTTTTTTATTGATGCGGACGACATTCAAGCTGTTTATTTCTTGCGTCTTGTAATTTTCTAAAATCTTCATCAGCATGGTAAGAAGATCTTGTTAGGGGAGATGAGGACACAAGTAAAAACCCTTTTGTCTTTGCAATAAGTTCGAATTCTTTAAATTCATCTGGGTGATAATAACGATGTAACGGATGATGTTTTGGAGACGGTTGTAAATATTGTCCAATAGTTATGAAATCAACTTCAGCGGATCTAAGATCATCCATAACTTGGTATACTTCTTCTTTTTGTTCTCCTAAACCAACCATAATTCCTGATTTCGTAAAAACTTTCTGATTAAATTTTTTTGCGTTCTTTAAAAGCTCTAATGAAGCAAAATAACGAGCTCCTGGTCTAACTGTTGCATATAGCCTCGGAACTGTTTCTATATTGTGATTAAAAACATCAAGATCAGCTTCCAAAACTTTTTTGTAGGCATCGCCTTTTCTTAGAAAATCCGGAGTCAAAACTTCTATTGATGTTTTGGGGTTTTTATTTCGAGTAGCCTTGACAACATTATAAAAATGCTCTGATCCACCATCCTCTAAATCATCTCTATCTACAGAAGTGATTACAACATGTTTTAAATTTAAATTTCGAACAGCTTTAGCTATTTTCGCAGGCTCATAAATATCTAGATCAGCAGGTTTGCCAGTTTTGACATCACAAAAAGCACACGCTCTAGTACAAGTGTCTCCCATTATCATAAAAGTGGCATGTTTTTTACTCCAACATTCAGTAATGTTAGGACAGTTAGCTTCCTGACATACAGTAACTAAATTATTTTGATTAACGACTTGTTTGGTTTGAAAAAATATTTGAGAATCTACTATTTTAGACCTTATCCATTCTGGTTTTCTTTTAATAGGGTTAAAAGGTTTTTTTATTTTTTCAGGATGTCTTTTGTCTCTATCAATCATTGTAATTTAATTATAATTTCATCTTTTTTTCCAAACTTAAACTGTTCTCTATAAATTGTATCAATGTAATCAGGATCAATATTCGTTGATAAAAGTTTTATTTTTCTTTCAATTTCATCAAGATTTCTTGAAAGATTTATCTCAACTCCTATTAAATTTTTTTGTATTTTGTTTTTCTCATAATAAGAGACTAATCCTCTTTCACCTCCAACTAAATTTACACCAATATATAAAGTTAAGAAAATATTAAATAAAATAAATTTTCTCTTTTTTAAACTTTCAATAAGTCGCATCAGTTAGATTTTAGCCATTTTAACTTGATTGCCAAGTTCTTCTTCAATACGCAATAATCTGTTGTATTTAGCTACTCTTTCTGATCTTGCCAGCGATCCAGTTTTAATCTGGGAAGACATTGTGGCCACAGCCAAATCAGCAATAAAAGTATCTTCTGAGTCGCCTGATCTATGCGAAATGATAGTCGCAAAATTATTATCCTTTGCGAGACTTATTGATTCAAGAGTTTCACTTATTGTCCCTATTTGATTAGGTTTAATTAAGATGGAATTTGCTGATTTTTCTTTAATCCCTTTTTCTAACCTTTTTTTATTAGTTACAAATAAATCATCACCAACAATTTGACAATTGATTTTTTGAGTTAACTTTTTCCAATTATCCCAATCATCTTCTGCAAATGGATCTTCTATGGATTTTATCGGATATTTATTAGTTAAATCTAAAAAGTATTCAACATTTTTTGGCTCGTTTAACTCATTGGCAGCTACATCTAAACAAATTGATATATCTTTACCTGGTCTGAGCCCTGCAGAGGATATTGACTTCATGATTATTTCTATAGCTTCTTCATCGGAGTCTAATGAGGGTGCGAAACCACCTTCATCACCTACGCTCGTAGAAATCTTTTTTCCCTCTAAGTATTTTTTTAAATTTTGAATAACTAAAAAAGACATTTGCATACATTCTTTAAAACTTTTTGCTCCATCTGGTCTGATCATAAATTCTTGGATTTCTAGTGAATTGTTTGCATGAGCTCCTCCATTGATAATATTCATCAATGGATAAGGCATATTAAAAACAGGTTTAGTTGCTCCAATACTTTTTAATTTTTCCCCATAATTAATATTGTTTATATCACTATTATTTATATATCTATATATTTCCTTTTTTGAAAATTTAGCTGCAGCTTTTAAATTTGCTATTGATGCTGCTAATATGGCATTAGCGCCGATTTTTGATTTATTTTCTGTCCCGTCTAAATTAATTAAAATTTCATCTATTTTGCTTTGATGCGTTGAAACTTTATTTATAAGTGCTTTTGAAATTTTAGTATTTATATTATTTACAGCATCAAACACACTTTTGTTTAAATAATCACTATTTTTATCTCTAAGCTCATGTGCCTCATGTTTGCCAGTTGATGCACCGGACGGAACTATTGATGTTCCAACTGAGCCGTTTTGTAAAATTATCTCTGCTTCAACAGTTGGGTTGCCTCTACTATCAAAGACTTGTCTGCCTTTTACACTTTGAATTATTGACATCTTTATTTTACTAGTTCGTCGATTTTAATTAATTTTTTTAATAAATCTTTCAATTCATTTAATGGAACCATATTGGGTCCATCCGATGGTGCATTATCTGGATCCTCGTGTGTTTCAATAAATATTGCACCTACGCCGACTGCTATCGCAGCTCGAGCAAGGTGAGGAACAAATTCTCTTTGACCACCACTTTTTTCTCCCATCCCACCAGGTTGTTGAACCGAATGTGTTGCATCAAATACTACAGGAAAACCAAATTTTGACATTATGGGTAAAGCTCTCATATCAGAAACAAGGGTGTTGTATCCGAAACTTGCTCCTCTCTCTGTTATAAGAATGTTTTTGTTTCCTGAATCTTCTATTTTTTTTATGACATTTTTTATATCCCAAGGAGCTAAGAATTGTCCTTTTTTAACATTAACTATTTTTCCTGTTTTTGCTGCAGCTATTAATAGATCCGTTTGTCTACATAAAAAAGCCGGAATTTGTAAGACATCTACATGTTTTGCAACTACAGAACATTGTTCGGCTGTATGGACATCGGTTAAAATCGGGACACCAACTTCTTTTTTTATTTTATCAAAAACTGGAAGAGATTTATCTAAACCTAATCCCCTTTTACCTGTAAGACTTGTTCTATTAGCTTTATCAAATGATGTTTTATAAATAAGATTAATACCTAGTTCGCTAGTAATTTTTTTTAGTTCAGTTGACATCTTTATAGCATGCTTCTCATTTTCGAGCTGACATGGGCCAGCTATTAAAGTAAAAGGTTTATCATTTCCTATTTCAAAATTATTGCATTTCACTTTTTGATTTATCATTTTTTCGAATTGATTTTTGCTGCCTTTATAAACGATGAGAATAGAGGATGTGGTACCAAAGGTCTAGATTTAAATTCTGGATGAAACTGAACACCAATAAACCATGGATGATCCTTTAGCTCAATTGTTTCTGGTAACTTTTTGTCTGGTGATAAACCTGAAAAAATCATTCCTTTATTTTCAAATTTTTCTTTAAAATTAATGTTAACTTCATATCTATGTCGATGTCTTTCTTCAATTTTTAAAGTTTTATATATTTTACTTATTTTTGTGTCTTTTTTAAGTCTAGCTTCGTAACTGCCTAATCTCATAGTGCCTCCTAAATTTTTATCAGTGCCTTTGATTAGTTGACCATCTTTTGACCATTCACTCATTAAACCCACTACGGAAGCTTTAGAAGGTCCAAATTCACTTGAAGTAGCTTTTTTAATATTAAGTTGATTTCTTGCAAACTCTATAATAGCCATTTGCATACCAAAACATATTCCAAAAAAAGGAATTTTATTTATTCTTGCATAATTTATAGCTGCTATTTTACCTTCAGTACCTCGCTTACCAAACCCTCCAGGTATAAGAATGCCGGAAACACTATTTAGTTTTTGCTTGATTTGTTTTGGATTTAAATGATCCGACTCAATTCTTCTAAGATTTACCTTTAAGTTATTTGCTATCCCTCCATGAGTTAATGCTTCATCCAAAGATTTATAAGCATCTTTTAGTTCAACGTATTTTCCAATTACAGCAATATTTACTTGATCTCTTGAATTTAATACTAATTTGGTAATTTTTTTCCAAGGGTTAAGATTTGCTTTTTTTTTAGAATGAATTTTGAAAAATTTTAATACTCTTTTATCTAATTTTTCTTTATTAAAACTAATTGGAGCCTCATATATTGTTTTAACATCAACTGTCTCTATAACATCTTCAATATCTACATTGCAAAATAAAGAAATTTTTTTTCTTTGGTCAATAGGTATAGTTCTTTCAGATCTACAAATTATAATATCCGGCTGAATACCAATGCTTCTCAGTTCTTTAACTGAATGTTGAGTTGGTTTAGTTTTTATTTCATCCGATGCTTTCATATATGGAACTAATGTGAGGTGAATGAACAAAGTGTTGTTTCTTCCAATCTCGTTTGAAAATTGTCTAATAGCCTCTAAAAAGGGCAAACTCTCAATATCACCAACTGTACCTCCTATTTCACAAATTACGAAGTCCTCTTTTACAACATCATTTTTGATAAATTCTTTTATCCTATTTGTAATATGTGGAATAACTTGAACAGTTTTACCTAAATATTTTCCTTGTCTTTCTCTTTTTAAAACATCACTATAAATTTTTCCTGTGGTTATATTGTCTGATTGTTTTGCTGTAATACCCGAAAATCTTTCATAATGACCTAAATCTAAATCTGTTTCGGCACCATCATTTGTTACATAAACTTCTCCATGTTGAAATGGACTCATTGTTCCTGGATCAACATTTAAATATGGATCAAGTTTTCTGATTCTAACTTTATAACCTCTTGACTGTAATAAATATGCTAAAGAAGCAGATGATAATCCTTTTCCTAAAGATGAAACCACGCCGCCAGTTACGAATATGTATCGCGCCATGGAAGTATGTTATACTTTAAATTTGTCTAAAAAAAAAGATTTATTTATTTGATTCTGGAATTTGAGGCAAATCTGAGTCTTGATTTTCTTCAAGCTCTAAAACTGATTGTGTTTTTCTAATTTCATCTCTATTGATTGCCACTAACGATATACTACAAATTATGAATAAAGTTGCAACTATGGCAGTTAGTTTTGTTAAAAAAGTGCCTACTGATCTGGATGACGTGAAATTATCTTGTGAAACACCAAGTCCAAGTGCACCACCTTCAGATCTTTGAAGTAAAACTACTATTACCAGGATGATCGCCAATATAATATTTATTACTACAATTATATTTTCCATGATGCTTATCTATAGTAATTCTTTATTATATCAATAAATTTTTTGGATGATTTTGAAGCTCCACCAATTAAAAAACCATCAATTTCATCAATTTCTTTAAACTTTTTAACGTTGACCTCATCTACTGATCCTCCGTAAAGGACCGCAGGACTATTCTGCTTAAAAATATTTTTTAAGACTTTCTTTATAAATTTGATTGTCTTATTGAGTTCTTTAGCTTTAGGTGTTCTGCCTGTGCCTATAGACCAAATTGGCTCATAAGCTACAATTATTTTTTTTTTATTAAATTTCCTCTCTAAAGCTTTTTTTAATTGTTTTTTCAAAACACGAAAAGTTTTATTTTTTCTTTTTTCTAATTTGTTTTCTCCAATACAAAAGACAACTTTTAAATTATTTTTTAAGGCAAATTTGATTTTATCTTTAAGAATAACATCTGTATCTCCCTCAGCTCTATTATCTGAATGGCCGATAAGAGTATATTCCGCTCCTACTTTTTTTATCATGTAAGAGCTTATTGCGGCAGTATTGGATGAAAATTGATCTTTTTGATAACAGTTTTGTGAACCTATAGATAAATATTTTTTTTTAAAAAACTGAGAATATGACTCTAAAAGTGTAAATGGTGGAGTAAAGATTACTTTGTATTTGTTTCGATTTTTGTCAATTGAGTAAAATGAGTTAATCTTTTTTAAAATACTAATAGACTTGGGAATTCCAAACATTTTCCAATTTCCAATAAAATATTTCATTGTTTTTTTATATTGAGTTTGATCTATCTGAATTAATAATTTATTAATTATTTAAAATAATAATATGTTAAATTCAATAAAAAAATATTCAAAAACTTTCTTTTTCAAAGTCCTTGTGGGCATAATTATATTACCCTTTTTATTTTGGGGAATGGGTGATGTATTTAGTGGAGGAAGTCAAAATGTAGTTGCAAAGATAGACTCAGAAAAAATAAGTACCCGCGATTTTATAAATTATTTAAATATTTTAAATTTGAGCGATCAAGAACGTAAAGATTTACCAGAAACTACTTTAGCCGAAAAAATTCTATCTGAATATATTGGTAAAAAAGTTCTTATTTTAGAATTAGAAGATTTGGACGTTGTTCTTGAGGATTCATCTCTCAAAGAATTGATCATAAATGATAAAACTTTTTTTAAAGAAAATAAATTTTCAAGAACAGAATATGAAAAATTTTTAATTACTAGTGGCTTGAACGCTGCTTTGTTTGAAAGTAATATGGCTGAGCAAGAAAAAAAACGACAGTTATTAAATTTTTTATCTGGAGGAATTGAAATTCCTCATTTTCTAGTTCAACATGAGTTCAATAAAGAAAATCAAATAAAAAAAATAGAATTTATTAATTTAAAAAATTTATATAACAAACCAATCTCAGAAAAAAAAATTGAGGAAGTTTTCAACAAAAACAAAGAATTTTTCACTGAAGATTTTAAAGATTTTAAATATGCAGAATTAACTCCTTTAAATATAATTGGAGAAAATGAATATAATGAGAGCTTTTTTAACAAAATTAACCTAATCGAAAATGAAGTTTTAGATAATGTTGAATTTAATAAATTGGCTTCAGCTTATAATTTAAATATAAATAATACAGGACTTGTAAATAAAAAAAATAAAAATATAGACAAAAAAATTAGTACAAAATTAAATGAAAAAATCGTTGATCGATTTTTTAAGATAAAACAACAAAATATTGTTGAATTTATTAACCTTGATAAAAAATATTTTATAGTTGAACTAACAAAAAAAACACTTATTCAAAAAGATAAAAACAGTAAAGAAGTCAGAGACTCTATCAAAGCTCAGATTAACATAGAAAATAAAATCACAGAAAACAGTAAATTAGCAAAAGATATTGCTGGTAAAAAATTTACAAAATCAAATATGGAAATTTTTGCAAAAGAAAATAATCTTAATATTGATTCAATAACTTTAAATAATCTAGAAGATAACAATACATTTAGTCCTGGAGTTGTTAAAAGAATATTTGAAACAGATGATAAATCAATTAATTTAATTACTGATAATATGCTTAAAGATAATTTTATTATATATACAAAAGAAACTAAACTACCAACGATAAAAAAACAAAATAAAGATTATGAAAATTTTAAATTAAAAGCAAAACTGAATCTTGCTAACTCAATCTACAATATCTATGACCTAAGTTTAAATAGAAAGTATAATGTCGAGATCAATAATAAAACTTTGAACCGTATAAAAAATTCTTTTTAATGAAAATAAACTTAAGTTTTGAAAATTTTAAAAAAAACCATGAAAAAAAAAAGAGTCAGATACTTTTCATTGAAGAGAAATGTTTGAATTATAAAAAAGTTGAGAATATATTTAATTTAATTTTATCTAAGAAAAATAGTTTTATATTCGAGTCTGTAGAAAAGGGAAAAAATAGAGGTAGATACACTATCATAGGTTACAATCCAGATAAAATTTGGGATTTTAAAAAAAATAATTTAAAAATTTATAATAATTCCAAGATTAAAAACTTAAAGGTAAATCCTTTGAAATATATAAATGATTTAACAAAAAATTTTAGAATTAATTTACCGAAAAAAATACCCTCGATGTCTTCAATGTTAGTAGGTTATTTCTCTTACGATATTATAAGATATATTGAGAAAATCCCCGATCGTTGTAAAGATGATCTTAAAATACCTGATGTAAGGATACTAAGGCCAAAAAATTTAATAATTTACGATAATTTAAAAAAGAAAATTTTTTATTTATGTAACGTTTTTTCTGATAGTAAAATTTCAAATTATTTTGAAGAATACGACACTATAAAAAATGAATTTAAAATACTAAATTTTTACGGTGAAATTAATTTACCTAAGAAACTGACTTTTAAAACTAACAAAAATAAAATCAAATCGAATATAACAAAAAAACAATTTAAAAATAAAGTTCTTAAGGCAAAAGCATATATAAAAAAAGGAGATATTTTTCAGGTAGTATTAAGTCAAAGATTTGAACGAAAATTTGAAAAGAAACCTATCGAAATTTATAATTACTTAAGGGAGTCTAACCCATCTCCTTTTATGTTTTATTTTAACTTTGACGACTTTAAAATTTTAGGTAGTAGTCCTGAAATTTTAGTAAGATTAAGAAATGACTTCATTACAGTTAGACCAATAGCAGGTACTAGACCTAGAGGAAAAAATATAAATCAAGACAAAAAATTCAAATATGATTTAATTAAAGACAAGAAGGAGTTAGCAGAACACTTAATGTTATTAGATTTAGGTAGGAATGATGTTGGTAAAGTTTCAAAAATAAATAGTGTAAGAGTTACAGAGAGTTTCAAAGTAGAAAAGTATTCTCATGTAATGCACATTGTTTCAAACGTTGTAGGCAAATTTAATAAAAAAGTTTCTTCATTTGAGGCATTATTAGCTGGTTTTCCTGCTGGAACTGTAAGTGGAGCACCAAAAATAAGAGCTATGGAAATTATTGATGAATTAGAAAAAAATAGAAGAAATTTATATGCCGGAGGCATTGGGTATTTTACACCAAATAATGAATTTGATACATGTATAGCTTTAAGAACAGCTTTAATTAAAAATAATAAACTTTTTGTACAAGCTGGAGCGGGTATTGTTGCTGATAGTAAACCAGAAAAAGAATTTGCCGAAACTGTAAATAAAGCAAAAGCATTAATGAGAGCTGTTGATTAAATGAAAATTTTATTAATAGATAATTATGATAGTTTTACTTACAATTTATATCATTATATTTCTAAATTTAATAAAAACGTAGACGTAGTTAGAAATGACAAAATTAATAGTAAAACTATTTTAAAAAAAAAATATAAAAAAATAGTTATATCGCCAGGTCCTGGTAATCCAAATCAGGCCGGAAACTGTATTAAAATCGTAAAAGATGTTTACAAAAAAATTCCAATTCTCGGTGTATGTTTAGGTCATCAAGTAATCGGGCAAGCTTTTGGTGGAAAGATAGTTAATGCAAACAATTTGATGCATGGGAAAACAAGTAAAATTAAACACACAAGAAAAGGATTATTTAAAAATATAAAAAATAATTTTGAAGCCACTAGATACCATAGTTTAGTAGTTGATCGCAAAAGACTGTCAAAAAACCTAATAATTACTGCTGAGACAAAAAATAAGACTATTATGGGTCTGATGCATAAATACTACAATATTCACGGCTTTCAATTTCATCCTGAGAGTATTAATACTAAAGTAGGAATGAAATTAATTGAAAATTTTATAAAAAATTGAAATGTCAAATATCAAAGAAAAGTTAAAAAAAGGTCAAAACCTTTCTTTTGAAGAAAGTAAAATTCTTTTTTCAGAGCTTATGGAAGGAAAACATGATGAAAGTTCAATAATAGATATTTTAGAAAATCTTTTAGCAAAAGGAGAAACAAAAGATGAGCTCGCAGGTGGTATCTACGTACTCAGAGAAAAAGCAAACAAAGTAAATACAGATGAAAATACTATAGATACATGCGGCACTGGTGGTGATGGTCAAAATTCACTTAATATTTCAACTGCTGCAGCTATAGTTTTAGCAAGTATGGGTGTAAGAGTTGCTAAGCATGGTAATAAGGCAGTCTCATCAAATTGTGGTTCAGCAGATGTGCTTCAAGCTTTAAAAATCAACATCAATTTAAGCCCCAAAGAAATTGAAGAAAATATTAAAAAATTCAATTTTGCTTTTATGTTTGCTCCAAATTATCACGCTGCAATGAAATATGTGGGACCTGCTAGAAAAAAAATGGGAAAAAAAACAATATTTAATTTAATCGGCCCTTTGAGTAGTCCTGCGCAAGTAAAAAGACAGGTGATTGGAGTATTTGATAAAAAATGGATGAAGCCGTTTGCGGAAGCTTTAAAAGAAAACGGTGTTGTTCATGCGTATATCGTGCATAGCGAAGATGGAATGGATGAAATTTCGCCATTTGAAAAAACAAGTGTGGTAGAACTAAAGGGCAGTAGTATAACGCAATTTTCAATAGATCCAAAAAATCTTGGCTTAAATTCTACTAACAGAGAAAATTTAAAAGGAAAAAATGCAGAATATAATTCTGAAAAAATTATTGAAATTTATAAAGGTAAAAATAACGAATTTTCTCAATCTGTAGCTTTAAATGTTGCTGCAGGTTTAGTTGTTTCTGGTAAAGAAATTGATTTTAGAAAAGCTTTTGAAAATGCCACGAAACATTTAAATTCAGGTAAAGTGTTTCAACATTTAGTTAAAATTCAATCTAATTAATGAAAAATATATTAGAAAAAATTGTTAACAATAAAAAACAATCTTTAGAATTAATCAAAAAAGATAAATCTTTAGATACGCTAGAAAAAAATATTAAATATCAAAATTTTTATAATTTTAAAGCTGCAATTCAAAAAAATAAAGGTATTTCAATAATATCTGAAATAAAAAAAGCAAGCCCTTCAGCAGGCACTATTGTTGAAAATTTCAATCATTTAGAGATAGCAAAAATGTATATTGAAAATGGTGCTACTTGTCTTTCAGTATTAACAGAGGAAAATTACTTTTTGGGTAAGTTAGAACATATTCGAGATATTAAAAAAAAGTTTCAAATACCTATTTTGGCTAAAGATTTTTTTATAGATCCTTATCAAATACCTTTAGCAAAAAGTTTCGGAAGTGATTGTATATTGATAATTATTGCTGCTCTAAATGGCAGTCAAGCTGATGAAATATATTCAGAGGCTTTAAAACATAATCTTTCTGTTATAGTAGAAGTGCATGATCTGAAAGAGGCTGAGATGGCATTAAAATATGATCAAGCTTTGATTGGAATTAATAATAGAAATTTAAAAACTTTGGATGTTTCTATTAATAATACGATTTCAATTTTTGAGGTAGTTAAAGCACATAAAGGACCTCTTTTATCTGAAAGCGGAATAAAGAATGAAAAAGATGCAAAATACATCTACGAAAAAACAGGTATTAAAAATTTTCTGATTGGAGAATCACTTTTAAAATCTGACAAACCTGAGGAATTAATGAAAAAATTAATTCAAATAACCCAGTAAAAATAACACTTATTTGAAGTTGTAATTTAAAGAGAACTTTTATAGAACATAGATGTACGAGGTTTGTTCTATGCTTACAAAAAAACAAAAAAACTTATTAATTTTTATTAATAAAAAAATTAGATCCTCAGGTATTTCCCCGTCTTACGAAGAGATGAAAAACTCACTCAACTTGAAGTCGAAATCTGGTATTCACAGATTAATTAGCGCCTTGGAAGAAAGGGGTTTTGTAAAAAGATTAGCTCACAAAGCAAGAGCTTTGGAAGTAGTAAAACTCCCAGAAAATGCTAGTGCTAACGATATTTTTAATTCTTTTACTCCAAGCGTAATCAAAGGTGGTTTAGATAAATCAAAAAGTAACTCTTTTAAAGTTTCTGTGCTAGGAAGCATTGCAGCGGGCACCCCAATAGAAGCTATACAACATGAAGTTGATAAAGTTGCTCTACCAGAGGATTTGCAGAAAAATGGTGAATATTTTGGTTTAAAAGTTAAAGGTGACTCTATGATTGAAGCTGGAATAAATAATGGTGACACAGTAATTATAAAAAAAACATCTACAGCTGACACAGGGCAAATTGCTGTAGTGCTAATTGATGAACAAGAAGCTACCCTTAAAAGAATAAGAAAAAAAGGAAACACAATTGCTTTAGAGGCTGCTAATAAAAATTACGATACTAAAATATACGCCTCAAATAGAATAAAAATCCAAGGAAGATTAATTTCTTTATATAGAAACTTTCACTAAAATAGTCTAAAAATATTGAATGTCTTTTAATTGTAGGTTTGCTCCATCCCCTACTGGTCCACTTCATATTGGAGGGGTCAGAACAGCGTTATTTAATTGGTTGTTGGCTAAGAAAAATAAAGGAAAGTATTTTTTGAGAATAGAAGATACTGATAAAGAAAGATCTAAGGACGAGTTTAAAAAACAAATTATTTCATCATTAGCGTGGTTAGGTATTGAATATGAGGGCGAAGAATATATTCAGTCAAAAAATATTTCTAAACATGTGGCTGTGGCGGAAGATCTTATAAAAAAAGGTTTTGCATACGCATGTTATTGCTCAGAGGAAGAAATAAATGAACAAAAAGAAAAATGTAAAAAACAAGGAATACCGTATGTATACAATAGAAAATGGAGAGACGCTGAAGATCTTAAAATACCAAAAGATATAAAACCAGTAATAAGGTTCAAAAGTAAAATCTCTGGCAATACAATTATAAAAGATTTGGTTCAAGGAGAAAGAAATATATCAAACTCTACTATTGAAGATTTTGTCATATTAAGAAAAGATAAATCTCCTACCTATCAGCTATCCGCAACTGTAGATGACCATGAAATGAAAATAACTCACGTGATAAGAGGTGATGATCATATGATTAATTCTTTTAAGCAAAAACAAATTTACGATGCAATGGAATGGGAAGTTCCAAAATTTGCTCATATACCTTTAATTCATAGTGAGAAAGGTAAAAAACTTTCCAAGAGAGATAATGCATCGACAATAAATGATTATATAAAAATTGGTATCATTCCAGAAGCTTTAAGAAATTATTTATTAAGATTAGGTTGGTCCTACAAAGATAAAGAAATTTTTTCACTTAAAGAAAGTATAGAGTTATTTAATTTTGAGGGAATAGGTAAATCACCCTCTAAATTAGATATGTCTAGAATTTTATCAATAAATGAAACTTATATAAAATCTATGAACGAAAAAGAATTGTTCGATAAACTGTTAGAATTTTCTAATAAATTCAAAATAAATATTGATAAATCTAAAGAAAGCATAATATTAAAGTCATTAAATTTTTTAAAAAATAAAGCAAAAACACTCGAAGATATCTATAATAACTCAGGCTATATACTTAATGATAACTTAAAGATATCAAGTGAGGATAAATCTTTAATTGATAAAAAATCTCAAGATATTATCAAAAATTTTATCGAAGACTTTGATGCATTAAAAGATTTGAATAAGACGAGCTTAGAGCAAATCATTAAAAATTTGATTGATAAACACAAAACTAACTTTAAAGGAGTTGGGCAACCATTAAGAATTGGCTTGGTTGGTACAAAGTTTGGGCCTGGCATTTATGACATTATTTTATCTTTAGATAAAGCTACTGTAATAAACAGGTTAAAAAAATTAGTGTAATGTCGAAACCATATTTATTTAGTCCAAGTGAATTTGCGTTTGGATACTCAGGTTGCAAAAGATGTTACTACGATCTAAAGGTAAACGATGTAAGAATAAATTTTGGTTTTCCGACTATATTTTCAAAGATAGATTCAATTCAAAAAAAATTTTATCACAATAAACCCTCAAAATTTTTAAATTCTAATAAAGTGCCTGAGGGAATAATAAAAACAGATTACGCCAAGCTACATAAATCTGAAGTCCTTTATGATCATAAAGATAGAGCATTTCAATTAAGAGGTAAAATCGACGCTTATATTGATCATAAAGATTTTTTTTCAATAATAGATTTTAAGGTAACAAACATAAATGAAAAAAAATCATTAACATATATGACACAATTAAATAGTTATGCAATTATGTTTGAAAAACCAGATCAAAACTATTTAAAATTAAATCCAGTAAAAAACCTAGGAATTTTTTGTTTTGAGCCAGAAAATTTAATATTAAAAAATACACCAGCACTTGAAATGTCTACACAATATTTTGAAATTAAAAGAAATGATGATTTATACTTAAAATTTATAACTGACGTAATAGATTTTTTAGAAAGTGATATCCCAGGTTTAAATAACGAATGTAGTCTTTGTAATTTAAAATTACAGACTTTTCCTAAGTGAGTCCGCAGCCAGGTCGGTTGGCAGGTTTTTGGTTCTAAAACTTTCTAAAACTTTTTCAGTATTAGAAATTTGTTTTTTTATTTTATTTTGATCTTCTAAAAAACTAGAAACTAATTTATAAATTTCTTTAGGGTTACATTTTGATTGTAATAATTCAGGAATAATCATCTGTCCTGCAGCTATATTTAATATATTTGCATATTTTATTTTTACTAACATTTTTACAATTAAAAAATTTATAAAATTCATCTTATAAATAATTATTGAAGGTATTTTTCTTTTACTTATTTCAAGAGAAATGGTACCAGATTTTGAAACAGCAAAAATTGATTTTTTTAGTATGTGATCTTTAATTTTATCATCAGAAATAATTTCTGTATTATTAATTTTGCTTTTACTAATTATTTTTTCTAAATTAGATCTTTGGGCTTTTGTAGTGTGAAAAACATATAAAAAGTCTTCATACTTTTCATTCATGAGTTTAATAAACTGCAATAATATTGGAGTAAGTTTTTTTACTTCGCTATCTCTACTTCCTGGAAAAACGGAAATTATTGCTTTATTTTTTTTGATAACTTGATTAAGTTCAATCTTGTCTTCCTTGTTGTTTTCTAAAAGTGGATGGCCAACAAACTCACAACTTACATTTTCCTTTTCCCAATATTTTTTTTCAAATTTGAATAGAAGCAAAATATGATCGATAAATTTTTTAATTTTCTTTACTCTTCCCTCTCTCCACACCCAAACCTGTGGGGCTACAAAATGTATTGTTTTTATATTAGGTGAATTATTTTTTACCTTTTCAGCAACTCGTAATGTGAAATCTGGACTGTCTACTGAAAACAAAATATCTGGTTTAAACTCTAATATTTTTTGAACAGTTTCATTTATTTTTCTCTTAATTTTAAATAAGTTTAGTAATACCCGAGTAAAACCCAAGTATGTTACTTCGCTAAGTTTTGAGATTGAATTTATTCCTAAAGATTTAAGTTCTTCTCCACCCAAACAAAGATAGGTGATGCTTGGGTCTTTGATTTTTAGTTTTGAAATGATTTTAGCGGCTAATTTGTCGCCTGAAGGTTCGCCTGTTAAAATAAAGATTTTCTTCATTTAAACATTCTCCAAATACTGCCATTATCAGAAATTAAGTAAATTTCTCCTGTTTTTTTATGAATTTTAATATCTCTTATTCTTCCAATATTTCCCTTGAATATTATTTGTTCAACAACAAATGAGTCTTTAAAACTAATTTTTCTTAATGACTGATCTTTTAAAGCTGTAACAAGTGCATCTCCGTTCCATTCCTTAAATTCTTCACCTTTGTAAATTGCAATCGCACTTGCTGCTATAGATGGTACCCAGTATTTTATAGCCTTGGTAAATCCTGGCTTCCATTTTGGACCAATTTTTGTTCCACTATAATTTGTTCCTCCCCATCCTAATATTTTCCAACCATAATTTTCACCATAGTTTGCTGTACCAAACCAATCACCTCCTTTTGCACCATGATTACTTAAATAAATTTTATCATCAAATGGTGATAAAGCCATTCCTTGAGGATTTCTTACACCTATCTGATAGATTTCAGGTAACCAATTTTTTTTATCTTTAAACTTTGGATTATCTTTTGGAATAGAACCATCTAAATTTATTCTAATAATACTGCCAGGATGTTTTTGAGGATCCTGAGCAATCATACCCTCGCCTCTTTCTCCAGCTGTTATAAATAGTTTGTCTTTCTTTATAACTAATCTTGAACCAAAATGGTATCCAGAATTTATGGGGGGTTCAGCTCTAAAAATATTTTTAAAATTTATATTCTTATTATTAAATCGTCCTCTCGCAACAGAGGTGCTAGATTGCCAATTTCCTCTATTTTCAGAATATGAAACATAAACATGTTCATCATGAAACAAAACATCTAACAAGCCGCCTTGCCCGTCTTCCAAAACAGATAAATTATGTTTAATAACTGATTTTGTTTTATCTTTTAAATTTACGATCAAAAGATTTCCAGGTTTTTCTGTTATCAAAATATTATTTTCGTCAATAAAAGATAAACTCCACGGTTTGTTCAATCCATCAAATATTTTTAAAAGTTTTATTTCTAAAGAATGTGAGGAGGAAAAGGTAAAATATATTAAAAGTGATATAAGCGTTTTTTTCATTTTGATAAAATAAACATTTTATTTTTATTTGCGAAATTAATACATTTTTTTCTCTCTAAAAAAATATTTTGTTTATTCTTTACAACAATACCTTTTAGACCTACTAACTTACATTGTTTTAGAGTTTTCAATCCAACAGTTGGTAAATCAACTCTTAAATCTTGTTTTTTTTTTGGAAATTTGACTAGTACCCCATTATTTTTCAATCCCTTTTTTTTCAATTTTTTAAGTAAACTTTGAGTACCTTCTCTTCCTTCAATAGCTAGCAGTTTTTTATTTCTGACTACTGTACCTTGGCTGAAGTTATATTTATTCAATTTATTTAATATAAAAATTGCTTTATTAATATCAGCATTATCATGACTGCTCGGTTTAATTTTTGTATAGAGACCTTTTTTTAAAGTTAACTCTGGATTAAAAAACAAAGAGCTTATGGTAGTAATCTTTTCTCTTTTAAAAATCTCAATTAATTCTTTTAAAATAGCTGCATCACCTATTCTAGAGCTTCTTATAATTCGTGGCATATAATAAACACCCTTAAAATCAAGTCTTAATTTAGAAAATTTTGGTTTTTTTACTTTACCTGCAAATAATATCTTTTTACATTTATTTTCTTTAAGTAAATTTATAATTTTTCCAAATTGACCTATGGATACTCTTTTAGAGTTTTTATCTTTTTTAAACGAACTATTTTTACTTAAATCTACAATTAGATATTTTAATTTTTTTCTTTTAATTTTTTTTAGTATTTCCTTTGGAAAATCAGTATCTCCGAATATTAGTCCAATCATTATTTAGATAGTGGTGTGCAAATAGGCCTTTTTTTGTCTTTTGCTATAAAATCAATTACCTCTTTAACTAAATCATTCTCTCTAAGTTCACCGTTAATTTTAGCTAAATTTTCATGAAGTTTCTCTGATGAGAAGATTTTTTTATAAGCAGTATCTAATTCTAAAATTTTTTTATTCTCATATTTTTTTCTTCTTAGTCCAATTAAATTGATACCTTGCAAGTAATTTCTATTACCAAATGACAAACCAAAAGGAATTACATCTTTAAGCACTCCAGTCATTCCTCCAATCATCGCTAATCTTCCTATTCTTGTAAATTGTTGAACTGCTGAGTTTCCACCAATAACAACTGAGTCTTCCAATGTAACATGACCTCCTAAAGGAACGTTGTTCGCTATAACAACATTGTTACCGACTTTGCAATCATGAGCTATATGTGAAGAAATCATAAATAAGCAACTATTTCCAATAATTGTTTTGCCCCCTCCTCCTTCTGTCCCTGGATTTATTGTTACATATTCTCTAATCATATTATTTTCACCAATTAGCACACTATTTGACTCTCCTCTATATTTTAAATCTTGAGGCATTGTTCCGATACTTGCAAAAGGGAAAATTTTTGTACCTATACCAATTTTAGTATTTCCCTCTATATGAACATTAGAAATTAATTCTACATCTTGTTGTAGCTCCACATTTGGACCAACATAACAAAACGGACCAATCTTAACATTATTTCCTATTTTTGCTTTTTTATCTATTACGCTTGAACTATGTATCATTTTATTTCCTATCAACTATAGTTGCTGACCACTCGGCATCTGCCATTCTTTTTCCGTCTACTTTAGCTGTTCCTTTATATTTCCAAACTTTTCCATGAGACCTTATTGCCTCTATTTCTAAATGAAGTTCACAATCAGGTAAAACCGGATTTCTAAATTTAGCTTTTTCTACGCTCATTAAATAAACTAATTTATTATCATACTCTTTAGGATCAATTCCGTATGCTGTTAAAGCTGCTGCTGCTTGACCAAATGCCTCAACAATTAAAACACCTGGCATTACTGGTTGCCCAGGAAAATGACCTTGAACATAAAAACCATCCTTTTTTACATTCATTATTGCTGTAGCAGATTTTAAGTGAACAATTTTAGTAAGTTTATCTATAAGTAACATAGGTGATCTATGGGGAAGTAGTCGCTCAATTTCTTTTCTGTCAATAAAATCTTTTTTTATCATTTAATTTTTTTTTAAAAATTCTTTGAACGGTACCGCGGGATATCCCATTACAGTAGTGTTATCAGGTATATCTTTAACTACACCGCTACCTCCTCCAATTTTAACATTGTTTCCGATTTTTAAGTGGCCTGAAATTCCAGCCTGACCTCCAATTGAAACGCTATTACCTAATGTGGAGCTCCCAGCAAATCCTACTTGTCCTGCTATCATACAATTTTCTCCAATTTTAACATTGTGCGCCATATGTACTTGATTATCTAAAAAAGTATTTTTTCCAATTGTGGTATCGCCAATTGAACCTCTATCAATAGTGCAAGAAGCACCAATTTCAACATTGTCTTCTAAGACTACTTTTCCTATGTGTGGAATTCTATAATTTTTATCTTTTAAAGGGATAAATCCAAATCCTTTAAGACCGATTTTTGATCCGTCTTGAATAACAACATTATTGCCAATAACTGAATTTTTAATCATAATTTGCGATCCAATAATACAATTTCTGCCTATTAACACATTCTGCTCTATAATTGTGTTACTTCCGACTTCTGATGATTTACCTATTTTAACATTTTTTCCAACTAAAACATTATTACCAAATTTTACTCCAGGAAATTTTGATTTATTTGGTTTTTTTAAGGAATTATCAGGATAATCAATTTCAGCATTTGGGTAAAACTTGGATGCAACTTTTGCTAGTTCAAACAATACACTTTGAACACATATTGCCTCACAGGATTTGGGAAGATATTTTTTTAAATTTTCTCTTGTTATACAAGTGCTAGCTTTTGTTTTTAATGCAAAATTTTTGTAATTTATTGAGTCAAAAAAAGTTAAGTCCGACTTTTCAGCTTTTTCTAAAGTTTTGATATCTTTTATAGTGATATTCAAATTAGTTTCTTTAGGGAATAGTGCATTTAATTTAAAAGGACCTTTACTTTTAAAAAAAATATTTTTTGACATTAATTTAAATTAATTGATTTTAATTCATTATTTAAAATTTCAATTATTTTTGAAGTAAGTTCAAATTTTTTATTACCCATTAAGACATGTTTTTTGTCAATTACTAGCGGGATATTATTTTCCTCCATATATTTACCTAGAATAGGATTTAATTTTTTAAATAATTCATCTTTTGCATTTTGCCGTTTTTTTGCTATCGACTGAATAGATTTCTGACGTTCTTTGTTAAGATTAAATACTTTATTTCTTAACTCATCAGCTTTTTTTCTGTAGTCTTCTTTATTAAGGGCGTTTTTTTGACTTATAAGTTTATTTTCTTCCTCCTTCAATTTTTTTGCTGTCTCATTAAACTTTTTATTTGAATCCTTTAAAAGTTTTTTAAGTGTATCTTGAGCCTTTTTACCTGCCTTGCTCTCATTCATAACTTTTGAAAAATCTAAAAAATACACTTCGTTTGCAAATAAATTATTTCCTGCAAAAGCAATTAAAATTGTGAAAATTAAGAAAAATTGTTTCAATTTTGGCATTTTAAAAGGTTGTTCCTAACCTAAAATTAAAACTTTGGTCAACATCTGTTGTTGCTTTGGTTATATTTTTTGAGAAAATAAATGATAAAGGCCCTGCGGGTGAAAGCCAACTAGTGTTAATTCCTATAGTTGATCTAATTTTACTTGAATCATCAATACTGTCGCTGTAATCCACTCCCCAGATATTACCTGCATCTAAAAACATTCCTATATCAGCATTACTTTTTTCAGGAAAAAAATTTGGAAAATTAGCTTCAAGGTTAAGTGAAGTTGCATAATTACCTCCAATAAAGTCATTACCATCTTTAGGGCCTACTTTACCTGGTTCAAATCCTCGTAAGTTGTTACTACTAATTGTTAATCTTTTACTTAAACGCACATCTTCGTCTGCAATACCGTTTATTGCAGTAGCACTAAATTTTAGTGCTCCTACAACGTTTTCGCTTAATTCTTTATAATGTCTTGTAGAGACATTATTTTTCAAATATGGCTGATCTGCATACAATGGTAATTCTTGATAAAAAGATGTTAAGTATCCTGATGTAGGCATAAATGACCTATCTCTTTTATCTGTAGATAAAGAATAATCAAACATAAAATCTGTTGCGGTGCCGGCTTGTTTTTTTAATAATGTAGAGGCTGAGCTATCTGTTTTTAAATTATCATGAGTTATATTTAAACCTGGGGAAAAATATATATTTTTAAATTTTTCATAAGATAATCCAATACCAGCACCAAATATATTATTTTCATATCCTGAAGTGTCAGATTTGTCATTTTTTATATTTTTGACATTATATGAAAGAGTTTTTCCAGTGAAATTATAATTTGGTTCTGTAAAGGACAATGAGCCTCTGACAGAATCAGCACTCACATCAGCATTTGCAGATAGAGTAATACCTTTACCTAGCCAATTATTTTCTTTAATATTAAATGCTAAAGAACCGCCATTAGTACCAATTCCAGCTCCGGCACTTATCTCACCTGTTGGCATTTCTTCAACAGTAATTTTTATATTTTTTGAGTTTGGTGTAGAACCGTCAGTGATACTTTCTTTTACGGATGCAAATATTCTTTTACTTTTAATATTTGATATAGATTTATCGACCTTAACTCGACTGTATGGATCACCCTCGTCTAATAAAAGTTCACTTCTTATTACTGTCTCATTAGTCACTGAATTTCCTAATATCTCAATCTTTTCTACAATAATTTTATTTCCTTCAATTACATTTATTACAACTTCAATTGTATCGTCTTTTATTATCTCATTGACGTTATGTTCAATAAATTGTAAATCTTCATTGCTTATAATTAAATCAAGCTCATCAAGTAATTTTTTTACAGTAAATGGAGAGTAATAGCTGCCAATTACTTCTGAATAAACTTTGTTTAGTGGTAAAAATAATTTTTTATCTAATACATTATCAACATTTGTACTAATTTTACTGATTTTATATCTTGTTCCTGCATCTATATTAAAAGTTAAATCAGCGCTAAAATTTTCATCCAATTCAGCTATTTCTGATAATACCTTTACATCGTAATAACCAATGGACTTGTAATAATTTGTTAATAATCTTTTATCTAATCTAATATTAGCCTGGTTTAAATAAATATTTTTTGTTAGGACTTTCCAGAACTGTGCTTCCTGTGAAGTTATTATATCTCTTAATCTTCTATCCCTAAGTTTTCTATCACCTTTAAAATTTATCTTAGAAATTTTTGTTTTTTCACCTTTTTCTATTTCAAAAAAAACATTTACTCTTTTTTTTGGAAAACTCTCAATTTTAGACTTAACGTTTAAAAAATTAAAACCTAATGAACCATACAATTTTTTAATTATTATCTCATCATCAGCAATTAATGATTTTACGAATGGTCCATTTTTTTTCGATTTTATATTTTCTATGATCGCTTTTTTATATTTATTAGCCTTTTCTCCTATGATTATAATTTCATTGATCACAGGATACTCTGTTAAATTAACAAATAATGTATTGTTTGAAACCGAAACTTCGATATCTTCAAAAAAATTAGTAGAATATAAATCTTTTATTATCTTATTTATTTTTAAATTATCTATATTTTGATTAATTGAAAAATTTCCATAAACTTTAATTGTTTCATCACTTATTCTCTCATTACCCGTTATTTCAATTTTTTTTATCACCTCTGCCGATAAAATATTTGTAAATAATGTTATAGATATAATTAATAAAATTTTTTTCATTTGATATTGTTATTTAAAATCTTCATTGCTTTGTTTCTTGTCCATTTATCGATAGTTAAAATAGTTCTCAAATTTGAGGGTTTTTTTATAGCATATTTTATCAATTTTGGGTCTTTTAAAAGAGCAAACATATATTTAATTATTGAGCAAAAACTCATATTTTTTTTTAAAAATTGATCAACAAATATTTCATTTGCTGCATTTAATATTATAGGTGTTGAAGCATGTTTGTTCAATATAGGTTTTAACTTAATCGCAGGAAATTTTTTTTTATCTACTTTGAAAAAATTTAAATGATTAATAAACTCATTTTTTTTTACTCTATAATTAATTTTTTTTATTTTTTTAACCTCAAAATTATCTCCAAATATTGCATTTCCAATAGGAACGGCCATGTCAGTTTCAAAATACAAAAATTTATACAATCCACTTTTAAATTTGACTATTGCATGGACTAAAGATTGTGGATGTATTAAAATTTCAATCTTATTCAGTTCTATTGAAAATAACTTGCTAGCTTCAATAACTTCAAAAATTTTATTCATTAATGTTGCAGAATCTACTGATATTTTTTTTCCCATTTTCCATTTAGGATGTTTAATAGCATCTTCCGGCTTTATTTTACTCATTTTATTAAGTGGATGATTCAAAAAAGGACCACCAGAAGCGGTTAAATATATTTTTTCTATATTTCTTTTTTTTGTATTTTTAATTAAATTCATTATCGAAAAATGTTCTGAGTCTACAGGTATAATTTTAATACCTTTTTTTTTTACTAATTTATCAATTAGGTGCCAACCGCAAATAATTGACTCTTTGTTAGCAATTAGAATTTTTTTACTCATTTTTATAAGATTTAAGGTAGGTTCAAGACCTGCTATACCCGGTATTGCTGAAATTGATAGATCAGTTTTTTTAAATTTATATTTAAAATAATTTTTTGAATTTAAAATCTTAGTTTTTTTTACTTTTAATTCGCTTTTAATTTTAAAATAAGTTTTTTGATCAAAAATTATAAAAAATTCAGGTTTATAATTTTTAATTAGATATTTTATCTTTTTAAGATTTCTATATCCTGTAAGTATATAAAATTTATATTCTTTATTATTTTTGTTGAATAACTTAAATGTAGTATCTCCAATCGAACCAGTGCATCCAAATATTGAAAGTTTTTTTTTCATTTCGCAAAAACTAATATAAGTAAATAAATTAATCCAATAGGAACACCTAAAAGAATTCCATCGATTCTATCAAGAATACCTCCGTGGCCAGGTAAGATATTGCCTGTATTTTTGATTGAAGATTTTCTTTTTAAATAAGAAAAAATTAAATCTCCTGTCTGAACACTTAAAGAAACAATTATTCCAAATAATAAATTATTAATTATTTCAGTATTAAATAAATAACCCAAAATAAAATTTCCCATTAAAATTGAAAACAAGAATGATCCTAAACTACCAGTTAAAGTTTTGTTAGGACTAATTTTCGTAAGTTTTGGACCTTTAAAGATTTTACCAAAGACCAACC
>CACHHD010000009.1 GCA_902579605.1 uncultured Pelagibacteraceae bacterium
AAAACTCCAGAGGGAATTAACAGAATTTTTTATACTATTTGTGGATCTACTGCAGTAGAGACAGCTATAAAAATTGCTATCGCTTATCACAGAGCAAAAGGAGACTCAAAAAGATTTAGATTCGTCGGAAGAGAAAGAGGATATCACGGCATGAACATAGGAGCTACCACAGTTGGCGGAATGATTAATAATGTAAAAACTTTTGCCAGTGTTCTTATGCCAGGCGTACAACACATGAGGCACACCCACTTACCTGAACATAAATTTGTAAAAGGACAACCTGAAACAGGTGTTGAATTAGCAGAAGATCTAGAGAGAATTGCAATGAATTTTGGAGGTGAAAATATCGCTGCGTGTATTGTAGAACCTATAGCTGGATCAACAGGAACCCTAGTTCCTCCAAAAGGATATTTAAAAAGACTTAGGGAAATATGTGACAAGCACGGAATACTTTTAATATTTGATGAAGTGATCACGGGTTGGGGAAGGACAGGCTCAGCATTTGCAGCTCAAGAATGGGGAGTTACGCCCGATATTATGACAATGGCAAAAGCAACAACTAACGGAGTTGTACCAATGGGAGTAGTGGCAGTAAAAGAGGAGATGTATGATACAGTGTTAGATGCATCAAAAAATCCAGAAGGAACTCCCGAACTATTTCACGGTTATACATACTCTGGCATTCCAGTTGCTGTTGCAGCAGCTTTAGCCGTTCAAGATATTTTTGATAAAGAAGACATTTTTAATAGAGCTAAAGAAATGTCACCTTATTTTCAAGACGGTTTACATTCTTTAAAAGATTTAAAAGAAGTTGTAAGTATCAGAGGTTATGGAATGATGGGAGGAATTGAAATGAAAATGGTAGACAAACCAGGAAAAGCGGGATTTCAAACATTTAAACACTGTTACGATGCTGGTGTTAACTTTAAAAACACTGGAGATAGTTTAATTATTGCACCTCAATTTATTTGTGAAAAAAAACATATTGATGAAATTATCGATAAATTAAGAACCGGAATTTCTAATTATTCAAAATCTTAAATGATCATCGGAGTTCCTAAAGAAATTAAAACCCAAGAGCATAGAATAGGTCTCACACCAGAAAGTGTAAATATTTTGGTAAAAGGTGGACATAAAGTGCTGGTAGAAAATAACGGGGGTTCTGAAGCAGGATTTTTTAACGAAGATTATAAAAAAGTTGGAGCTCAGATTATTAGTCAGCCTGAAGAAATTTTTTCAAAAGCTGAAATCATTGTTAAGGTAAAAGAACCTCAATTAAGTGAGTTAAAAATGATTAAAGAAAATCAAATTATATTTACATATTTGCATTTAGCTGCTGCAAAAGAGCTTACAAAAGGACTTGTAAAAACAAAATCAATTTGTATTGCTTATGAAACAGTAACAGATGAAGAAGGTAAACTTCCTTTACTTGCACCAATGAGTGCTGTTGCGGGAAGAATGTCAATACAAGCAGGTGCACATTCTTTAGAAAAAAATCAAAAAGGGCGGGGATTACTTTTAGGAGGTGCCCCAGGTGTTGACCCTGCAAATATTATCATTTTAGGTGGAGGAGTTGTGGGAGAAAATGCAGCTGTAATTGCAACTGGAATGAAAGGAAATGTATTTATAGTAGATAAATCAGAGAAAAGATTAAATCAGCTAAAAGAAAAATTTAAAGAAACAATTCATACTGTAAATAGCAATAAAACAGATTTGAAAAAAATGATAATTAATTGCGATTTGTTAATTGGAGGAGTCCTAATACCAGGAGCAGAAGCGCCAAAATTAGTTACTAAAGACATGATAAAGCTAATGAAAAAAGGCTCAGTAATAGTTGATGTTGCTATTGATCAAGGCGGTTGTGTCGAAACAAGCAAACCAACTACACATGCAAATCCAACATACACTGTAGACGGAATTGTGCATTATTGTGTTGCTAATATGCCTGGAGGAGTTCCAAGAACTTCAACACTAGCATTAAATAAAGCCACTCTTCCTTTACTGAAAAAAATAGCAGACAACGGATATTTTAAGACACTTTCTGAGAATAAAAATTATTTGAATGGACTAAATATTTGCAAGGGTAATATAACTTGTAAAGGTGTTGCAGAAGCACTAAATTTTGATTATTTGCCACCAGAACAGGCTTTAAATTTTTAAACCCAAACCGAACTTAAAATCAAAAGAATATAGCGATTCACAACCCATTTTTGGAAAAATTACCCAGTATGAACTTATTTAAGATTATATTTTTCTACAGTATATGATTTAATACACTTAGAGTATGAGCGTACAACCAGAAAATTGGAAAGTTTTCACCAGGTAAACATATACCGATTGTTCCTATGAGCCATTTTAAAGATAATATTCCGGATATAGCTTTTCTATTTGCTTGGAACCACAAAGAGGAAATTTTTTTAAAAGAAAAAGAATTTAAAATTAATGGAGGTACTTGGTTTTCCCATGTTGCTTTATAGTAATCGAATAGTAGTTACAGGTGGTACTGGCAGATTTGCTTCATCTCTTAAGAAAGTTAAATCGAAATACTCGGTATTCTTCCCCTCAAAGTCAAATCTAAATATACTTAAAGAGAACTCAATTCTTAAATATTTAAAAAAGAAAAAACCAAAATATCTTATTCATTTAGCAGGTTTATCTAGACCAATGTCAGTACATAACAATGATATTAAAAAGAGCATTGACTTAAATATAATTGGGACTGCAAACATTGTTAAAATTTGTGAAAAGCTGAATATTAAACTTATCTATTTTTCATCAAGTTACGTATATCCAGGAAAAAAAGGTGGGTATAAAGAAATTGATCCTGTTTTACCAATTAACAATTACGCTTGGTCGAAATTAGGAGGTGAATGCTCAGTAAAACTTTATAAAAATTCTTTAATAGTTAGAGCATCTATGACAGAAAAACCATTTGTACATAAAGCAGCTTTTAGTGATTTTTATACAAATTTCATCTTCCATGAAGATATTGCTCCTAAAGTTTTTAAAATTTTAAAACTAAAAGGAGTAATAAATTTTGGTGGCAAAGCTCAAAGTGTATTTAAATTTGTAAAAAAATATAATCCTAAAATAAAAAAGATCTCTTATAAGAAAGTGTTTGGTAAAACTTATCCGTCAAACACCTCTATGAATTTAAAAAAATTCAAAAGAATTTAAAAAAATTAGTATTAATTTCAATTGCAACCTATAATTGATTATTTATCTAAACATCGCCTATTATTGAACACTCTAGGTATTTACTTACGATTAAAATTCATTTTAAATCTTCATTAATTAACAAACTATATATAGGAGAACTATGAAAAAAATAATTAGCACAGTTCTTGGAATGGTTTTGGCTTTTTCGCTTTACTCTACAGTAGCTAACTCAGCTGCTAAAGAAGTTAGAGTTGCGTACTTTTTAGAGTGGCCATCTCCTAATCTAGAGGACATGAATAAAAAAGCATATTCAAAAGCACTTGGTGTGCCAGTGAAGTGGACTAATTTTACGAATGGTGTGGCGATGACAGATGCAATGTTAGCAGGAGATATTGATATTTCTTACTCACAGGGTTTAATGCCTTACATTAACGCTGTTAAAGCTAAAGCGCCCATCAGTTTAGTTGACGTTGCTATGGAATACGGTATGGGAGGAACAACATGTGTTACTTCTAATAAATCTGGTATTACAAAAGCAAATGCTTCAGAACTTGAAGGTAAAAAAGTTGCAGTTCCATTAGGAACTATGGCTGAATATGTTTTTACAGAAAGTATGAAAATAGTTGGAGCTGACAGAAAAAAAATGAATATTATTGCTATGGACCCTGAAGAAGGTGCAGCTGCATTAGTAAGCGGCGATGTAGTAATGGCATGTTTATTTGGTGGTAATTCTATTAAGTCTGCAACATCAGTTGGAACTAGACTTCTAACAGTAGATGAAGCGCGTGCTGGTGGAATTATGGGTATTGATATCGTTTCTGTTACTAATAAATTCATGAAGGAAAACCCAGGAATGTTAAAGTCATTCGTTGAGTTAACTCATGAAGCTAATGAAAGATACAGAAAAGGTGGAAGTGATATGAAAGCTATGTCTAAAGAGTCAGAGATGAAAGTTGCTGACATGAAAGACACTTTAAGTGGCTTCAAATTCTTAACGCCAAAAGAGACAAAAAAATCTATGAAGAGTGGAAACCTTGCTAAATTTTTAAAAGGTTTTGATACTCCTAGAGGTACGGTAAGCACTAAGTTTTTACCGTAGTTTAAGAAATCAAATTAATAGGCGCCAATTTACATAATTGGTGCCTATTTTTTTAACTAAATATCTAATATAATTATTCTATGAGTGACTTGATTTCACAAAACTTAAATATGATTTTTAAAACTCCTAAAGGAGAGACCGTCCATGCGCTTAAAGATTTAAATTTTAAGATAAAAAAAGGAGAGTTACTTACAGTCCTTGGTCCCTCAGGATGTGGGAAGACTACTTTACTAAATATTACTGCTGGATTTATAAGACCAACTTCGGGAAAAATTACACTTAATAATAGAGAAATTAATGGACCAGGAGTTGATAGAGGTATGGTTTTCCAACAAGGTGCTTTGTTCGAATGGTTAACTGTTGCTGAGAATGTAAATTTTGGTTTGAGAATGAAAGAAGAGGACGTTGTTAAAACTCAAAAGAAAGTTGAAGAATGGTTGGATATAGTTGGCTTAAAAGGGTTTGGTAATACTCCGACGTATCAATTATCTGGAGGTATGCAGCAAAGAGTAGCTTTAGCTAGATGCTTAATAAATGATCCTGATTTAATTTTAATGGATGAACCTCTAGGAGCTTTAGATGCATTGACGAGGGAAAAAATGCAGTCGTTAGTTCTTAAAATTTGGAAAGAGACAGGAAAAACAATTATTTTAATAACCCACTCAGTTGAAGAGGCGCTATTGCTTGGAGAAAAAGTTTACGTTATGGCTCCAAGACCTGGAAGAATTCATAAAGAATATAAGTTACCCTTCGCATCAATGGGTCTAAACGGTGATTTAAGGGAAATTAAAAATAATAAAGAATTTGTTTCAAAAAGAGAGGAAATTCTCTCTATGATTTGGGATATGGAAGAAGAAATAATGGGTAAAGATAATTAATGATCACGGCTTTTTTAACTTTTGTATTTTTCTTTGCTATCGTTGGGTGTGTTTTGTACGGTAGAAAATTAATTAAAACAGAAAAAGTAGACGCTGTTTTTGGAAATCCAGAAAGAGCACAAGGTGGAATTCATTGGGTAATTGTTGGAAGTAGTTTCTTATTATTAGTTTGGCTTTACTACTCTTGGGATATTGCAAAGTCTTTCTTTCCAAGATCGGCTAATGAACTTTGTCAAGTTGGAAAGGTGAACGAGTCCCTTCTTTCTCTCAAGTATCTTTTTCCAATTGAAGAGCGTCAACTTAAAAGTACTTCTGTAATTGAAACTGAGACGGAAAATTTAAATAAAATAATTATTGAAATTGAAAATTCGGAAGAAGTAAAAAGTCAAGATAAAAACAAATTATTAAATTTTGTTTCACAAACTAAGAATACAATTCCTTTACTGACTAATGAAAAACTTTTAAATAATGAAACAAAAGAGCAAATTAAAATAATTAATAACAAAATTATAAATTTAACTGAAAATTTTAGAAAAAAAGATTATCCGAATGAAAGTTCTGAACAAGAAATAAAAAGAATTGAAGCTGCTAAAAAGGAAGGCAGTTGGAAAGCTTCAAGTACATCGATTGAAAACACTATTGAAATACCTTCAATACCAAAAACAAAAAAAGGTTTAAAATTTCAAGCAGCTGCTGAGGAGCTTAATTTGATTAGTGACGAGTTCTTTGAACTCCGAAATCATAATAGTCAATATACTTCAGCATTAGCAAAACTAAAAAAAGAGATTAAGGATTTCAGAACTAATCTTGGGTCTTCAGAAGAGATTTCTTCCTCGTTTGGAAAAGATATCTTAAAAATTGCACGAAGAATTGAATATGCAAGTATTTTTCCACCAAATACTTTGAAAGACATGCAGCTTTCAATAATTAATTTTGATAAAGCACAAAAAAAAGAACAAGGCACTTTAAGATGGGTCGATATACTTTTGTTTCCGTCTGGTACCATTATTTCTAGCGGGCCAAGTTGTTCAGAGCAAGGATCAGGTAGATGGCTACCGAAACCTTCAGATACAATTAATAAATTTACATTAATGCTTAACCCTAATGTTGGTTACAAACAAATTCCATTAATTTGGTATGAAATGATGGACGTGAGTAAGATTATTGGTTTCTTAATTCCTGATTGGTTTGCGGATGTTTTGCCTGGTGAATACCCAGTTCATAACGAACAAGGAGAAGTTAAACCTAATTTTAAAAGTAAAATGTTAAGTTTTGTAACAGGAGACTTCAATTTATTTAAAATTCCAATTCCAACTGGTCATATATGGGACTCATTTTTAAGAGTGTTCCTTGGTCTTGTAGCGGGAATTATTGTAGGAGTGCCATTAGGACTTTTCATGGGATTAAATAGATTTGCAAAAGGATTTTTTGATCCTTTAATTGAACTTTACAGACCTGTACCACCATTAGCATGGGCACCACTAGTAATTTCAGTTCTTGGTATTGATAACCTTGGCAAAGTGTTCTTGTTATTTATGGTATCGCTATCAATAATGATTATTTCGGCTAGAGCTGGGGCTTCTGGAACTCAATTATCCAAAATTCATGCCGCACATTCTCTTGGCGCATCTAAGTGGCAAATATTAAGACATGTTATTTTCCCAAATTCTTTACCAGAAATTCTTACTGGTATAAGAGTGGCAACAGGAATGTGTTGGGGAACTTTAGTAGCTGCAGAATTTTTAGCCGGGACTACTGGAGTTGGATTCGTAGAAAATGTAGCTAAAAAATATTTCCAATATGAAGTAATATGGATAACAATATTTATTATGGGAATGCTAGGTTTATTATTTGATATTACAATTAGAAAAATTATTGATAAAACTATTCCTTGGCGAGGAAAAGGTTAGTCATTTATGAATAAGCTTTTTATCATAATAATTATTTTTCTTATTCCAGGATCTATTTTAGCTGACGAAAAAGCAAAAGAGAGAAAAGTAGCTAAATATATCATGGAAAACATTCAAAAAGATTATTTAGATTGTTATAGTTTTTATAAGGTTGCAGCAGAAAGCTTCAAAAAGGCAGGGAAAGATCAGAGATTAATAAAAAATTTAGAAAATAGTGCAGATGTTTCATTAAAGTATAATTATGATTTAGGAGAAATAATGGGATTAAATCCCGAGGTTATGGCTGAGATGACTAAGACAAAAATAAATACATTTGTAAGAATGGCAAACAATGATTTTTCATCTTTAGCTAAAAAATATGGTCTCATGTGTAAGAGTTTGGTTGAGAATCCAGAGCAAAGAACAAATTACTGGGAACAAAAAGGTTCTAAAATAATTAAGTGAAAAAAAAAACAATATTTTCAAAACTTCAGAGAATTTTTAAAAAATATAATCTTTCAAACAGTCATTCCAAGATTTGCTCCGATTATTTACTTAAAGCTGAACTTATAAATGCACAGTCACATGGTTTGGCAAGATTAAAGATGTATTGTGATAGACTGAAAAAAGGTCTAATAAATTCTAAACCAAAAATAAAAATAAAAAAAATCAGTTCCTCTATCTCGCACATAAATGCAGACAACAGTATTGGTTTTGTTGCTGCAGATATAGGTATTAAGGTAGCTATTAAAAACGCGAAAAAAACTGGAATTGGTCTTGTAGCTATTAAAAAAAGTGGTCATTACGGATTATCTAGTTTTTATGCCGATCAAGCTGTAAAGAAAAATTTAATAGTATTTTGTTTTACTAATGCTCCTCCTGCATTGGCACCGTATGGAGCAAAAAAATCTTTGTTCGGAACTAATCCTATTTGCTTTGGAGCGCCAACAGGTAACACACCTTTTATATTCGATTCTTCAGCTTCAATGATTAATCGAGGTAAAATACGAAGAGCAGAAAAATTGGGTTTAAAAATTCCTTTCGGCGTTGCTCTTAATAAAAAAGGAAAAACAACGACAAATGCTAAACAAGCTTTGCAAGGTACGCAGCTACCTATAGCAGGATTTAAAGGTTCAGGTTTAGCTTGGATGGTTGATATACTAAGCGGTGTTTTGACGGGAAGCAGCCATGGTGGAAAAACGAAAGATCCTTTTGATGACTTTTCAGGACCACAAAACGTTGGACATTTATTTATTACAATTAATCCTAATGTTTTTTCAGGAAATAGTTTTTTAAAAGAGATGAAAAAAAATATCAAATTAGTTAAAAGACTTCCTAAAGCAAAAGGATTTAGCTCAATAATGTACCCGGGAGAAAGAAAAAATAAGATATATAAAAAAAATATAAATAAAGATATATCTATACCTTCAAAAATACTAAAAGAAATGGAAGACCTTGATGCTGACGAATAAAAAAATAGTTTGTCCTGAAAATCTTTTAAGAATTGCAAAAGGTAAAGGTCCTGTGAAAGCCGTAATTGTTAATGCCGTTAAAAAAGTTGCAGTAGAGTCAACAAAGCAAGCCGTTGAGGCAAATTTAATAACACCATTGTTTGTTGGTGATAAATCGATAATTGAAAAAATTTCAAAAGAAATCAATTGGGATATTTCAAAATATGAAATTGTTCATGAGCCTGATGAAAATAGTACTGCTCCGATTGCTGCTAAATTAGCAAGCGAGGGAAAAGTGGAAATAATAGTTAAAGGTCATATTCACACAGATGTTTTAATGAAAGCTGTACTAAAAAGAGATTTAAATTTAATAGGAAAAAAAAGACTGAGTCATGTATGGCACATGACATTAGAAAAAAATGACAAACCATTCATCATTACAGACGGCGCTTTAAATGTGCTACCGAAGTTAGAAACAAAAATGCATATTCTAAAAAACTCTGTGGACTTTGCAAATAGGATAGGTATTGAAAAACCGAAAGTTTCAATATTATCTGCCACAGAAGAAGTTTTAGAAAGTGTACCAAGCTCTGTGGAGGCAAAAGAATTAACAAAAAGAGCTAAAGAGGAAGGTATTAAAGCTGATGTCTTTGGTCCTATGGCGTTTGATAATTCAGTGTCTGAAAAAGCTGCCCAAATAAAAGGAATAAAAAACGCTGTTGCAGGAAAAACAGATATTCTATTGGTGCCTAATGTAGAGGCGGGTAATGGATTGGTTAAAATGATGATTTTTTTTATGGGCGCTTGCGCTGCGGGGGTAGTTGTGGGCGGTAAAGTACCAGTCGTTATTACAAGTAGAGCAGATGATACTCAAGCAAGACTTGCCTCGATGGCTGCTGCTATCGTGGCACTCTAATGAAACCTTTAAAAAACTGGGATAATAGGACGTGGCTTTCTTCAAAAAGATATATAAACCAATTTCATAAATTTATAAAAAGAAAAACTAAATTAAATAAGAATACGAGAATTTTAGATATAGGTTGTGGTAGAGCTAATATAATTAGTTTTCTTCAAAAAAAATATAAATTTAAAACAAAGGCTGTTGGCATAGATATTTTAAAAAATAAAAATATTAAAAAAAATATATTATTTAAGAAATCAGATGCATTAAAATATCTTAAAAAGGGAAAAAAATTTGATATTATAATCATTAAACAAACACTTCATTTTTTTTCTCAAACAAAAATCATTTTTTTGTTAAATTTAGCCAAAAAAAATTTAAATAAAAGAGGAATGCTTTTAATTTTTTCCCTTAAAACAAAAAATAATAAAATACCTTGTTTTAAGATAATGAAAAAACAACTTAATAAAAGTCTCAAAAAAGATGAAAAATTATTTAAAATCATTAGGAAAAATTTAAAAAGAATTAAAGAAACAAATTTCAGTTTTAATGTAAAAATTTCTAAGAGAAAGTATGTGTCGATGATAAAAAATAGATATATATCTTGTCTCTTAACTTTATCAAAAAAAGAGATAGAAAAAGGTATCGATGAGATTAATTTGAATTATAAAAATCAATTAAATTTCACCGATACCCTAAAATGTATCAGCTTTAGAAAATAATTATTTTCCAGGCTCTTTATAAGAACTAGCCATCTTTTGAGCTGTTTTAGCTATTCCGTTTAAATCAACGTCTTCTAAAATAGTAAAATCTGATACTGCACCACTTGATACAGCGACCATCGCGGCTGCAGCTGCTTGTTCAAAAGTTCCTTCGATCTCTGCCATGAAATCATATTTTCCTCTCAGGCCAGCATATCGAGTAACTTTTGCTCCTACTGAGGCAGCAAGTGCAGATGTAGCAGCTTTTCTATCTGTTGACGGGTTACTTACAAACCCACCAAGACCTTTTGCTGTGTAACATCCTAATGTATAAAATTTAGCCATTGTTTCTCCTTTCTTATTTCTCTACTACAACTGTTCCAGAATGAGGATCCGTTACACCTAATTCGGGAGACAGTTCATCTAAAGTGTGTCTTAGCGTATCCAAGAATTCAATCATCTTTGGTCTTGCCTTAGCTATATCATCTTCAGAATTCCATTCACCAATCATAAAAAATTCATTGGGTTTAGTCTCAACATATTTTGCAGAAATTTGTCCATCAAATTTTGGCATTTCATTTATTTTTTTTAAATATTCATCTCTACTAGATGATTTTACTTTACACCTGACGATATTCATAAACTTTGTCATATATCTCCTTAAACGTAAATTTTATCTGCCAAACCATAACAAAGAATAGCGCTGATAATTACAAGAACAATTGGAGCATATATTCCATCGTTTCTAGTTTTTTTAGTCAGACCTGTTTTATCAATTTTCAATGTATAAAAATTTGTAAATAAAATTGAAACATTCATTAAAAAAACTAAGTTGAAGAACGCCCAAGTGGCCTCTACACCGCCTGATCTAATAAAAGCAATATAAATTGCCATCAGAACAGTAGCGATCATAAATGAACCTGCAAATCTCGTAATTAAAGTGGCAGTTTTATCAACCCCTCTACCCTTTAGAAATTTTTTAGTATCAAATACTAACTGGTAAGCGTAGCTACCAACTATAATAAAATGCGCTAAGTAAATTATTAAATAAAATGCGTTACCAAATTTATCGATCATAAATATCCTATGCGTTATAGTCCATGACCTGATCTGTGCACTCAACAAATTTATGAGGAGTGAAAAAATCGTTCATTTGACCTAGTTGATTAATAATTGCTTGTTCATCTTTTCCCTTCCACCAGCAAAACATTTCCATTGTATCGCCAGGTGTATTCCAAGTCATCTGACAAGCTGCATTGTCACTTTTCATACTTTTAACAATATCTTCCATTTTCATTGAAGCTACTGTTTCTGTAAATTTAGCTTTCATTTCAGCAGATTTAAAAGTGTGAGTTACCATATAATTTTTCATATTATACTCCTTTTATTATAATTCCATTAGCTACCGAGTTTGCTAATCGAATTGGTTTAACTGGTTTGTACTCATCAGAGTCATACCATTCTAAAGCTTTTTCATAAGTTGGGAATTTAATTACGACAGTACGGGGATATTTCCACTCGCCATCTATAACTTTGTATTCGCCAGCACGAACAAGATATTCACCTCCAAATTTTTGAACTGTAGGAACTACTTTACCTACGTATTCTTTGTAAGCCTCAGGATTTTTTACGTCTATATTAGCTATAACGTATCCACTCATGTTTAACCTGCATAAATCGTTCTAGATAATTTTTCAATTTTTTCTTCTGACCCTTTAATTTGCTTATATATGAATTTATTACACTCACCATTTTTAGCTTTATCAAAAGGCTTTCCATAAACTTTGTCCACATAGGCATTCATACCTTTATTAATCTCATTTTCTTTAACACCTTCAGATGCAAGGTATTCTCTTATAACTTTTACTGAAGCCAAAGCTAATTCCATATTTTTAACTTCAATAGTATCAGCAGGTAAAACAGCTGTTGCACTGTAGTGACCTAAGCACTCTATTGTTTTTTCTTTTTGAGCTTTTGTTATATGTCCTGCTGCAAAAAGCGTGCTAAAGCAAAAAAAACTTATTAATATAAAATAAATTCTCATTAAACCTCCTTAAAAAAAAGTTATATTAATGAAATTATTTAATTTTAATTATGTTAAAAATTTATTGCAGGTATGCAATTTGTCTACAACTACAAGACGAACTAAGGAATAAGAATGATTTTAGGAGCAATACAGCTACCATTATGTATTTCTTGAAAGGCATCTGAGCCTTTTTTAAGATCTCGATATTCTATCCATCCTAAATCACCTAATTTTTTGTCTTTTAAAATCTCTAAACTATTTTTGAAATCATCATTTGTGTAACAATAAGTTCCAACCAATGTTACTTCTTGGATTGTAAGTTTTTTAAAATTAAAAGTTCCAGAGGGTTGGGTTAAACCTATATGAACTATAGTTCCTCCAGGTGCTATTGAATTTATCGCTTGATGCCTAGTAATCTCTAGTCCCACAGACTCTAATATTAAGTCAAAATGATTTTCTTTTATAGATTTATCATCTGGTGCAACGAAGCTTGCTTTTAAGTATTTTCCACATTCATCTAATCTTTTTTTATTAGGATCAGACATGATTATATTACTAGAATTTTTTTCTTTATTTAAAAACAGACCACAAAGCAAACCTATAGCCCCAGCTCCTTGAATTAAAATTTTACATTCAGATAAAGGTTTTTTAAGATTTTTTTCTGCTAATAAGACTGCGTGTAAAGCTACTGCTGCTGGTTCAGCTAAAGCTGCTTCTTTAATACTTAGATTTTTAGGAATTTCATAAATATTTTTTTCTGGTACCGATACTAATTCCGCCAATCCACCGTTCCTTTGTATAGGTGTGCTCATACCGACCATTGTTCTGTCCGGACATAAGTGCTCACTTTCATTTTGACAGTAATTACAATTCTCACAACTAATTAGTGGATTAACTACAACGTTTTTATTTTTATGTTTTCCATCAAGACTAATCCCGCTTATCTCATGTCCTAATATCAAAGGTGGAATTCTTCTCTCATCATTTCCGTGATATGCGTGCATATCAGATCCACAAATACCTGAAGCCTGAACTTTTATAATACTTTCACCAGGTTTTGGTGTTGGGTCTTTTTCTTTTCTGTAATCTATTTTTTGTGTTCCAGTGTAAACTAATGCATGCATTAATTAGAGAAACCGTATTTCCTTAATCTAATATCTGCTGTTCGCGCGTGAGCTTCCATTCCTTCAGCTCTACCAAGTCTTGCTGCAGTTGCCCCAACAACTTTTGTTGCATCTTTTGTCATTCTTTGGAAAGTTAAAGTTTTAATAAATTTTCCAACGAATAGTCCACCAGTATATCTTCCACCACCTTTTGTTGGTAATATATGGTTTGTTCCTGAACATTTGTCTCCGTAAGCTACTGTAGTCTCTTCACCTAGAAATAAAGAACCGTAATTTCTTAATCTCTTTAACCACCAGTCTAATTTTTCTGCGTGAACTTCTAAGTGCTCAGAAGCATATTTGTCACTCACTTCTGCCATTTCCTCATTGGTATCGCAAAGAATTACCTCACCATAATCTTTCCAAGCAGCAGTAGCATTTACTTTTGCAAGTTCAGGTAATTCATTAATCAGCTCTGGTACTCTTTTCATCGTAAAGTCTGCTAACTCTTTATCTGTAGTGAATAACCATGCTGGAGAATTATATCCGTGTTCCATCTGACCAACTAAATCAACTGCAACGATTTCTTTATCAGCAGTCTTGTCTGCAATTACTGCAATTTCAGTAGGTCCAGCAAATTGATCAATTCCTACTTTTCCATAAACAATTCTTTTAGCTTCAGCTACATATTGATTTCCAGCTCCAACAAGAAAATCAACTGGAGGGTTTTTGAAACAACCATGTGTCAATGAACCTATTGCTGCAACTCCTCCTAAATTCATAATTACATCTGCACCACAATGATTAGCAGCAAAAATAATTCCTGGATTAGCCCCATCTTTATCTTTTGGCGGACTTGCACAAATTATAGTTTTAACACCAGCTACTTTAGCAGGAGTAATAGCCATCACAGCCGATGAAATATGCGCATATCTTCCGCCTGGAATATAACAACCTGCCGTATCAACTGGAATTAATCTTTGTCCAGCGAACAATCCTTTGGACAACTCAACTTCAAAATCATTATTCATACTTTTCAATTGATGCTCCGCAAATCTTCTAATTCGTTCGTGAGCAAATTTGACATCGTCTTTAGTCTTTTGATCAACTTTTTTTATTGCTTCTTCAATTTTTTCTTTAGAGACAATTACTTCTCCCTCGTATTTATCAAATTTTTTATTAAGCTCTTTAATTGCTACTTCTTTACGTTTTGCAATATCATTTAGAATATCTTGCACAGCTGCCTGTGTTTTATGATCATCCGTTTCTGGAGTTTTAGAAGCTTTTTTAATATATTTAGTTGCCATAAAGTAAAGTTGGTAACCACAAAGCAATTTGTGGAAATAATACTATTAATACTAATCCAATTAATTGCAAGACCATAAATTGCATCATTCCGTAATAAATATCCTTTAAATCCCATTCAGGCACAACGCCTTTTAAAAAATAAGCAGAAAGTGCTACTGGCGGTGAGAGCCAACAGGTCTGGAGATTTACTGCGACTAGTATGGCGAACCAAGTTAAGTTAAAGCCAAGTGCTTCAACTAAAGGTAAAATAATTGGAATTATAATCATAACTATTGGAACCCATTCTAAAGGCCAACCAAGTAAGAAAATCATCGCCATAATCATTGCTAAAATTAAATACTTATTCATTTCAAGACCAAGTAGAAACTCAGTTAGTAAAGTAGGTGTACCCAATCTAGCAAATACAGCTCCGAAGAAGTTTGAGGCAGCTACAAGAACCATTATTAGAGCTGTTATTTCTAAAGTTTTCACAAGAGCCTCTTGTAATTTAGGGAGAGTTAATTTTTTATAAGCAAGTGATAATAAAAGTGCACCCATTGCACCGCAGCCTGCAGCTTCAGTTGGTGTTGCAAAACCTAATAATATACTTCCAAGCGCTGCAAAAACTAATGCTGCTGGAGGAACTAATCCTAAAAGAAATTCAATCCAAACAGTTTTCATACTGGTAGGTCTCATGTCTTCAGGTAATGGTGGACCTAGTTCAGGATTTAACATACATCTAATTGTTGTGTATGCAGCAAACAACGAAGCTAAAAGTATTCCTGGTAATATTGCAGCTGCAAATAAATCTATAACTGGAATTTCCATAATTGGTCCCATCACAACAAGCATGATGCTTGGTGGTATTAAAATTCCTAAAGTACCACCTGCCGTAATTGTTCCCGCAGCAAGCTGAACATTATAACTAGATCTATTCATAGATTTAGCAGCCATAATTCCTAAAATCGTTACTGAAGCTCCAACTATTCCTGTCGCTGCAGCAAAAATCACAGAAACAAATAAAACAGCATAATAAAGTGATCCTCTAACTCTAGCTAACATAAGTTGGAATGACGAGAACAACCTTTCCATTAAACCAGCTTGCTCCATCATAATTCCCATGAAGACAAAGAGCGGTACGGCGGCCAGAGTTTGTTCGGTCATGACCATCGAAAATTGTAAGGTCATCAAATAGAAAACTAGTTTACCAAATCCTAGATATCCAAATACAAAACCTAAAAAAATTAATGTAAAAGATATTGGAAATCCAACGAAGATAGCAAAAAGCATTACTCCAACTAAAATAATGCCTAATACTGCTGGATCAATTAATTCTGCTATCATTTTTTTTCTTCTCCAGGCCACTCACCTTTTTTAGCAGCCCAATAGCTTTTAAGTAATTCTGATACACCTTGAATTAAAAGAAATATTATACCTATCAATAAACATGATTTTATAGGCCACATAAATGGCATCCAAGTTGTATCCATTCCCCTTTCGCCTCTACGAATTGATTCTTCGACATATCCTATAGTCATGTAAAGAAAGATTGTTAGTCCCGGAAAATAAAATAAAATATATAACCAAAAATCTACGAGACCTTGATTTTTAGTTTTGAAATTTCTGTATAAAAAATCTGCTCTTATGTGAACCCCTTTAGAGAGAGCATACCCTGCTCCTAACATAAATAGAGCCCCATATAAAAATCTACTCATATCGTAAGCCCAAATTGTTGGAGCTAAAAATAATTTTCTCATTATAACTTCATAAGTCATTGCTAAAATTAAAGGCACAAGTATCCAACAAACTATATTACCTACACGTTTGCTGAATTTATCTATTGAAGTTATAGTGTTCGCCATCCATGCTGGCATATCGGCTGGCATTTTACCTGAACCGCCGCGCCTTTCAGCAATCATTTCATCTGAGATGTCTATTTTTGGTGGCTTGTCATTCATAGTTCATCCTAAACAATTAGAGCGGACTTTAAAAGCCCGCTCTAATACTTCTTTAATTATTTTATTACTTTAATGTCGCTGCGTGAGCCATTCCTAGCTTAGCATTTGACATTTGTGCACCACTCCAGAATGGAACAGCAATATCAGCAAATTCTTTCATTGATTTGTAAACTTTAGCGAAAAATTTATTTTCTGCTGCGTTTTTGTTCAATGTTTTCTTCGCTGCTGCCATATATTCTTTAAAGTAGTCTGTAGGAGTGTCTTCTAAAATTACTCCGTGCTTAGTAGTTAACTCTCTTAAAGCTTTTCCATTTTCATAGATTCTGTAACTTAAAGATTTAGCTAATGAAGCGTTTGCAGCTACTTCAAGAGATTTTTTCTCATGAGCAGTCATTTTTTTGTAAGTTTTTCCAGTAATATAAAAGTCAGCATTTACTACTACTTGGTGTAAGCCTTGTAGATAGTAGTGTTTTAATACCTTTTGGAAACCAAATGTTAAATCTGGTTTAGGGCAACACCACTCTGCTGCATCGATAGTACCTGCTTGTAATGCTGGTAAAATGTCTCCACCACCCATTGCTACAGATGCAATACCGATATCTTTATATGTTTGACCAGGAATTCCTGGAGGAGTTCTGAATTTATATTTTCTAAAGTCAGCCATATCTTTAATTGGTTTTGGAAACCAACCTAAAGCTTCTGGTCCAACTGGTTGAAGCATAAATCCTTTTATGTCTCTTCCCATTTCTTTCCATAATTGGTCGTACAATTCTTTTCCACCACCGTATTGGAACCATGATAAAAATGCTAAATTGTCTATACCTACTCCACCACCTGCTACTGGCGAACCAAATAACATAGCTGCTGGATGATCACCTGACCAATAGTGTGTCCATGCGAAACCACAATCGATTAATCCTTTATCAACTGCGTCTAAAGTTTCTTTTACTCCTACAACAGCACCTGCTGGTAAAATTTCAAATTTTAATGAACCATCAGTAAGTTCTGTTACAGTGTCAGTAAAGTCCTTTAACATTTTCACTTCATCAGCTTTAGTGTTAAGAACGGTCTGACATTTAAGTGTTTTAGCGTTTGCTGAGGTTATAGAAATACCTATAAATACAGCTAATCCTAAAACAATTGATAATAGTTTTCTCATTTATCCCCCGTTAGGTTTGTTAATTATTTAGTAGTATGTTGGATTGGTTTAAGAGAGTCAAACATTTGTCATAAAACCTAGGGTTGTGCTAGACTTATTGGTAATTATAAATTATCTAACCTATAAATAAAATATTATGGATGAATTTGATTACATAATAGTCGGAGCAGGCTCAGCAGGATGCGTTTTGGCTAATAGACTTTCTGCTAAAAAGGAAAATAAAGTTTTACTTTTAGAGGCTGGTGGAAAAGATAATTATCCATGGATACATATTCCAGTTGGCTACTACAAAACCATGCATAATCCAAAAGTGGATTGGTGTTTTCGTACAGAAAAAGATGAAAGCATGAATAACAGATCTATAAGGTATCCAAGAGGTAAAACACTTGGAGGTAGTTCATCTATCAATGGGCTTTTATGGATCAGAGGTCAAAGTAATGACTATGATAATTGGAGACAGATGGGAAATAATGGTTGGGGTTGGAATGATGTCCTTCCTTATTTTTTAAAATCTGAAAATAATGAATTAGGTAAGAGCGAATTTCATAATGATAGTGGTCCCATAATGGTATCAAATAAAAAAATAGATTTAAAAATGTTAGATGAATTTCAGAATGCTGCTGAAGAGTGTGGAATACAAAAAACAAAAGATTTTAATACAGGAGATAATACTGGGATAGGTTTTTTTCAATTTACTACAAATCATAACAAGTCTTTATTTAAACTTAGATGTAGCGCTGCAAAAGGATATTTAAACCCTGTAAAAAAAAGAAATAATTTAAAGATCATAACTGAAGCGCACGTTCAAAAAATTAACTTTGATGGAAAAAAAGCAGAAAGTGTAAGTTTTTTCCAGGGCGAAAAAGTTGTTACCATTAAAGCCCGAAGAGAAATTGTTTTGTCAGCAGGCTCGATAGGATCACCTCATATACTTCAGGTTTCTGGTGTTGGAGACTCAAGTAAACTTAAAAAAAACGGCATACAAACCATTCATGAATTAAAAGGTGTTGGTAAAAATCTACAAGATCACTTAATGTTTAGACCAGTCTACAAGGTAAAAAATTTGAAATCGTTAAATGGTAAAATAAATAGTTTATTTGGTAATTTTTTAATCGGTTTAGAATATCTTTTTAAACAAAGTGGCCCCATGACAATGGGAGCAAGTCAAGTTTGTGGATTTGCTAAAAGTGATCCATCTAAAGAGACACCTAATTTACAATTTCATGTTCAACCAATTAGTACAGATATTTTAGGAGCATCAAAACTTCACGACTTTGATGGTATCACTCCGACTATTGCAAATATTAGGCCTTCAAGTAGGGGAGAAATTTCAATAGTAAGCAATGACAGCAGAGTTAATCCTAAGATTAAAATGAATTATTTATCTACACAAGATGATCGAATAGTTGCGGCTCAAGGACTTAAACTTGTAAGAAAAATTATGTTAGAGACTGAAACTTTTAAAAAATATGAACCGGAAGAGTATAGACCTGGTGTTCATATTACTGATGACGAAGAATTAGTAAAAGCTGGTAGTGAGTTTACCCAAACTATTTTTCACCCCGTGGGGACGTGTAAAATGGGTAAAGATAATAATGCAGTTGTTAATGATAAATTATATATCCATGGACTTAAAAATTTAAGAGTGATAGATGCTTCAATAATGCCAAATATTACTTCAGGAAATACCAATGCTCCAACAATAATGATTGCAGAAAAAGGATCGGAATTTATCTTGAATAATCAAACTCAATGACAGAAGAATTAATAATTTTAACACAGATAATATTTATCGATCTTGTCTTAGCAGGCGATAACGCAATTATTATTGGTATGGTTGCATCAAAATTTGATCCTGACAAAAGAAAAAAAATAATATTTTGGGGTATAAGCGCTGCAGTTATTTTAAGAATATTATTCACATTAATTACAACTTATTTATTAATGATCACTGGCCTTAGATTAATTGGAGGTATTTTACTTCTTTATATTTGTTACAAATTATACGTTGATGTAATTAAAGGCCAAATTGAAAAGAAAGATATTAAAGTTGATAATAGTTCATTTAGTAAAGCAATTTTTACAATTATTATGGCTGACGTTACGATGAGTCTTGATAATGTATTGAGTGTTGCAGGAGCAGCAAAAGGTCATTTTATGTTATTGATATTTGGTTTGGCTTTATCTATTGCGTTAATGGCATTTGCAGCTAATCTGATAGCTAGATGGATTGAAAGGTATAAGTGGATTGGATGGTTAGGTTTATTGGCTATACTATTTGTAGCAATAGATTTAATATACACTGATTTAAAATTGATTTTATAAAAATGTATCTAAAAAAATATAATTTAAAGGGAAAATATTCATTGGTGACTGGTGCAGGTAAAGGTCTAGGAAGAGCTTGTGCCATAGCGTTAGCTGAAGCTGGTTCAAACTTGATTTTAATAAGTAGAACACAAAAGGACCTGGACTCGGTTTCCAAAATTGCAAAAAAATACAAAGTAAAAAGTAAAACCTATGTTTGTGATTTAACAAATTATATCAAGCTAAAAAAGATTATTGAGGAGCAAAAAAAAATTGATGTTTTAATAAATAATGCAGGGACAAATATTCCTGAACATTTTCTAAAAATTCAAAAACAAGATATGGAAAAGGTAGTAAAAATAAACACAATAGCAGCATTTAACGTTGCAAACCTAGTTGCATTGAAAATGGTTCAGACAAAAAACAGAAAAAAAATTGGTGGAGCGATAGTCAACATGTCTTCTCAGATGGGTCATGTTGGGGGTCCTATAAGAAGTGTTTATAATATGACAAAATTTGGAATTGAGGGATTAACAAAAGGGATGGCAATAGATTTAGCTAAATATAATATAAGAGTTAATAGCATTGCTCCTACTTTTGTAGTTACTCCTATGACAAAAAAATTCTTTAAAAATAAAAATTTTAAAAAAGAAGTTTTGGGCAATATTCCTCTAGGGCGATACGCAGAGTTATCTGAAATATCATCTGCAGCAGTTTTTTTAGCCTCAGATGCTGCTTCTATGGTAACTGGAACTTCATTATTGGTAGATGGTGGATGGACAGCAAGATAATAAAATTATTACTCTTTTTTTTATTACCTATAAATTTATACGCTACTGAATTCCAAGGAAGCTTTATGCAAGGCTCATTTATTTTAGGAAAAACAAGTCCAAACTCAAAAGTTTTTGTTGATAATACAAAAGTAAGAGTTGCTAAAGATGGATATTTTGTTTTTGGAATAGGAAGAGACAGAAAAAATAATATTTTAATAAAAATTGTTAATAGTGGAAAGACCAAAATCATTGAAAAAAAGGTTTTTAAGAAAAAATACAAAATTCAAAGGATTGATGGATTGCCTCAAAAACAAGTTACACCACCTAAAGAAGTTTATGACAGAATAAAAGCCGACAATATATTAATTGGTAAAGCTAGATCAATTGATAGCGATTTAACTTTCTTTAAAGAAAAATTTCAAGTTCCTCTAAAAAAATCAATTATAACTGGAGTCTACGGTAGTCAAAGAATACTTAATGGAAAACCAAGAAGACCACACTATGGATTAGACTTTGCGTCAGCTGAGGGGACCCCGATAAAAGCAATGTTGGATGGAGTTGTAACTCTTGCAGAAGATGATCTGTATTTTACTGGCGGAACAATTATCTTTGATCATGGCCATGGGGTAAGTACATTATATATGCACTTAAAAGATGTAGATGTAAAAATTGGACAAAAAGTTAAACAAGGTGAAAATATCGGAACAGTGGGAAAAACAGGAAGATCTACCGGGCCGCATTTAGATATAAGATTAAATTGGTTTAATGTAAAGCTTGATCCAGCTAGTGTTTTAAAATTAAATTAATTAAGATTTTTTTGAGGTTTCATATCAGATTTTTTAATACCAGCTACCTTCACAGGTTTTTTCATAGCATCTCTCCTGAACGGCTCACCTAGCTCTTGGTTAAGTATAACTTCTATAAAAGTAGTTTTCCCTTTTTTTTGGTCTTCACACGATTGTTTGATTGCTTTAGTAGTTTCTTCCATTGATTTGACCGTTACACCTTTTAAACCACATGCATCGGCAACTTTGGCAAAACTTAACTCGGGATCGAGCTCTGTGCCTATAAAGTTATTGTTAAACCATAAAGTCGTGTTTCTTTTTTCTGCTCCCCATTGGTAATTTCTAAAGATTACCATTGTTATTGCTGGCCACTCTTCTCGCGCACAAGAGCTCATTTCATTCATGCTGATACCAAAAGCTCCGTCTCCAGCAAAACCAATTACTGGTACATCAGGACAACCAATTTTTGCTCCGAGTATCGATGGAAACCCATAACCACAGGGACCAAACAAGCCTGGTGCTAAATATTTTCTTCCCTTTTCAAAAGTTGGATAGGCATTTCCAATAGCACAATTGTTTCCAATGTCACTTGATATTATTACATCTTCTGGCATTCCTGCTTGTATTGCTCTCCAAGCTTGACGAGGTGACATTCTATCTTTATCTCTTGATCTAGCCTCTTTATTCCACACAGTTCCTGGATCGTCTTCTTCATGATCTAAGCTTGATAACTTTTGAAGCCAAGCAGACTTAGTTTGATGAATTAAATCTTTTCGTTTTTGCCTATCAGTATCGCCTGCTTTTTTAGAAAGTTTTTTAAGTAGTTGTTGTGCCACTAATTTAGCATCGCCACAAATACCAACTGTTACTTTTTTGGTTAAACCAATTCTATCTGAATTCATATCTACTTGAATGATTTTTGCATTTTTTGGCCAGTAATCAATTCCATATCCAGGCAAAGTAGAAAATGGATTTAATCTTGTACCCAAAGCTAAAACTACATCTGCTTTAGATATTAATTCCATTGCTGCCTTTGATCCATTGTATCCCAAAGGTCCAACTGATAAAGGGTGGCTTCCTGGAAAACTATCATTGTGTTGATAGCCTGAACAAACTGGAGAATCTAATTTTTCAGCTAATTTTTTACAATCTTCTATAGCTCCACCTATTACGACTCCAGCCCCAGACAAAATTACTGGAAACTTAGCGTCAGATAATAATTGTGCTGCTTTATTAATTGCTTCTGCTCCACCTGCCTGCCTCTCTAATCTAACGATTGGAGGTAATTCTATATCAACGACTTGAGTCCAATAATCTCTTGGAACATTAATTTGTGCGGGAGCAGATCCTCTTATCGCTTTTTCTATTACTCTATTTAAAACTTCTGCAATTCTTGAAGGATCTCTTACTTCTTCTTGATAACAAACCATGTCTTTAAATAAATTCATCTGTTCTACTTCTTGAAAACCACCTTGTCCCATAGTTTTGTTAGCTGCTTGAGGTGTTACCAAAAGTAATGGTGTATGATTCCAGTATGCAGTTTTGATTGGTGTTACTAATCCAGTAATTCCTGGTCCATTTTGAGCGACAACCATTGACATTTTTCCAGTTGCTCGAGTGTACCCATCAGCTATTAAGCCACCATTAGTTTCATGCGCGACATCCCAAAAAGTTATTCCAGCATCAGGAAAGATATGGGAAATTGGCATAAATGCTGAGCCTATAATTCCAAATGCGTGTTCAATACCATGCATTTGTAAAACTTTTACAAAAGCTTCTTCAGTAGTCATTTTAGCCATAAAAATCCTCTTAAATAAATAATTAATCCTTCTTCCAATATATCAAAATTTAGTCTATATCCATTAAATATTTTATGTCACAGCCTGATTTAATTATACATGACGAAAAAGATAATGTTGGTGTTGTTGTAATTGAAACCACAAAAAAAGGCCAAGATTGTAGTGCCTGGATCATGGAGAATGATAAAACTGTTAAAGTAAGCTCAATGAATGAAGTTCCTTTAGGTCATAAAATTGCTCTACAAGATTTAAAAGAAGGTGATACCATACTTAAATATGGTCATGATATAGGCAAGGTAGTAAAGCCTATAAAAAAAGGTGAACATGTTCATGTTCATAATGTAAAAACAAAAAAATGGTAATTAGATGGAAATCCCAAAGAGTTTTTTAGGTTATAAAAGAGAGAACGGCAGAGCAGGTACAAGAAACCATGTAATTATTCTTCCAGTTGACGATATTTCAAACGCGTGCGCTGAAGCTGTGGCTAATAATATTAAAGGCACGATTGCCTTACCTCATTCATATGGAAGGTTGCAGTTTGGAGCAGATTTAGAATTACACTTTAGAACAATGATTGGAACTGGGAAAAATCCAAATGTTGCAGCAGTAATTGTTATAGGAATTGAACCTAAATGGACAAAGAGAATTGTAGATGAGATAGCAAAAACAGGAAAGCCTGTGGAGGGATTTCACATAGAAAGAACCGGAGACATAGGTACAATAATGAAGGCTTCAAAAAAAGCACAGGAGTTTTCTCAATGGGCCTCTGAAAAACAAAGAGAAGAGTGTCCTTTAAGTGATTTATGGATTTCAGTTAAATGCGGGGAGTCTGATACAACATCTGGCTTAGCATCAAACCCAACAGTAGGAAACTTAATGGAAAAATTGGAACCGTTTGGTGTCCATCTTTGTTTTGGAGAAACTTCTGAATTAACTGGTGCTGAAAAAGTTTGTGCAGCTAGAGGTGCGACTGCTGAAGCAAAAGAAAAGTTTATGAAAACATGGAATGCTTATAATGATTTTATTTTGAAAGAAGCAACAGATGACCTCTCAGAAAGCCAACCGACTGCTGGTAATATTGCAGGAGGATTAACAACTATAGAGGAAAAAGCTTTTGGAAACTTTCAAAAAATCGGAAATTTAAAATTTATTGATGTATTAGAGCCTGCTGAGGAGCCTACTAAAGGCAAAGGTTTATATTTTATGGACACCTCATCAGCAGCTGCTGAATGCGTAACTTTGCAAGCTGCAGGTGGTTTTAATATACATTTATTTCCAACGGGCCAAGGTAATATTATAGGTAATCCTATTGAGCCGGTTGTTAAATTGACTGCCAATCCTTTAACTGCCAAATTAATGAAAGAGCATGTAGACTGTGATGTTTCAAAAATATTATCAAGAGAAATGAATTTATCTCAGGCTGGGGATGAGCTTATAAAGACTATGTTAAGAGTTGCTAATGGACGATTAACATGTGCCGAAGCTTTGGGTCACAGAGAATTTGTAATGACTAAACTTTACAGAAGCGCTTAGTAAAATAATTATATATTCTATTTTTCTGGAAATTTTACTTCGTCTACTTTTTTTATTTCTTTTTTTCTAAAGTCGCTTAACATTTTTCTAATTACGGGACTTAGAATTTTTCTCATAAATGCTATTAACGCACCAAGAGCTACAGCTAATAAAATTGCAAGCGTTCCGTATAAGAAAGGTGCCTCACTTGCAAAATTTACAGTAAATTCTGCTAAAGCGTTTAAATCTGTTTGAATAATTTTTTCTCCATTAAAATTCGATTTATCTCTAAAGAAAGAGTCATAACCTATTGCAATAGCTACTGAAATAAGAAGTATTGCAAATAAAGATTTTAATTCTGTGCTATCTAAAAACTGACCAAGTTTTTGACCAAGTTGAACACCTACTACAGAACCAAGTATTAGTGGGACAACTAAAAATAAATCGATAGATCCATAGTTGAATGCATGTAATACTGTTACTATTGCACTTATAAATATAGTAACAAATAATGATGTTCCTGGTATTAATTTAACTGGCATGCCCACAATATAAATCATAGCTGGAACCATTAAGAATGCGCCGCCAATACCCATCATCGTAGCAACAAAACCAACAACTAAACCTAACAAAATGGGAGTTAAAGCACTTTCATATAATTTTGATTTTTGAAATCTCATTCTGATTGGCAATCCTTGAAGCCAATTATGTTCATGAAGTTTTTGTTTTATTGAAGTTTTTTTTCTTAGTAGAACTTTTTCTCTATAAGTTTGGATTAACATTAGTGTTCCAACCATTGCAAGTAGATACATATATAATAAAGAAATTATTATGCTTATTTTTCCTATGTCAGAAAAAAATGTAAATGTTGTTATTCCTAAAATCGTTCCTACTACACCGCCAGAAACAATCATTAAGCCCATCTTGTAATCTAAAGTATTCTTGTACCAATGTGTTAGAGATCCAGAAACGGATGTTGCTAATATATTATTAACTTCATTTGGTACAGCGTAAACAGGTGGTATTCCCATAAATATTAAAAAAGGCGTCATTAAAAAACCTCCACCTACACCAAATAAACCTGACAATACACCAACAGCTAAACTTAAGAATAGTAATAAAAAGATGTCTATATTGACCTGTGCAATTGGAAGATATATTTCCAGCATAAGTCTAAGTATGCTTGAAAATTGGCCTTGTCAATATTAATAAATTGTGGCTCCAAATACTTTTACTAAGTCGCCTTCAACTCCTAAAACTAGTCGACCTAGAAATTCTCCTTTAACGGTATCGCTTTTTTGCTTATATAAAACAGTAATGAAATTATCTCGTCTTATACAACCTAAAACTTCTTGTTGTTCTGAAAGGCTCGTAAGCAATTTATTGCTAGCCCATTGTTTTCCTAATTCTACTTCGTTTGCTCCGTAAAGCATTTGTGATGAAAAATCTTTAGTAAATCCCCCGTAATCCTTAATATTTGAAGATTTAACTAAATTAGACCAGATAGGACTAGCGATCTTAATGATTTCATCATCGCTTTTTTTTAACAAATCCATTGAATTAATCTAGGAGGCTTTCTGTTTCTTTTCGTCTCCAACAATATGATAAACTGGCATCTTCTCTAGAGTAAATTTTCCAGTTTTAGGATCTCTTCTTGATACGGTTAAACAATGCCAATTTTCATCGTCAAGTTTTAGTTTATCACCTCTGTAATAATATCCTGGCCAACGAGTTTCTTCTCTAAAAAGAGTGTGCTCTGTTACGCATTGTGATGTTAGAGTTCTGTGTTTTAATTCCCAAGCTCTCATTAACTGATGATAATCCTCTGCTCCAACATTCTCAAGATCCTCTTGAAGCCAGTCTAATAGTTCTAATCCTTTTTTTAATAAATTGTCATTAGTCATATAATTTGCCGTTATACCACCAACATATTCATCCATTATTTTTTGAAGTCTTTGTAAACCCTGAATTGGTGAAATATAACTAGGTGAAACTGTCCCACCAGTTATTTCATTTCTTCCTACCGTGTAATTATCGAGAGGTTTATAAATAATATCTTTTAAATTCTCACATTGTTTGTCGCTAACATTAATATCTTTAGCTTTTTTATCTTGAATATATTTAACAGCTGCTTTAGCTGCTAGTCTACCTTCTGTAAAAGAACCTGATGAGAATTTATGAGCGCTTCCTCCTACTGTATCTCCAGCTCCAAAAAGACCTTCTATAGTAGTCATTCTGTTATATCCCCAAAAATATTCTGGTGGAGCAATATCTTCTGGTCCACTTACCCAAGCTCCTGAACAAGTGGCATGTGATCCCATAACATATGGTTCAGACGTGGTTAATTCTGGATTTGTATATTTTGGATCAATGTTTTGTGATGCCCACACAACTGCTTGGCCTACTGTCATTCCGAGAAAGTTTTCCCAGCCAACTGTTTCTAGGTGTGGATCTTGAAAAGCTTCTTTGGTTACCATGTGTATTGGACCGTTTCCAGCCATTACTTCTTGAATAAAAGCATGATTTCGCAAACATGTTGGTGTTGGATGGTGATCGATATACTCTCCAACTAATTCTTTAGTTTTTTCGTACCATTTCTTTTCGTAATTTTCTCCGTTAGCATTTTGCGTATAAGTTTTTAAATGCAAAAAATAAGCGCCTACCGGACCGTAGCCATCTTTAAATCTACATAAAACAATTCTGTTTTCCATTTGAGTCATTTTCGCCCCTGCTGCGATTGGCAGTGCGTAAGCAGAGCCATTGCTCCATGGAGCGTACCAAGTTCTTCCCATACCTTCACCAACTGATCGAGGTTTAAATATATGTGAAGCTCCTCCAGCTGCTACAATTACTGTTTTTGCTCTAAACACATGGTAATCACCTGTTCTCATATTAAATCCAACTGCGCCACCAACTCGATTATTATTTGTTTCATCCATAAGTAAGTGAGTAACCATTATTCTATTATAAATTTTATCAGCAGATTTTTTTGCAGCTTCAGCTACTATTGGTTTATAACTCTCACCGTGAATCATTATTTGCCATTTCCCTTCACGTTGGTATCTACCAGTTTTTTTATCTTTCATCATTGGAAGGCCCCACTCATCAAACATATGCACTGTTGAGTCGACATGACGAGCCATGTCATAACCAAGATCTTCTCGTACTAATCCCATAAGATCATTTCTCGCATATCTTACGTGATCCTCTGGTTGATTTTCGTTCCATCTCATGCCCATATAACAATTAATTGCATATAGTCCTTGAGCTACCGCTCCACTTCTATCAATATTTGCTTTTTCAACACAGAGTATTTTTAAATCCCTGCCCCAGTGTCTGGCTTCAAATGTTGCTCCAGTTCCAGCCATACCTCCACCAACAATTAGAACGTCGCAATCTTCTTGTATAGTTTTATTTTTAGGCATTAATAGTAAACACCTTTTTTAAAAGAATCTTTGCTTATAGTGGGTAAATCTTTTTTGGTATCTAAACCTTCTGGTTCAGAGTAAAGAACTTCTGAATTCATTTCACCTTGTCGAGGCTTGTCCCCTTCTGCTAATTTTGGAATAAATTTTCCCCAAGGCTTTGTTGTAATAGGAGAGACAAAATCTTTTTCTGTTCCGTTTCTAAATTTTATTTTCCAAGAAATTGTTCCCTTTTCTTCTTCTCTTCTTACTCTTACACTGTGGCCCATAGGCGCAAAATCCGCATATCCTCTTACATCAATTGCATGATTAGGACATGCTTTTACACATGAATAACATTCCCAACAAAAATTAGGCTCAATATTTTTTGCTCTTCTGATAGTTTCATCAATGTGCATAATGTCTGAAGGACAGATATCTACGCAGTGCCCGCATCCATCACATCTCGTCATATATACAAAAGTAGACATAATTATTTCCTCTCAGTTTCTATAATAGCCTTAAATAATATACTAGTTTTATTAATCATGATGTTAATAATGTTTTGGTTGTTCTCTTTTAATACCAAGGCCAAATTGCTTTGGTGCGTCCGCTGGTGGAGGCAAATTGTCTCTAGACCCATCGGCCTCCGCTAAATTTTTTTGTATAGCAGCACCTGGTTTATAAAACATGTGTGCAAATTTAGACCAATAAACTCCTCCGAATAAAGCAAGATTCGCTAAAATAAATAAAGTTAAAAATAAATAACTTAGTCCTATCATCCCTGATGATTGTAAAAATGACCAAGCTAATCCAAAAGTAGCACAAGCTAGTAAAGCTAAAACAAATAAATCAGCGGTAATAATTCTATACCAAGGATGTGCTTCTGCGGATACATCTACTCTTAAGAAAAACCAAAACCAATACCCACCTAAACACGTCATTATTGCCCCAACATGCCAGAGGATTGGAATATAAGATGGTGCTGCTACTCCATCAGAATATTTAAATATTAAAATTACAGATGCGATCCAAAAAAGGATTGTTCCATACATTCCAAGAACATGGGCTAGTCTTCTTTTTCCAAAGCCTAGCTCAGATGTTGTAGCAATATCACTAGCTACCGTTTTTAAAATCACAGCTGTTTTTTTTCCGGTACTTAATTCAGTTTTTGCAGATTTTTTTGCCTTTTGAGCATTTCTAAAAAAATAA
>CACHHD010000010.1 GCA_902579605.1 uncultured Pelagibacteraceae bacterium
GGCTCATCAACTTGGGCAGAGATTTATGGAGTTAAATACATAGGTAGTATTAAGGCATTAACAACAGCTCTAATGGTTTTTTCAACAGCTTTTGGGACTGCTTTATTTGGAGCACTGATTGATCATGGATTTTCAATTGAAAGTATAGCTCTTGTAAGCGTATCTTATATTGCCACTTCTTTAATTTTACTACTACTTTTTCGAAAAAAATTGGAACCCGTAAAGCTAAAATAAGCTTGATTTATTAAAATTTATTGAATAAATAATTCCTATCATGGCAAGAATTACCGTAGAAGATTGTTTAGAAAAAATTCAAAATCAATATGATCTTGTTTTGCTAGCGAAAGAGAGAACTACTCAATTAAATTCTGGTTCTCCAATGTTTGTAGAAGAGGATAATGACAAAAAAACTATTATAGCTTTAAGGGAAATTGGTGACGGCAAACTTTCAGTTAAAGAATTAGAAAAAAATGCAATCACAAGATTGAGGAAAGAACCTGATGAAGTTGAAGAGCTTGAAGATACCGAAGAAGAAGTTAATGATGATTTTGAGAATATATATAAAGGACAAGTTTCAAAAAGCGGAGTTGCAATTTTACCATCAAAAAGAACTAGACGAACTCCTGAACAAAAATCCACAAGTAATTTAGCAAAAGAGGCTTTATCCGAACTGAAATCAGAGCAGCCTGAAATAAAAGAAGAAAATTTAGATAAAGAAGAGCCTTTAGAACTTAAAGAAGAAATCGAAAAAACAGAAGAAAAGTAATGAATAAATCTATTTCAGTTGCTCCGATGATGGATTGTACTGATAAGCATGAAATATATTTTTTAAGTTTAATAAGCAAAAACGTTCATTTATACACTGAAATGATTGTTGCGAATGCAATTATAAAAGGTGATAGAAATAAACTTCTTTCGTTTAAAAAAATCTCAAATCCTGTAACACTCCAAATTGGTGGGTCAGATCCAGGAGATTTGGCAGAGGCTTGTAAAATTGCTGAGGATTATGGTTATAAAGAGATAAATTTAAATTTAGGCTGTCCAAGTAAAAAGGTTCAGAAAAATAAATTTGGAGCATGTTTAATGCAAGAACCTGATCTTGTAGTAAGATGTATTGAAGCGATGGTTAATGCAACAAAGCTCCCAGTAACAATAAAGACAAGAATTGGCTACAATGAAGTTGAAGACTTTGAATTTTTAAAATCATTTATTCATAAAACTAAAGACGCTGGCTCAAAAAAATTTATTATTCATGCAAGAAAAGCATTACTAAAAAAACTCAGTCCAAAAGAGAACTTAAATATCCCACCTTTAAAATATGATTTTGTATATAGACTTAAAGAAAATTTTAAAAATGATGAAATTATTATTAATGGAGGTATTAAAACAACAAAAGAAATTAAAAATCATTTAAGTAAAGTCGATGGAGTAATGATTGGTAGAGCTATCTACCATTCTCCTTATTTATTAGCCGAGATTGAAAAAGAAGTTTTTGGAAATAAAAATATTCCAACAAGATCTGAGGTAATGGAAAATTTAATTCCTTATATTCAAGAAGAAACTTCAAAAGGAACACAGCTAAATCATATTATGAGACATACAGTAGGTTTATTTCATGGACAAAATGGTTCTAAAGTTTGGAAACAATACCTTTCAAAAAATATGTGTATTAGAGATGCTGATCTTCAAAAAGTTAATCATATAATGGATCAGGTTAAAAAAACAAATCCAATTTCTCTAGAAAGATAATTTTGGATTTTCTTTCTCAATCAGAAATCATTTATTTAATTTTTATTATGATAATTACCGCAATACCTGCTGGCTTTGCAGCTGGATTGTTTGGAATAGGCGGCGGATTAATTACAGTTCCAATTTTATTTTATATTTTTAGCACATCTGGAATAGAACCAAGTTATTTAATGCATTTAGCAGTTGGAACTTCATTTGGTATAATTATTCCTACTTCTGTAGTTTCTGTCATGACCCATCATCAACATAAAGCTGTAGATTTTAATATTGTCAAAGGCTACGGAGTATTTGTAGCCACTGGAGTTATTCTAGGAACAATTTTAGCGGCGAGTTTAAAAACAAAACCTTTAATTTTGTTTTTCACGATTGTTGTTTACATTTTAGCTTTTTATTTACTATTTCTTAAAGAGAAAGAGGAAAACTTAGATGTAAAAATGAGCTTACCAGCAAGGGTAATTGCAGGAGTTGTTAGTGGTTTTATATCTGCGCCCATGGGTATAGGAGGAGCAGTTATGAATGTTCCAATTTTAAAGTTCTTTGGTTATCCTATTAATAAAGCAATTGGAAGCGCTGCGGCTATTGGATTTATTATTGCTTTATTTGGTGCTGTTGGTTTCTTAATATCTGGTTCGTATCTAAATGCTAATTTGCCTTTGAGTATTGGTTTTTTAAATATTCCGGCTTTTCTGATATTTTTTCCAATAACAGCTTTCATGGCTAGGCTAGGGGCTAAAGCTAGTCATAGAATTAATAAAAAGAAAATGACTAAATACTTTGGTTTATTTTTAGTTTTTATAGGAACAAGATTTCTTTACGAATATTTTTCACTTTAAATCTTTTGATCATATTCTCCGATTTTACCAGTTTTTTTTAATAAACTATCGATAAATTCAAATATTTTCTTTTTGCGGATATCTGATGATGGACTTTCTGTTACTACAACTAGAGAAGGTTTATTTGATGAAGCTCTAATTAAACCCCAAGATCCATCTTCCAAAGAAAATCTAACACCATTAACAGTCAAAACATCTGTAATTTTTTGGTTATCAATTTTAATTCTCTCCTTTTGGAGTTTTTGAACTTCCCTTACAATTTCACTAACAACTTTGTATTTTTCTTCGTCTTTACAGAATGGAGCCATTGTAGGAGTTTGGTAAGTATTAGGTAACTCGCTCATTAGATCACTCATTTTTTTATTTTGATCATTTAATAAATGACAAACTTGTATCGCAGAGTTAATACCATCATCATAACCGTATCCTAAAGGCCGATTAAAAAAGAAATGGCCACTTTTCTCAAAACCTGCCAAAGCTTTTTCTATATTCACTTTTCTTTTAATATGTGAATGTCCTGTTTTCCAATAAATAGTTTTACATCGATTGTCTGTTAAAACTTTATCTTTTGAGTAAAGACCTGTTGACTTAACATCTACGATAAATTTCGAGTTTTTATGTTTTGGTGCTAAGTTTCTTGCTATCAATAAACCTATCTTATCTGAAAAAATTTCATTACCCTTTTCATCTATTACTCCACATCTGTCTCCGTCACCATCAAAACCAAATCCTATATCTGCATTGTTATCTTTAACTGCTTTAGATATGGCATGAAGCATTTTAAGATCTTCAGGATTAGGGTTGTATTTTGGAAATGACCAATCTAGCTCACAGTCTAATTTTACCACTTCACAACCTATATTCTCTAAAATATTAGGCGCAAAAACACCTGCCGTCCCATTTCCACATGCTACGACAGCTTTAATCTTTTTTTTAATTTTATTTTTTTTAATCAATTCTTGCATGTAAATATTCTTAAAATTATCAATTTTTTTAGTACTACCTTTGCCTGATTTAAATTTATTATTTAGAGTTATATCTTTTAATTCTGACATCTCTTCCGGGGCATGTGTTAAACCCTTTTCGATACCCATTTTTACTCCAGTCCATCCATTTTCGTTATGACTTGCAGTAACCATAGCAATTGCATCGGAGTTTAAATTGAATTGAGCAAAGTAAACCATAGGAGAAAGAGATAAACCCAAATCTTCAACATGACATCCTGTTGAAACTAAACCTTCTGTAAGAGCCATTTTGATTTTTTCACTGTAAGATCTGTAATCATGACCAACTATAATTCTTGGATTGTTTTTCTTAGTGTGATCTATAATTTGAGAACCTAGGCCCTTACCTAAATTAGTGATTCCCTCTAAATCAATCTCTTTTTCAAAGACCCACCTTGCATCATACTCTCTAAAACCATTTGGGTTGATTTTCATTATGTATAAATACTAAAGAATAAAGGCATTTGTTATTAAATGTTTATTAACAAAATTTTCCACTTGCAAAAATAATTAAATGTTCTTATAATGTTCTATTGATTTTACTGTTATATAGTATATTAACATAATTGTAACACAACATATAGTTGTTTATTAACATTTAACCGTTAAAATAAGTAAAAATATGAGTAAAAACGTATCTTTGGCAATAAAAAAAGCTATGGGCAGTATTAGCCAGTTAAACCAAAATGAACTGGCAAATAAAGGCCCAAAAAAACCAGATTTATTCTCTCTTTCAGGAGAGACTGAGTTATTTCAAAACGAGAAAGGGATTACAATAAAAATTGACAGGTCGAGAGACTCAAATCTTACAGATTTTGGTAGAGCAACTTTAACTGATAGATATCTCGGTCAAAACGAGTCATTCCAAGATCTTTTTGCAAGAGTGGCAAGCACATACGCAGATGACAATCTTCATGCTCAAAGATTATACAACTATATAAGTAATTTGTGGTTCATGCCGGCAACACCTGTATTGTCAAACGGAGGAACAGAAAGAGGTCTACCGATTTCTTGTTTTTTAAATGAGGCTGGTGATAGTTTAGAGGGAATACTTGGTCTCTGGAGTGAAAATGTTTGGTTAGCTGCAAGAGGTGGCGGTATAGGTAGTTATTGGGGCAACCTTAGATCAATCGGTGAAAAAATTGGTAGCGTAGGTAAAACTTCAGGAATAATTCCTTTTATAAAAGTTATGGACTCTTTAACATTGGCAATTAGCCAAGGATCTTTAAGAAGAGGATCTGCTGCTTGTTATCTTCCAATTGATCATCCGGAGATAGAGGAATTCATTGAAATGAGAAGACCGACAGGTGGCGATGTAAATAGAAGATCTTTAAATTTGCATCATGGTGTTTTAGTTTCAGACGATTTTATGAGAGCGGTTGAAACAGACGGTCAATGGGCACTAAGAAGCCCTAAAGATGGGTCAGTTCAATCTACATTACCAGCTAGAAATTTGTGGATTAGACTATTAACAGCTAGAGTTGAAACAGGAGAACCATACATAGTTTTTATCGATACTGTTAATAGACAAATTCCTCAACATCATAAACTTGCAGGATTAAAAGTTAAAACATCAAATCTGTGCAGTGAAATTACATTACCAACCGGAATTGATAATACCGGAAAAGAGAGAACAGCTGTCTGTTGTTTATCTTCTTTAAATATTGAAACTTACGATGAGTGGAAAGATGATACAATGTTTATAGAAGATGTAATGAGATTTTTAGATAATGTAATGTCTGATTTTATAAACAGGGCTCCAGATAGTTTTAGTAACGCAAAGTATTCTGCTATGAGAGAAAGAAGTGTCGGTTTAGGTGTTATGGGACTGCATTCTTTTTTCCAACAAAAAAATATTCCTTTTGGCTCAGTAATGAGTAAAGTTTGGAATCAAAAAATATTTAAACACATACAAGAAAAAGCAGATCAAGCTTCAGTAAAATTAGCTGACGAGAGGGGTTCGTGCCCTGATGCTGAGGAGTATGGAATAAAAGAGAGATTTTCTAATAAGACTGCAATAGCCCCAACTGCTTCAATTTCAGTTATTTGTGGAGGCGCATCTCCTGGAATTGAACCTATCGCTGCGAACAGTTACACTCATAAAACTCTATCTGGTTCATTCAATGTAAGAAATAAATATTTAGCTAAGATTTTAGAAAAACACGGAAAAAATGACGATGAAACTTGGTCCTCAATTACGACTAATCAAGGATCTGTTTCACATTTAGATTTCTTAACAGATATTGAGAAAGATACTTTTAAAACTGCTTTTGAAATCGATCAAAGATGGATTGTAGAATTAGGAGCAGACAGAACACCAAATATATCTCAAGCTCAATCAATAAATGTATTTGTTCCAGCAGATATTCATAAGAAGGATTTACATCAAATACATTTTCAAGCATGGAAAAAAGGATTGAAGAGTCTGTATTATTGCAGATCAAAATCAATACAAAGAGCTGAAAACGTTAACACTGGATCTTCAACAGATGTGACAAAAAACGTTTATAAAGCCAACAAAGAATCAAATAATGAAGAAAACAAATATGAGGAGTGTTTATCATGTCAGTAGCAAAAAAAGAAAGCAGTAAGAAAATTATAGAGCCAAAAAAAATGGGATTATTAGTAGAAAATCCTGTTTATAAACCCTTTAGATATCCATGGTGTTACGACGCTTGGTTAACCCAACAAAGAATTCATTGGTTACCAGAGGAAGTGCCACTTGGTGATGATGTAAGAGATTGGCAAAAAAATTTATCTCAACCTGAGAAAAATCTAGTCACACAAATTTTTAGATTTTTTACTCAAGCAGATGTAGAAGTAAACAATTGCTACTTAAGACATTACACGACAGTTTTTAAGCCTACAGAAGTATTAATGATGATGACTGCTTTTGCATCCATGGAAACAGTTCACGTAGCTGCTTACTCTCATTTATTAGATACTATTGGTATGCCAGAGTCTGAATACTCTGCTTTCATGAAGTACAAAGAAATGAAAGATAAATACGATTATATGCAAGGTTTTAATGTTAATTCAAAAGAGGACATAGCTAAAACTGTAGCAGTTTTTAGCGCCTTCACAGAAGGACTACAATTATTTGCTAGTTTTGCAATTCTCTTAAATTTTCCAAGACATAATAAACTTAAAGGCATGGGCCAAATAGTAACTTGGTCTGTAAGAGATGAAACTCTACACTGTAATTCAATGATTAGAATATTTAGGGAGTTCATTAAAGAAAATCCAGAAATCTGGACACCTGAATTAAAAAAAGAGCTTTATGAGGCTTGCAGAACAATCGTTGAGCATGAAGATGCTTTTATTGATTTAGCTTTTGAGATGGGTCCAATGAAAGGTTTAACGGCCCAAGAAGTAAAAGATTATATTAGGTTCATTGGAAACAGAAGATTAGTTCAATTAGGATTAGAACCTATTTATGATGTTAAAAAAAATCCGTTAACGTGGTTAGATACCATGCTTAACGCGGTAGAACACATGAACTTTTTTGAGGGTAGGGCTACAGAATACTCTAAAGCCTCAACTAAGGGAACGTGGGTTGAAGCATTTTCATAAAATTTATTGAATTTTAGATTCAAAAAATATTGGCGCAAAACTGGTTTAAACCTCAAATGGGGAAATAAATTAATTGAATTAATCAATCAAAAAAAACCTCATCACGTTTTAGAAATCGGTGTTTTTTGCGGTGTAACTTCAAGGAACATCTGTGAGTTTTTAAATATAATACAACGCGGTAATTTTACTTATACAGGCATAGACCTTTTTGGAGATGATAACGAAGATAACGACGAAAAAAAACCAATGTATATCAAGCACCAAAAATTTTCTAACCCTTTAAAACATATTTATTACAACTTTTTTTTAAAAGAAAATTTAAATTCGCTCGAGAGTGTGAAGAAATTTTTAAAAAATTTTGAAAATAAAGTTTACCTTTATAAAGGCAACTCAAATAAAGTACTTAAAAATTTAGATATTAAAAAAATTGATTTTGCTTTTATTGATGGTGGCCATAGTTATCAAACAACATTAAATGATATTGAAATTGTTCATCAAAATATGAAAGGTAAGAAGGGAACTATTGTCTGCGACGATTATCAAGATGCTTCTTATATAACTGATGTTAAGAAAGCTATTGATTATTATGTTAAAAAAGAAAATTTGTCTTTAAGGATCATAGAAGGCAAGTTCGCAGTAATTGAAGTTTAATTATCTTTGATTTAGTAACATTACTTCTCTAACCTCTTGTCCTTTATATTTTGACAGAGGCCTAATCAACTTGTTTGAAGCATGTTGTTCCATTATATGAGCTGACCAACCTGTAATTCTAGACATTACAAATATGGGAGTATAAAAATCTATATCTATTCCCATCATGTAATAAGTGGGTCCGCATGGAAAATCTACATTAGGGTGTATATTCTTTTTCTCTAACATAACCTTTTCTAATATTTCGTATATTTGAGTATATTTCTCTTTTTTTAAAAGCTTAGCTACTTTAAACATATAATGTTTCATAGTAGGTACTCTCGAATCTCCAGTTCTATAAACTCTATGACCAAATCCCATAATAACCTTTTTCTTATCTAGTGCATTTTCAATCCAAGCTTTAGCTTTTTCAGGTTTTTTTATTTCTTTCATCATGTGCATTACGGCTTCATTAGCTCCACCGTGCAAAGGACCTTTAAGTGAAGCTATCGCTCCAGTAATAGCACCGTGTAAATCAGACAGGCTACTTGTTATTGTTCTAGCAGTAAAAGTCGAAACATTAAAACTATGTTCAGCATAAAGAATTAGAGATATATCAAAAGCTCTAACAATTTCTTTATCAGGAACTTCATTAAACATCATTTTGAAAAAATTTTGTGAAAATGACAATTTTTTATCTGGGGAAATAATTTTTTTACCTTTTCGATACCTAAAATAGGCCGCTACTGCTGTAGGCGTCTTCGCAAATATTCTCATTGCTTTTCTCATGTTAGCTTTAGGAGAGTTATCTTTTGTGTCTTTATCCTCTAAGGACATCAAACTTACACAAGTTCTAATAACATCCATAGGATGTGCAGTCCTTGGCATTTTTTGAATATCTTTTAAAATTTGTTTTGAAAGTTTTCTCTCTGATCTTTCATCTTTAATAAATTTTTTTAATTGTTTTTTGTTTGGTAATTCTCCGTATAAAACTAAGTAGGCCACTTCCTCAAAATCGCATTTGTCACATAATTCTTGAACAGTATAACCCCTGTAAGTAAGCGTACTTAATTCTGGAACAACGTGTGATATCGTAGTTTCATCAACTACTATTCCTAATAAACCTTTTTTAATTTCTTCACCCATTATTCGTGCCCCTCAGTAGAAAAATCTGTAATTTTTTTATCCGGCGTATTGTATTTCTCATATTCTACTAGCTCATACAACCTTTTTCTAGTCTGCATTTTGTCTATAATATTATTTTGGTGACCATCTTTAAAAATAGATTTCAGACCTTCTTCTGCACTTTTCATGGCTAATCTTTGAGTTGTTACTGGATAAATAACTAAATTGTATCCTAAATTTTCCAGTTGTTTTTTATCTAATAATTTAGATTTACCAAACTCTGTCATATTGGCTAGCAAATAGCCTTTTGAATTTTTTCTTACTTTTTCAAATTCTTTCTCGTCTTTCAAAGCTTCTGGGAATATCATATCAGCACCTGCAACTTCATATGCTTTAATTCGATTAATTGTTTTATCTAAACCTTCAACCGTATTTGCATCTGTTCTGGCAATAATTAAAAAGTTTTTGTCTTTTCTTGATTTTGCACATTCTTTAATTTTCTTAACCATCTCTTCTATAGAAATAAGTTCTTTATTATCTAAATGACCACACCTCTTTTCAGCAACTTGATCTTCAAGATGACAACCAGCCAAACCTTTACCTTCAAAAATTTCAATTGTTTTTTTACAATTGCCAAAACCCGTATCAATATCAACTATCGTGGGTAAATCTGTGACCCTCGCTATTTGAGAACTTCTATAGCTCACCTGTTCTAATGATGTTAGACCAATGTCCGGTAGTCCTAAGTCATTTGACATTACTCCACCAGAAACATAGACACCATCGAAACCAATTTCAGCAATTAATTTTGCACACAGGGGATTATAAGCACCTGGAAACCTCAATAATTTTTTTGATTGTAATTTATTTATTAAGTGAGACCTTTTTTCTGCTACTGTTTTTTTTGTAAAGTGCATTTGCCAAAATGTATATTAGAGCAGAGTATAAAAATCAAAGATTATTTAAGCAAAATAAATAAGCCTGTTAAAATTAACAGTATTGCAAGTAAATATTCAATTGTTTTTTTAATTCTCAAATTTTTAACAAATTTTCTTAAACCGCTACCAAATAAAGCCCAAACACATATTGATGGAAAGCATATTACTGCCGCAGTAATTGTAACAAATGCAACACCTATTAAAATATTTTCTTCAGTAGGAAAAAAACCTGAAGCAACGGTTACAGCTATTGACCACGCTTTAGGATTTACAAATTGAAAAATAGAAGCTTCGTAAAATTTGAGAGGTCTACCTGTTTCTTTTTGTATCATACTAAAGGAACCAATCATTGTTTTAGCTAGATAAAGCAGGTATAAAAAACATAAAATGTTCATATAAAATTGTACCTGAGGGTAAATTAAGAATAAATTTGCTAAACCAAAACACGTTAATCCTATTTGAACAATATGACCAAGCGGAATTCCTATAACGTGAGGTAAGGTTCTAAAGAAACCAAATTTTAGTCCAGATGCTGTCAACATGGCATTATTCGGACCAGGCGTTATAAACATAGTAAAGTAAAAAGTTGCCAAAGCTGAAAATAGGGCAAAAGTTATCATAAATATTTTTCTATAACTTTTTCAAAACCCACAAAATCAGAAATTAAAGCGACGTGCTTGATTTCATTTTCAGACTTTTCTGTGTAACCATCTTTTACTAAAATGAAAGGTAATTTAGCATTGATAGCTGACATCTCATCAACTTCACTATCACCAATCATAATTGTTTTATCTAAATCCCCACCAATAATTTCTACAACATCTGTTAAATGTCTAGGGTCAGGTTTATTAAAAGCAAAAGTATCCGATCCTGCAATATACTCAAAATACTTGTGAAGATCTAATTTCTTTAACAGATCAACAGCTAAACTTTCTTGTTTGTTAGTACACACAGCCATCGAAATATTTTTACTTTTTGCCCAATCTAAAAATTTGATTAAACCCTTCAGTGGCCTACTATACTTATCAATATTCTTAGCATAAAAATCAATAAACTCCTTTGTCATTGCTTTTTTAGTTTCTTGATTTTTAATTTCTTCTTTAAAGGATCTTTGCATCATTACCCATGCACCTTTACCAGCAAGTGATTTAATGTCTTCCATTTTTTTTTCTTCAAAGCCAAATTTTCTCATTACATGATTATGTGCAGCCATTAAATCTGGAGCAGTATTTACAATTGTTCCATCAAGATCGAATAAAATAGTTAATTTTTGAGTCATTTTAAAAGTTTTAAAAAGAAATATTTTGTGACTTATTTATAATCTATTTCTAATGTAAAGAGAACTTTTTATGAAGAAAAATTTAAATATAAAAAAGGTAATTAAACTAAGATCCGAACAAGACAATTTAAGAGTTAAAGCCTTAAACAAAGGTGTAGATTTAATTGCACCAGAAACTATTTTCCTTTCAAAAGATACAAAATTTGGAAAAAATGTTAAAATTGAACCTTATGTGGTTATCGGATCAAAAGTTAAAATTGGAAATAATGTTATCATTAAATCTTTTTCTCATTTAGAGGGAGCTAAGTTAGAAAAAAATGTTACGGTAGGACCTTACGCTAGAATAAGACCAGGATCACATTTTTTACCAGGGTCAAAAGTAGGTAATTTCGTAGAAACAAAAAATTCTAAAATTAAATCTAAAAGCAAAGTAAATCATTTATCTTACATAGGCGATACAGAAATTGGTGAAAATAGTAATATCGGAGCAGGTACTATTACATGCAATTATGACGGTATTAAAAAAAACAAAACTAAAATTAAAAAAAATGTATTTGTAGGATCCAATTCTTCTTTAGTAGCACCTTTAATAATTGAAGAAAACTCTGTAATTGGAGCAGGATCAGTAATAACAAAAAGTGTTAAAAAAAATTCATTAGCACTGACGAGATCTTCTCAAATTACAAAAAAAAATTACAAAAGGAAAAAAAAATAATGTGCGGGATAATTGGTATTGCAAGTAATAAATCTGTTACTTCAAATATAATAAATTCTTTAAAAAGATTGGAATATAGGGGGTATGACTCTGCTGGAATTGCGACAATTTCTAAAAAAAATCTTAATGAAAAAAAATGCTCAGGAAGAGTAGAGGAGCTTGAAAAAATATTGTTTAATTCACCAGCTCAAGGCAATATAGGAATTGGTCACGTTAGATGGGCTACTCATGGCATACCTAACGAAATTAATGCTCATCCTCATTCATCTGAAATAGTTTCAGTAGTTCATAATGGAATAATTGAAAATTCTAATCTTCTTAAAAAAAAATTAGAAAAAGAGGGATACAAATTTAAATCTCAAACTGACACTGAGGTCATTACCTTATTAATCACGAAATATCTAAAAGAATCAAATCCTATCGATGCTGTTTTAAAGTCCCTGGAATATCTTGAGGGAAGTTTCGCATTAGGAATATTGTTTAAAGATCAAGCGGATATAATCATAGGAGCTAGAAGGGGCAGTCCACTGGCAGTTGGATATTCAAAAAATGAAAATTATTTAGGCTCCGACTCATATGCTTTAAAAGCTATGACAAATAAAATTTCGTATTTAGATGATGGCGAAATATGTATTTTATCAAAAGATAATGTTGAATTTTTTGATAGTTCTAAAAATAAAATTAATAAAAAAATATTAGTTTCTTCTGAAGACAAAAATGAAGCAAAGTTAGGTGATTATAAAAATTTTATGTCAAAAGAAATATTTGAGCAACCAACTACTGTCAAAAATTGTTTAAATGAGTATTTAGATAAAATAAGAAATGATATAAATCTTTATGATTTTCCTATAAATCCAAAAAAAATTGATAAGATATTTCTTGTTGGTTGTGGAACAGCCTATCATTCATGTCAAGTAGCGAAATATTGGATAGAAGAATTAACTGATTTAAATGTAGAAACTGAAGTGGCATCAGAATTTAGATATAGAAAGATAAAATTTAACCCTAATACTTTATATATATTTGTATCTCAGTCTGGAGAAACAGCAGATACAGCCGCAGCTTTAGAAATAGCTAAAAAAAATAAAATGAAAACTTGTTCTGTTATAAATGTAGTAGAAAGCTCAATAGCCAGGAATTCTGATTGGGTTATCCCTATTCATGCTGGTCCAGAAATTGGTGTGGCATCTACTAAAGCCTTTATAGGTCAAATGCTTGTTTTATATGTAATGAGTTTAAAAATATCTAAAATTAGAGGAAACATTGATGATAAAAAATATGTTGAAAAAATTAAAAATCTAAAAAATCTACCTGATAGTATAGAAAGATCATTAAAAACAGAGGAACTTATTCAGATATTTGCTAAAGATTTTTTATCAGCCAAAGGATCAATGTTTTTAGGTAGAGGATCATCGTTTCCAATCGCATTAGAAGGAGCATTAAAATTAAAGGAATTGTCATATCTTCACGCTGAAGGTTACCCTGCAGGAGAAATGAAGCACGGCCCACTTGCTTTAATTGAAGACGGTTTACCTGTAATCATTTTGGCACCAAAAGATAAATATTTTGATAAAACTATTTCTAATATGCAAGAAGTTATAGCAAGAGGCGGAAAAGTTTTATTAATATCAGATAAACACGATGAAGTAATAAATGAAAATATAAGATTTAAAATTGAAATGCCTTTTATTGACGAACTTTTAAATCCTTTTTTATTAACTATACCACTTCAATTATTAGCTTATCACGTGGCTTTATTAAAAAAATGTGATATAGATAAACCAAGAAACTTAGCTAAATCTGTTACAGTTGAATAAATTTTCTAATTTAACTATTGGAAATTTAATCTCTATACTCTATATACATATCATAGGTTGAATATGAAAAAATGGACAATAAAGAGTTGGGCTAAATTTCCCGCAAAACATCTACCTAATTATGTAGATAAGAATGAACTAGAATTAGTTTTAAGTAAAATTCAAAAATATCCGCCACTTGTTTTTGCTGGAGAAACACGATCTTTAAAAAAAGCATTGGCGCAAGTAGTAGAAGGTAAAGCCTTTTTGCTTCAAGGTGGAGATTGTGCAGAGAGTTTTGCTGAATTCCATCCTGACAATATAAGAGACACATTTAAAATAATTTTGCAAATGTCATTAGTATTGACAGCTTCAGCCTCAGTGCCGGTAGTAAAAGTAGGAAGAATTGCTGGCCAATTTTCTAAACCTAGAAGTGCTCCAACTGAAAAAAAAGATGGAAAAGAATTACCAAGTTATTTGGGAGACAATATTAACGGAATGGATTTTAATGAGAAAGCAAGAGCTCCAGATGCGAAAAGATTATTTAGAGCTTATTCTCAATCGGCTTCAACTTTAAACCTATTGAGAGCTTTTTCTCAAGGAGGTTTTGCTGATCTTAGACAAGTACACTTGTGGAATTTAGGATTTATAAAAGACAAAACCAAAGGTAAATACAAAGAGATTGAAGATAAGATTAGTGAAGCTTTAGCTTTTATGGAGGCCTGTGGAATTAACTCTGATAACAACAGAAGATTAAGAACAGTTAACTTTTATACTTCTCATGAAGCTCTTTTATTACCTTTTGAAGAGGCTATGACAAGAGTAGACTCTACGACGGGTGAATATCACGATACATCTGCACATTTTGTGTGGATAGGTGATAGAACTAGACAGCCAGATGGTGCTCATGTTGAATTTTGTAGAGGCATAAAAAATCCTTTAGGTTTAAAATGTGGTCCAACTTTAAAACCAGAGGAATTAGTTAAGCTTTGTAATATTTTAAATCCAGATAATGAACCTGGAAGAATGACACTAATTTCTAGATTCGGTGCGGATAATGTTGAAAAATATTTACCTAAATTAATTAAGGTAATTAAAAAAGAAGGGTTAAATGTAATTTGGTCATGTGATCCAATGCACGGTAACACCATTAAAGCAGCCACAGGATTTAAAACAAGACCTTTTGATAGTGTTTTAAAAGAAGTGAAAAATTTTTTTGGTGTACACCAATCTGAAGGAAGTTATGCTGGAGGATTGCACGTGGAAATGACTGGTCAGGATGTGACTGAATGCACAGGTGGGGCACAAAAAATATCTGAAAATGACCTATCTAATAGATATAGAACGCATTGCGACCCAAGATTGAATGCTGATCAAGCGTTAGAGTTAGCTTTTCTAATTTCTGAGGAAATTAAGAAAAACTCAAAATATTCAAAAAAAATTATCCAAGCCGCGTCTTAATAATTATTGTAATTATTAAGACATGACCTTAAAAGAGGAGGTGTATTAATTATGGAAGTAAAAAATAGAGCAAAAATTATCACTGATTGGATCAACAATTATTGTGAAACTACCTCGTTTAATCCTAAAGCATTAGTGGTTGGTATTTCAGGAGGTATAGACTCCTCTGTAGTTAGTACGTTATGCGCAAACACAGGAAGAAAAACAATTGTGTTAACAATGCCAATTAAACAAATAAAAACCCAACATGACTTAAGCTTGAAACATGCAAAATGGTTAAAAGACAAGTTTAAAAATGTTGAACATCACTTAATCGAGATGGACAAAATATTTGGATCCTTTTCTCAAGTTTTAAATAACTTTGACAACGAACATGGATTTGCAAATTCAAGAGCCAGATTAAGAATGGCAACTCTTTATCAGGTAGCAGCCGCTAATTCCGGTATTGTTGTTGGAACAGGGAATAAAGTTGAGGATTTTGGCGTTGGCTTTTATACTAAATATGGTGATGGGGGTGTAGATATATCTCCAATAGCTGATTGTACAAAAACTCAAGTGTGGGAATTAGGTAAATATCTTGGAGTTTCAGAAGAAATTATAAATTCTCAACCAACAGACGGATTGTGGGACGATGGGAGAAACGATGTCCAACAACTAGGTATGAATTATGAAGATCTTGAGAAGGCTATGGAAAACAAAGATGATCCAAACTATCAGAAATATTTAAAGATAAGAGAAAAAAACTTACACAAAATGAATCCTATACCAGTTTGCAAATTCAATGAATAATTTACATTTAACAAACTCACTTACAAATAAAAAAGAAATTTTTAATCCAATTAACAAAGAAAAAGTTTCTTTATACGCATGTGGACCAACCGTTTATGAGAATCCTCATGTCGGTAACGCTCGTGCTATTGTAGTTTTTGACCTTCTTTTCAGAATACTTATTGAACTTTACGGAGAGAAAAAAGTTACTTACGTAAGAAATATAACAGATATAGATGATAAAATTATTGAAGCTTCAAAAATTAAAAAGATAGATATTTCAGATTTAACAAAATCTGTAACAGAAAAATTTCATAACGATTGTAAAATTTTATTTTGCTTAAGTCCTACAAATGAACCTAGAGCAACTGATCATGTTGACGGCATGATAAATATGACAAAAAAATTAATTGAAAAAAAAGCTGCTTATGAAAAAGAAGGACATGTTTTTTTTGCAGTAGCGTCTTTTAAAAAATATGGAAAGCTTTCAAATAAAAATCTAGATGATCTTAAAGCTGGCGCTAGAGTAGAAGTATCAAAATTAAAAAAAGACCCTTTAGATTTTGTTCTTTGGAAACCCTCAGATAATAAAGATCCAGGTTGGGAGTCGCCATGGGGAAGAGGTAGACCAGGATGGCATTTAGAATGTTCAGTGATGAGTGAAAAATATCTTGGGAAAAATTTTGATATACACGGTGGAGGATTGGATTTAATTTTTCCACATCATGAAAATGAGATTGCTCAATCATGTGTTTACAATGGAACAAATAAATTTGCTAACTATTGGGTGCATAACGGTTTTGTTACAATGAATAAAGAGAAAATGTCAAAATCACTTGGGAATATAACAACAATAGAAGACGCTACTAAAAAATATTCAGGGCAAGTTGTTCGTCTATCTCTTTTGAGTGCTCAATATAAACAACCGTTGGATTGGAATAACGAATTACTCACGGAACAATCGAAAGCTTTAGATAAATGGTATTCAATGTATTCCTCTGAAGTAAGTGAAAAAACACCTGATTGTTTTAATGATCTATTAGATGATATGAATACACCTCTTTATATTTCTAAATTGCACGAGTTATTTCAACAATCACGAAATGGAGACAAAGATAAAAAAAAAGAATTTAACAAAGCATGTCGTTTAATCGGCTTATTTAATGAAAGTGCAGAAAAAAGAGCTGAGTACAAAAAAAGTAAAGTTAAAATCTCTGAAGACAATATATTAATTAAAATTAAAGATCGCGAGGAAGCCAAAAAAACTGGCAATTATAAACTTGCTGATCAAATAAGAGATGATTTAAAGAAAGAAGGTATTGATATAAAAGATGAAAAAGGTAAAACGACTTGGAACTATAAATGAGCAAAGAAAAAATATACATTTTTGATACGACTTTAAGAGACGGCGCACAGACTGAGGGAGTTGATTTTTCAGTTGAAGATAAAAATAAGATTGCAAAAATTCTATCTAATATAGGGGTAGATTACATAGAAGGTGGTTGGCCAGGTGCGAATCCTATAGATAATGAATTTTTTGATAAATCCCCTAATCTTGGAAACTCAAAATTTACAGCTTTTGGGATGACAAAGAAGAATGGAGTTAGTGCAGATAATGATCCAAATTTATCTCCTTTAATGAACGCTGATTGTCAAACAGTTTGCGTTGTTGGAAAAACATGGGATTTTCATGTCAAAACTGCTTTAGGTATAAAAAATGAAGATAATTTAAAAAACATAAAAGAGACAGCTAAACATTTTGTAAAAAATAATAAAGAATTTCTTTTTGATGCTGAACATTTCTTTGACGGATATAAAAATAATCCTAATTACGCACTTGATTGTTTAAAACAAGCTTATGATGAGGGAGCTAGATGGGTAGTTTTATGTGATACTAATGGTGGAACTTTACCAAATGAGGTTGGAGAAATAATAAACAGTGTTACCAAAGTAATTCCAGGAAAAAATTTAGGTATTCACGCTCATAACGATACTGAAAATGCTGTAAGTAACTCTTTAACGGCTGTACTAGCTGGAGCTAGACAAATACAAGGAACTATTAATGGTTTAGGAGAAAGATGTGGTAATGCAAACTTAATGTCTATTATTCCAACACTTTTTTTAAAAAAAACTTTTAGTGATAAATTTGATTTAAATATAAACAAAAAGAAACTTTCATCATTAACTGAATGCTCTAGGTTTTTAGACGAAATCCTTAATAAAAAACCTAACAAAAGTATGGCTTATGTTGGTGGATCCGCTTTTTCTCATAAAGGAGGATTACATGTTTCTGCAGTAAAAAAAGATCCAAAAACCTACGAACATATAGATCCAAAAGAAGTTGGTAATCACAGAAATATTATTGTTTCAAATCAAGCTGGAAGATCAAATATAATATCTAGACTTGAAAACTATGGAATAAAAATTGATTCAAAAGACACCAATGTTCAAAAAATTTTAAATGAAGTTAAAGAAAGAGAGTTTACTGGTTATTCGTATGACGGTGCCGATGCATCTTTTGAACTTTTGGCCAATAAACTATTGGGGAAACTTCCAGAATATTTGAAAGTTAAAAACTATAATGTAAATGTAAAAAAAGATAATGAATTAAAAACAACCGCTGATGTTACTTTTATAATTGATGGTAAGGAAATCTATTGTCAAGGTGAAGGAAATGGACCCGTGAATGCACTGGATAATGCAATTAGATCAAATTTCAAAAAGGTTGAAAAATATTACAAATATTTTTCAGATCTTAAGCTTCTAGACTACAAAGTTAGAATTTTAAATACTGGTACAGGAGCAACCACAAGAGTTTCTATTGAAAGCACTGATAAAACTGGAAAAAGCTGGTTTACAATTGGTGTTTCGCAAAATATTATTGAAGCTTCATTTAAAGCACTAATAGATAGTTTAGAATACAAATTGTTCAAAGAAAAAGCACCAGCAAATATTCATGAAAAATAAATATGGTTTTATTTTGATAAAACCACAACTTGGTGAAAACATTGGAGCATCTGCACGATCATTAAAAAATTTTGGATTTAAAAATTTAATTATTACTAATCCAAAGCATGGTTGGCCCAATATTAAAGCCAAGGCAACATCTGTTGGCGCTTTTGATATTTTAAATAAAACAAAGGTATTCGACAATACTAATTCAGCTATTCAAAATTTTGATATAATTTTTTCATTCAGCGCTAGGAAAAGAGATATAAACAAAAAACATATCAGTTTGAATAAATTTCTTAATATCACAAGAAAATTTAAACAAAAAAAAATTGGACTAATGTTTGGTCCAGAGGCATCAGGTTTATCAAATCTAGATTTATCTTATGCAAATTATGTAGTTCAAATACCATCATCACCAAAATTTAAATCAATGAACCTTTCTCATTCAGTATCACTGGTTTGCTATGAAATATTTAAATTAAATAACTTTAAACTTACAAAACAACTGCTTTTTAATAAAAACATAGGTCAAAAGGGTAAGCTATCTCAAATAATTAAGTTACTTGTTACTAAACTTGAACAGAAAAACTTTTTTAAACCTCCCGAAAAAAGAAGCTCAATGATAAAAAATATAAACAATTTATTTTATAGGATGGAGCCAGACGACAAAGAACTAAGGATTTTAGGCAGTTTAATTGGCTCATTGAGTAAAAATAAAAAAAAGCTCAATTGACATTTACCCCCTAAACCTTGTAAACCCGTGATCAAATAATGACAAAAAGATTAAAATCAAAACATAAAGTTGATAGAAGATTGAAAGCAAATCTTTGGGGAAGACCTAAAAGCCCATTTAATGTTCGAGCTTATCCACCAGGTCAGCATGGTCAAAATAAAAAAGGAAAACCAACAGATTATGGTATTCAACTTCAAGCAAAACAGAAACTTAAAGCATATTACGGAAATATAAACGAAAGACAGTTTAGAAATATTTACAGAAAGGCACTATCAAAAAGAGGTGACACATCTGAAAATTTAATTGCTTTATTAGAAACTAGACTTGATACGGTTATTTATAGAGCTAAACTTGCACCAACTGTTTTTGCAGCCAGGCAATTAATAAACCATGGTCATATTAAAGTAAATAAAAAGAGGGTAAATGTTTCAAGTTATCTTTTAAAAGACACAGATCAAGTTGAAGTGAACGAAAAATCAAAAAAACTAAATGTAATTGATGGTTCTATACAAAGTAAAGAAAGAGAAATTCCAGAGTACATCCAGTTTGATGGTAAAAGTAAATCTGTCAAGTTAGTTAGAGTGCCAAAATTCTCAGAAGTTCCTTATCCCGTAATTATGGAACCAAATTTAGTTATTGAATACTATTCAAGATAATTAGATTAATTTTTTTTCTTCCAAAATTTTTTTTAATTCACCTTTTTCAAACATATCTTTAACAATATCACAACCCCCAATAAATTCTCCCTTTACGTATAACTGGGGAATAGTTGGCCAATCACTAAAATCTTTAATCCCTTGTCTTAAATTTTCATCTTCTAAAACATTTACACTTTTAAATTTTGTATTTAAGTGTTTTAAAATATTTGATAAAGCCATTGAAAAACCACACTGAGGAGACTCAGGAGTGCCTTTCATAAATAAGCATATATCATTTTGATTTATTAAGTTTTGTATATTTTCTTTTATATTCATATTATTTTTCTTCTGTTGTTAGTGATAGGGCGTGCAACTCATTACCCATCTTACCTTTTAAAGATTTATAAACTAATTTGTGTTGTTCAATTTTATTCATACCCTTAAATATCTTAGATTTGATAATTGCTGAATAGTGATTATTGTCACCCATTAAATCTTTAATTTCAATCGATGCGTCAGGTATAGCGTCAAGTATATGCTTTTTAATTTCTTCAACTGATAAGGCCATTAAAGTTATTATACCACTTATTATTTATCTCATAAAGCTCTTTTACGCTTGTCTTTAAATCTTTATCTAACTCAAAATTATCTTTTTGAGTAACCCCAATATTTTCAAAATATATATTATTGTCATTCAATAATTTTTCAATTTTAAAGTAATTATTTTTATCTACTTCAACTACGTATCTACTTTGATCTTCACCAAAAAAATATTCAAACATATTAGATAATTTTTTTGGTTTAAGTATTTTTACACCAATCTGAGAACTTAAAGACATCTCAGCCAATGCTAAAATAATACCTCCAGTAGATACATCGTGTACAGAATTTACAAAACCTTCGTTAATTAATTTAAGAACCATTTCACCATTATTTTTCTCATTTAATAAATTAACCTCAGGAGGCATTCCATCGTTCATATTATATATCTCATTTATAAGAACACTTTGACCAAGGTGGCCAAAAGTTTTACCAATTATTAAAATTTTGCTATCAATTTTTTTAAATCTATGATTTTGGATTTTTTTGAGATTTTTTATTAATCCAACTCCACCAATTACTGGGGTAGGGAAAATATTATTGTTATTTGTTCCGTTATAAAATGAAACATTTCCAGAAACTACAGGATAGTCTAAAAATTCACATGCCTCTTTAACTCCTAATATATTTTCCGCAAACTCTCCCATAACATCAGGGTTCTCTGGATTTCCAAAATTTAAACAATTTGTGATAGCAATAGGTTTAGCCCCAACAGATATTAAATTTCTCCAACTCTCAGAAACAATTTGTTTACCTCCACTAAGAGGATGAGATTTGCAATAATTAGCAGATGAATCTACAGTTACAGCAATTGCTTTGTCTTTATTGTGTATTTTAATAATAGCAGCATTTGCTCCAGATCGTTCTATTGTATCACCCATGACCATCTGGTCGTATTGTTCTGTTACCCACTTTTTATTTGAATGATTTGGGGATGAAAGAATTTTAAAAAAAGCTTCGTCAAATTTGATCTTTTTAAGTTCTTTAATATTTGTTTTCTTTTTACTTAATTTCTTTTTCGACCATTTTCTATCATATAATGGTGCTTTGGAGGACAAAGCATCAATTGGTATTGTAGCTACAATTTTTTTTTTAAATTTTAACGATAAATTTTTGGTTTCGGTAGTTTTTCCTATGACAACAAAGTCGAGATCCCATTTTTTAAAAATTGCTCTAGCTTCATCTTCTTTTCCATCTTCTAAAATAATTAGCATTCTTTCTTGACTTTCCGACAACATCATCTCGTATGGACTCATATTTTCCTCTCTACATGGAATTTTATCTAAATTTAATTCAATTCCTAAGTTTCCTTTATGGGCCATTTCCACACTCGAAGAAGTCAAACCGGCTGCACCCATATCTTGTATAGAAATAATTGATTCTTTTTTCATTAATTCTAAACAAGCTTCCATTAAAAGTTTTTCTGTAAAAGGGTCCCCAACTTGCACGGTAGGTTTTTTATCCTCAGAATTTTCATCAAACTCTGCTGAAGCCATAGATGCTCCATGAATTCCATCTCTACCAGTTTTAGAACCAACATATACAACAGCTTTATTGACACCTTTAGCTTTTGAATAAAAAATCTTTTTTTTGTTGGCTAAACCTACAGCCATGGCATTAACTAAAATATTTTCATTATAAGTCTCATGGAATTTAGTTTCTCCTGCAACCGTAGGAATTCCAATACAATTACCATAACCACCAATACCAGACACAACACCATTTAAGAGATTTTTTGTTTCTTTATTATTTGGGTCTCCAAAATGAATAGAGTTCAAAAGGGCTATAGGTCTAGCACCCATTGTAAAAACATCTCTTAATATTCCTCCAACACCTGTTGCTGCTCCTTGATAAGGTTCAATAAAAGAGGGGTGATTATGACTTTCTATCTTAAATATTATTGCATCGTCATCTCCAATGTCTATTACTCCAGCATTTTCTCCCGGACCCTGTATTACATTTTTATTTTTAATTGGTAGTTTTTTTAAGTGAACTTTTGATGACTTATATGAACAATGCTCATTCCACATCGCTGAAAAAATACCAAGTTCTAAATAATTAGGTTCTCTATCCAATAATTGTTTAATTTTTGAGTATTCGTCTAATTTTATACCGTGTGACTCAATTATATCTTTGGTAATTTTCATTAATTTAAAACACTATTAAATAATTCAATCCCATCTGTGTTGCTTATTAAGCTGTCTATCATTCTTTCAGGGTGAGGCATCATTCCTAAAATATTCTTCTTATTATTTAATATACCAGCTATATTATTCATAGATCCATTTGGATTATTTTTATCATTTATTGAACCCTCTTTGTCACAGTACTTGAAAGGTATAAGCGCATTATCCTCTAGTTCTTTCAAATGATCTTTTTGAGTAAAATAGTTTCCTTCGTTGTGGGCTATATTTAAATTAATTATATTATTTTTTTTGTAATTTTTACAAAATTTGTTGTCATTATTTATTACTTTTAAATAAACGTCTTTTGAAATAAATTTAAGATTTCGATTTCTCAACAAAGCGCCTTGAAGAAGACCAGTTTCAATAAGTATTTGAAAACCATTACAAATACCCAATATAAGACAACCAGAATTTGCTGCTCTAATTACTTCTTTTAATATATTCGATTTTGCTGCAATAGCACCTGATCTCAGATAATCGCCATATGAAAATCCCCCAGGTATAACAATCAGATCTGATTTGGGTAAATTATTATCCTTGTGCCAAACCATTTTATTTTTAAACTGAAGTTTTGTTAGAGCTGTTGCTACGTCTCTATCACAGTTTGATCCAGGAAATACAATTACAGTTGAATTCATCAAATTTTTTTTATTTTATATTCCTCAATGATTAGATTAACTAAAAGTTTTTTACACATATTCTCTACAGTATCATGAGCTTTTTTTTCATCTAACTCATTTAATTCAATTTCTATATATTTACCTTGTCTTAAATTTTTTAAAGAATTTATACCCATATTCTGTAATGTTTGCTCAATCACCTTTCCTTGAGGGTCAAGAACGTCTTTCTTAAGAGTTATGATGACTGCTAATTTCAATTTATTTTTTTTTGAATTTTATTGAGCTTGATTTACTGAAATTAACTTCTTTAACATTTCCTATTTCTGGCATAATGCCTAATCTCCGTGCTACTTCTTGATAACCCTCTATTATATTACCCAAGTCTTTCCTAAATCTATCTTTATCAAGTTTTTTTTCAGTCTTTGAGTCCCAAAGTCTACAAGTATCCGGACTAATTTCATCTGCCAAGACGATTTCATTTTCACTTTTGTCTTTGTTCCACGCCTTCCCATATTCAATTTTGAAATCTACTAATTTTATACCTATACCTTTGAATAAACCTATTAGTATGTCGTTAATTCTCAAAGTCATTCTATCTATCTTTTTTATTTCCTCTTTTGTTGCCCATTCAAAATTAAAAATATGTTCTTTGGATACTATAGGGTCTTGTAGTTCATCATTTTTAAGACAGTATTCTAATAGAGGTTTTTCTAAAACAGTGCCCTCTGGAATACCAAGTCTTTTTGTTAATGATCCACTAGCTACGTTTCTTACTATAAATTCAATAGGTATAATTTCTGCACGTCTAATTAATTGTTCACGCATATTAAGTCTTTTTATGAAGTGAGTTTTTATCCCACATTGCGATAAACTAGACAAAAGATACTCAGATATTCTATTATTCAAAACACCCTTACCTTCAACTTTTGTTTTTTTGAGATTATTAAAAGCAGTGGCGTCATCCTTAAAATGCTGAATGACTAAATATTTGTCATTTGTTAAATAAATAATTTTTGCTTTTCCTTCGTAAAGTTTTTTACCTTTATTCATATGAGATTATTTTTTTAATGCTCTCTTAAAAATTATATTAATTTTTTTGGAATGGTAACCTAAATCAAACAATTTTTTTAATTTATTAACAGGTATTTTTTTAATAACTTTTTGATCTTTAGATAAATTTCCTAAAAATGAAGTGTTATTTTTCCACGTCTTCATAGCATTTTTTTGAACGATTGAATAAGCTTGTTCTCGAGTAAAACCAGAAGATGTAAGTTCTAATAGAACTCTTTGAGAAAAAAATAAACCATTTGTTAAATTTAAATTTTTTTTCATATTTTTGGGATAAATATTCAAATTTTTAATAATTTCGTTTAATCTTACTAGAGCAAAATCCAAAGCAGTTGTTGAGTCGGGTCCAATATTTCTTTCAACAGAAGAGTGTGATATATCTCTTTCATGCCATAAGGCAATATTCTCCAGGGCTGGTGAGACATTAGACCTTATTAATCTGGCTAGACCAGTTAAATTTTCACTTAAGATAGGATTTTTTTTATGTGGCATGGCTGAAGATCCTTTTTGTTTATTACTAAAAAATTCTTCAACCTCTAAAACTTCTGTTCTTTGAAGATGTCTTATCTCAACAGCAAATCTTTCAATAGAACTCGCAATAATTCCTAAAGTAGAAAAAAACTGAGCATGACGATCTCTTGGAATTACTTGAGTAGATATCGGCTCAACTTTAAGCTTTAACTTTTTTGCTACAAAACTTTCTATTTTAGGATCAATATTAGCAAAAGTACCGACTGCGCCTGATATTGCACAAGTAGATACTTCATTTATTGAATCCAAAAGTCTTTTTCTGTTTCTTACAAACTCTTGATAAAATGAGAGCATCTTCAAACCAAAAGTTATTGGTTCGGCGTGAATACCATGACTTCTTCCTATGCAAATAGTAAACTTATGTTTATTAGCCTGTTTCTTAATTGAAGCTAATAGCAAATCTAAGTCTTTGATTAAAATTTCACCTGATTGTTTTAATTGTAAATTTAAACATGTATCTAGTACATCTGACGAGGTCATACCTTTATGAAGATATCTTGCTTCTTTACCTACTTTTTCAGTTATTGATGTCAGAAAAGCTATTACATCGTGTTTGACTTTTTTTTCAATTTCTAAAATTCTTTTTGGATTTATCTTTGCTTTTTTTCTAACTTTTTTTGAAACGCCTCTTGGAATAATTTTATATTTTTCCATTGCCTCTGCTGAAGCTATTTCAATTTTAAGCCATAGTGAGTATTTATTATAATCACTCCAAATATTTTTTAGTACTTCTCTTGAATATCTATCAATCATTACAAATTTGGAGGAAGATTTAAACCTTTTTTTGATAAAGTAAAAATTTCGTATCCTTCTTTAGTTACACCAACAGTGTGTTCAAATTGTGCTGATAATGACTTGTCTTTTGTAACAGCAGTCCATCCATCTTTTAAAGTTTTTGTCTCGAATTTTCCTGAGTTGATCATAGGTTCAACAGTAAATATCATTCCTTCTTTAAGTTCTTGACCTGAGTTTTTTTCACCATAATGAAGAACATTGGGACTTTCATGAAATTTTTTTCCTATTCCATGTCCACAAAAATCTCTAACTACTGAAAAACCATCAGCTTCAACACTTTTTTGAATTGTATAACCTATGTTACCAATTTTTACATTTGCTTTTATAATTTCAATTGCTTTCATCATAGCAATATAAGTACTTTTAATAAGTTTTTTTGCCTTTACTGAACATTCTCCAACAATAAACATTCTACTCGTGTCACCATGCCAACCATCTTTAATGGCGGTTACGTCAACATTAATTATATCACCTTCATATAAAATTTTTTGAGAGGGAATACCGTGGCAAACAACATGATTTGCTGAGGTACAACAAGATTTTGGATAGCCCCTATAAAATAAAGGAGCAGAAAAAGCTTTGTGGTCATTAATATATTGATAACATAATTTATCAATTTCAACGGTACTTATTCCGGGTTTTATTATATCGTTTACCTCATCCAAAGCTCCAGAAGCAATAGCACCAGCCAACTTTGTTTTTTCAAAACTTTCAATCATTTTATAAAATTAATTTTGTTATTTATTACTATTCCTTTTGATAAAAATTTACAATCATAGCAAATAACTTTTAATTTATTTTTTAATGCAAATGTTAATAATTTTTTATATTTGGGATCAATGTCATCTGCTATCCTAAATTTTTTACAATCTTCTCGTTGTATTACAAAAGCCAGGTAAATATCAAAACCTCGATTTTTTGCTTCAATTAACTCCTTTATATGCTTCAAACCTCTTTCTGTAACAGCATCAGGAAACTCAGCAATATTTTTGAATCTAGATAAAGTAACATTTTTTACCTCAATAAAACTTCCTTTGTCCCTGCTTTTAATAAAAAAATCGAATCTTGTATTTTTATTAAAATTTTTTTCTTTAAATAAAATATCGTTTTTTTTTATATTTATGATTTTTCCTTTAGACAAAGCCTCGTAAAAAATTTTATTGGTCAAGTGAGTATTTACCCCAACTTTTTTTCCATTTAACTCTATAATCTGAAGAGTGTATCTCAATTTTCTTTTAATATCATTCGATTTAGTAAACCA
>CACHHD010000011.1 GCA_902579605.1 uncultured Pelagibacteraceae bacterium
TTGTGCTTTCTTTAGTTTAGCAGCAGCTACCATCTTCATAGCCTTAGTAATTTTTTGGGTTGACTTGACGCTTTTAATCCTTTTTTTTAAATCATCTAAACTAGGCATTAAAAACTTCCTTTTTTTGGGTCTCTATAATCTCAATTAATTTATTTTTTGTTCCATCTTCTAACTTTCCAGATGTATTTATATTTTCTAATATTTCAGAATAATCACTTCTGATCTTTTCTAGTAAGTTCGTCTCAAACTTTTTAATTTTGTTAAGATCAATATTGTCGAGATAACCACCTACTCCTGTAAATATTGATACAACTTGTTCTGCTACTGTAAGAGGAGAATATTGGTTTTGTTTAAGTAGCTCAGTTAGCTTTGATCCTCTATTTAAAAGTTTTTGAGTTGAAACATCCAAATCTGACCCAAATTGTGCAAACGCAGCCATCTCTCGGTATTGTGCAAGCTCAAGCTTTATAGAGCCAGCAACTTTTTTCATTGCTTTTGTTTGTGCTGCTGATCCTACTCTTGAAACAGAGAGGCCAACGTTAACTGCTGGTCGTATACCTTGATTAAATAGTTCAGTTTCTAAAAATATTTGTCCATCTGTTATTGAGATAACATTTGTAGGTATGTAGGCAGAAACATCTCCTGCCTGAGTTTCTATAATCGGTAAAGCTGTTAAAGAACCCCCTCCATTTTTTTCATTTAGTTTTGCAGCTCTTTCCAAAAGTCTACTGTGTAGATAAAAAACATCTCCTGGGTATGCTTCCCTGCCAGGTGGTCTTCTTAATAATAGAGACATTTGACGATAAGCAACAGCTTGTTTTGAAAGATCGTCATAAATTATCAAAGCATGCATTCCATTGTCTCTGAAATATTCACCAATTGTACACCCAGTATATGGAGCTAAAAATTGTAATGGCGCTGAGTCTGAAGCAGTTGCAGATACCACTGTTGTGTACTTCATTGCACCAGCGTCTTCTAATGTTTTTACTATTTGTGCTACGGTTGATCTTTTTTGACCTATTGCAACATACACGCAGTAAAGTTTTTTCTTTTCATCACTCGACTCATTTATTGCTTTCTGGTTTATAATCGTATCGACCGCAACTGCTGTTTTACCAGTTTGTCTATCTCCGATTATCAACTCCCTTTGACCTCTTCCAATCGGTATTAAGCTATCTATTGCTTTAAGACCTGTTTGCATTGGCTCATTGACCGATTGACGTGGAATAATGCCGGGTGCTTTAACTTCAACTCTTTTTCTAATTATTTTAGAAGGTAAAGTTCCCTTGCCATCTATCGGTACTCCCAAACCATCGACTACTCTACCAAGAAGTTCTTTACCTACAGGAACATCAACTATCGAATTGGTACGTTTGACAGTATCTCCCTCTTTAATTTGTCTATCATCTCCAAAGATTACTATACCAACATTATCGCTTTCTAAATTAAGAGCCATTCCTTTAGAACCATCATTAAACTCCACCATCTCACCAGCTTGCACATTATCCAAACCATAAACTCTTGCTATACCATCTCCTACTGTTAGTACCTTACCTACTTCAGAGACCTCAGTTTTTTCGCCAAAGTTTTTTATTTGCTCTTTGAGTAATTTTGTTATTTCAGAAGGATTAATTTCCATTTTAATTTTCAATAATTAACTGTTTAATTCTTTTTAACTTATTGCTCACAGAAGTATCTATCAATAGACTTCCAACTTGTATTTTTACACCGCTTATTAAGCTTACATCAGTTTTATACGTAAAATCTAATTTAGATTTAATTGCCTTTGAAATTTCTTGATTTATATTATTTTTTTCTTCCTGGGAAAGTTTTTTTGAAGAAATAAGTACTGCTTTTATTTCTCCTTTTTTCTCAGAAGTTAATTTTATAAATTTTTCTAGGATTCTATCCAAAAAATATATTCTTCTTTTTTTTATTAAAAACTGAAGAAAATTACTCAAAGTTTTATTTAATTTCATAATTTTGACGATTTCATCAAAAATTTTACTTTGAATTTCTAATCTAATAGTAGGATTTTTTAAAAAATTGACAAATTCTGGGTTGTTATTACAAATCTTTAAAATAAAAGATATGTTTTTTTCAATTTCCTCGTTTTCAGAATTCTCACTAGATAGCTCAAATAAAGCTAAGGCGTAACGCTCTGAGGTCTCGTTTGAAAATGTCTTTACTCCGCTCAATTTCAATCCTGTTTAAGAATTATTTAAGAAATAAATGGTCCTAGCATAGCTTAGTTGCCCCTTCAAGATGATATATTAAATTATGTGAAATTAATGGGATCAACATCAACTGTGAGTTTAATTTTAGAGGATATTTTAAGCTTTTCTAAAACCTTAGCCAGAGGTTTCTGACACATATTCTTGCTTTCTGTGCGTATTAATAATCTTGTTCTGAACATTTTTTTTTTCTTAAAAATAGGTGAGTCAACTGGTCCAAGAATTTGAACATGGTTTAGTTGCTCTATTTTTTTCTTTATTTCTATAGCTCCCCGATAACTATTTTCCTTTTTATTGGAGGAAATGATAATAGAAATTAATCTAAAATATGGCGGAAGATTATTTTGTTTTCTTACTTTTAATTCATTTATCAAAAAATTTTCTGTATTATTTTTTGTAATATTTTCAAGAACTTCATCATTAGGGTTTATTGTCTGATATATAATTATAGAATCTTTTGAAAATCTACCAGCTCTACCACTAAGCTGATTATATAGTTGAATATTTTTTTCAGTGGTTCTTAGGTCGTAACCTTTTCCAGTAAAATCTGCATCTACTACAACTATACAATTTAGTTTAGGAAAATTAAATCCTTTTGAAATCATCTGTGTACCAACCAAAATATCAATTTTTTCCTCATTTACTGATCTGATTAAATCTTCTGAATATTTTTTTTTACTCAAATAATCACTTGAAAATATTTTTACTACTTTATCAGGAAAACTTTTTTTTAATTCTTCAAAGACTTTTTCCACACCAGGACCATACATAGAAAAATCACATAATAAATTTTTATCTTTACATTTTTTTTTAGAAATACTTTGGTGCCCGCAATGATGACAAATTATCTTATCCAATATTTTATGATAAGTTAAATAAATTGAGCAGTTAGGACAAAGATGCCTATAACCACAATTTTTGCAAATAAGAAATGGCGCATATCCCCTTCTATTTAAAAAGAATAATATTTGATTTTTTTTTTTTAGATATATTTCAACAATTTTGATAGTTTTATCAGATATTGATTTTTTTTTAAGTTTTTCTAAATTTAAATTTATAATTTTTGTTTTTGGTAAAGGATAATTTTTAAATCTATTCTTTAATTCAGTTTTTTTGTATTTTTTTATTTTTATATTATTATAGGTTTCTAATGATGGTATTGAAGTAATTAAATGTATAGGTATGTTTTCTATAGATGCTCTCGATATTGCCATGTCTCTAGCGTTATAAATAACGCTCTCTTCTTGTTTATAAGATGAGTCGTGTTCTTCATCTACTATTATCAAACCAAGATTCTTAAAAGGTAAAAATAAAGACGATCTTGCACCTAATACAATTTTTATTTTATTTTTTGCCACTGATAGCCAAATATTTTTTTTTCTATTTAAACTAATTTTTGAATGCCAAATTGCTGGTTCATAACCGAAAAATAATTTAAATCTATTTTTAAATTGAGTAGTAAGAAATATTTCAGGAATTAATATTAAAGCTTGTTTATTTTCTTGAACCAATTTTCTTATTCTTTCAAAATACACCAATGTTTTTCCTGACCCAGTAATGCCCTGTAAAACAGAAACTGTAAAGTTATCTCCTAGACTTTCAAGACTATTTAAAGCATGTTTTTGTTCATTGTTTAATATGTATTTTGTTTTCTCTATGTTGCTGCTAATTATTTTTTTTTTCTTTTTTTCCTCGAAACTTTTCAAGTTTCCTAAACACATTTTTAAAATCATTCCCTTTGGAGTAATATTATAAGACGAAAACCAATTAACGAATTCTATAATTTTTTTATTCAAACTTACATTGGTAATTTTTTTTTCTATCTGCTTAAGTTTAATTTTTTTTTCAGTTTTTTTTATTTTATCCCATACAACCCCTATTTCTTTTTTTTTACCAAAAGGAACAATAACAATATCTCCTTGATTAAGATTTTTAATTTTTTGAGGATTATAGATATAAGTAAAAGGATGATTAAAAACTTTTGGTAATAAAATAGGGACTTCCATAAATAAATTTTATTTTATTTTTAAAAAATTAAAAATGAATTGGTCTTTTATCAACAGCTAATGCAGCCTCTTTTATTGCCTCTGTGTGAGTTGGGTGTGCATGACAAGTTCTAGCTATATCTTCCGCACTAGCTCCAAATTCCATAGCTAAGGCCATTTCAGCAATCATATCTCCACAATGTGGTCCAATTATATGTACCCCAAGAACACGATCGGATTTGCTATCTGCTAAAATTTTTACGAAACCTTCTGTTTCATTATTAACTTTTGCTCTAGAGTTTGCTAAAAAGGGAAATTTTCCTACTTTGTATAGAACTCCATCTTTTTTAAGTTGCTCTTCTGACTTGCCAACATATGCCACTTCTGGTGAAGTATAAATTACTCCTGGTATAACATCATAATTTACATGTCCGGATTGACCAGCTAACAACTCGGCAACTGCAATACCCTCCTCTTCGGCTTTGTGAGCAAGCATCGGACCATCGATAACATCTCCAATCGCGTAAATATTTTTTACATCTGTTTGAAAATTTTTATTTACTTTAATTTTGCCTTTTGCATCCTTTTTTACTCCAACTTTATTTAGATTAAGTCCCTCTGTATAGGGTTTTCTGCCTACTGCAATTAGAGTTTTATCTGCTAAAATTGTTTCTTTACTACTTTTTTCGTTATTTTGATATTCTATTTTAACTTCTGAACCAAGGTCTTTGATCGATAAAACTTTAGAATTAAGTTTAAAATTAATCCCTTGTTTGGTTAATATTTTTTGAAATTCATTAGAGACTTCTCTATCCATTCCTGGTGTTATAAAAGGTAGATTTTCAATCACAGTAACTTCTGATCCAAGACGCTTCCATACAGATCCCATTTCTAGACCTATGTAACCACCTCCAATAACAACTAAGGATTTAGGAACTGATTTTAGGGAAAGAGCAGCTGTTGAAGAAATAATGTTTTTTTCATCAAGTTTTACACCTGGAATAGATGAGGCGTAGGAACCAGTTGCAATTATAATATTTTTAGTATTGTACGAGTTTTTTTTTCCCTGGTCATAAACCACTACACTTGTTGGTGAAAATATAACTCCTTTACCTTTTAAGTAAGTTACTTTGTTTTTTTTAAATAAAAACTCAACTCCTTTTGTTAAAACTTGCACTGATTTATTTTTATTACTCATCATTTTTTCAACGTTCAATTTAACTTCTGAAACTTCAATACCTTGATTAAAAAAATTCTTTTTAGCTTTGTGATAATTTTCAGATAGATTGAGCAAACTTTTCGATGGAATGCAACCGACGTTTAGGCATGTTCCTCCAAGTGTTCCTCTACTTTCTACACATGCAGTTTTGAGACCTAATTGCGCTGCTCTGATAGCGCACACATACCCGCCTGGGCCTCCTCCTATTATAATAACATCAAAATTATCGTTCATGTATTAAAGATCTAAAAATAGTCTTTTAGGTTGCTCTAAACAATCCTTTACTATTTTTAAAAATGAAACTGCTTCCTTTCCGTCTATTATTCTATGATCATAAGATAATGCTAAATACATTATTGGTCTTACCTTTACTTCTCCATCTTCTACAATTGGTCTTTCAATTATATTATGCATGCCAAGAACTGCGGATTGCGGTGGATTTAATATTGGTGTAGACAACATAGAGCCGTATATTCCACCATTGGTAATTGTAAAAGTTCCTCCTTGAAGATCTTCAATAGTAATTTTTCCATCTCTTGCCTTTTGACCAAGTGAGCTAATATTTTTTTCAATATCAGCAAATGAAAGCTCATCAGAATTTTTAATAACTGGTACCACTAAACCTTTGTCGGTACCCACGGCAATACTTATGTTATAATAATTTTTATAAACAATCTCGTCCCCCTGAATTTCAGCGTTTATAGCGGGATAATTTTTTAAACCAATTATGCAAGCTTTAACAAAAAAAGACATGAAGCCTAATTTAACAGAATAGTTTTTTTGAAAATCTTCTTTGTAATCATTTTTCATTTTAATTACCTCTTGCATATTTACCTCATTAAATGTGGTTAACATTGCTGCATTTTCTTGAGCCTCTTTTAATCTTTTTGCGATTGTAAGTCTCAATCTTGTCATTTTAATTCTTTCTTCCGGTCCATGAGCAATCTTTCTTTCAGACGGTGCAGGCTTAACTCCCATTAAACTCATAACATCTTCTTTTAATACTAAACCATTTTTACCAGTTCCTTTGATAGATTTGATATCAATTTTTTTTTCAGAAGCTATTTTTCTCGCTGCAGGTGAAACTCTTAAATTATTTTTGATTATTTTATTTTCAACTTCTTTTATTTCTATATTTTCATTATGTTCTTTATCTAAAACTAAAGGTTGATCTTCAAGAACAAGAGGTTCTTCATCAAAAACTTTTTGTACTGTGTCTTCCTTTAAAACTAATGGTATGGTTGATTTCATTTTTTTCGACTCAAACTTTTCAGTTTTTTTCATTTCATTCTCATCTAGTTTAGGTGGTGAATATTTTTTTTCACTAGGATTATTTTTTGTGCTGGAAGAAGTTCCTTTTGTTTGAGAAATTGATCCAAGTAAAGCTCCCACATTAACAGTGTCCCCTTCTTTTGCTGATATATTTTCTAGCACTCCATTTGACGGAGCTGGAACTTCTACATTTACTTTATCAGTTTCTAATTCAACCAAAGGTTCATCTGAGAACACTTTGTCTCCTTTATTCTTTAACCATTTAGCAACTGTAGCCTCAGTAACTGACTCTCCAAGTGTAGGTACAAAAAATTTTTCAGACATTAATTCAATTTCCCAATAACCTTTTCTAATATTTTTTTTTGTTCTGCAAGATGTTTATTATAATTTCCAGTCGCAGTTGTGGATGAGGCATTTCTTCCAACATATTTGACTCTATTTTTTTTAAATTCAATAATTTTAAGAGTCCTATCGATATAATTTCTCACGGTATTCCAAGCCCCCATATTCTTAGGCTCTTCTTGACACCAAATAAATTCAGCATTTTCGTATCTTTTTAAAATTTTCGCTAATGTTTTTGCTGGAAAAGGATATAATTGTTCAATTCTAATTAGTACCAACCTATCATTTTTTAATTTTTCTCTAGCCTCTAACAAATCAAAGTAAATTTTTCCAGAGCACATAACCACCTTTTCAATTTTGTTATCTTTTTTTAATTCGAGTAATTTCCAGCCTTTTATGTATGCATGATCTTCAAGTACTCTATGAAAACTATTTTTTTTTGAAAAATCTTCAATTAAAGAAACACATCTTTTATTTCGTAATAAAGATTTAGGTGTCATAACTACTAAAGGTTTTCTAAAATCTCTGTGCATTTGTCTTCTTAAAGCATGAAAATAATTAGCTGGGGTAGTGCAATTTACTACTTGAATATTTTCCCCAGCACACATTTGCAAAAACCTTTCAAGTCTAGCTGAAGAATGTTCTGGACCTTGACCTTCATAACCGTGGGGTAACAAAAGAACTAAACCACTTGCCCTCCCCCACTTAGACTCGCCTGAAGTGATAAACTGATCTATTATAACTTGTGCCCCATTAGCAAAGTCCCCAAATTGAGCTTCCCAGATAACTAGGGTCTCAGGTTCTGATAAGGAGTAACCAAACTCAAAACCTAAAACAGCTAATTCTGATAAAAGGGAGTCTATTACTTCAAATTTTTTTTGTTTTTTTCCGATATTATTTAAAGGAATATATCTTTCGTGATTATCCTGATTTCTTAAAACTGAGTGTCGTTGACTGAAAGTGCCTCTTCCTGAATCTTGACCTGATAATCTTACAGAAAAACCATCAAGCAAAAGTGTTCCAAAAGCTAAGGACTCTGCTGTTGACCAGTCGATTGGGGACTTTTCTGTAAACATTTTTTGTTTTTGCTCAAATATCTTTTTGATTGTTTTGTGAACATTAAAGTTTATTGGGATTTCAGATATTTTTTTTCCAGTTTCAACAATTATTTTTTTATCGACCCCACTGACTCCTCGTTTATCTTTACCCAGTCCTGGTTTAAATCTTGACCAAACTCCATCGAACCATTTCAATTCAGATTTGTAATTTTTTGAGGAGATAAATTCTTTTTCTAAAAATTTTTTAAATTCATGTTTTTTTTGTTCAATTTGATTATCATTTAATAAACCATCCATTAAAATTTTTTTACTATAAATGCTTAAAGTTGTAGGATGAGATCTTATTTTTTTATACATTATTGGTTGAGTAAACGAAGGTTCGTCACCTTCATTGTGACCAAACCTTCTGTAGCAGACCATGTCGATTACAACATCTCTATTAAATTTCTGTCTATATTCGGTAGCCACTTTTGCACAGTGCACAACAGCTTCCGGGTCATCCCCATTTACGTGAAAAATTGGCGCTTGTGATAATTTTGCTACATCAGATGGATAAGGAGAAGACCGTGCAAATCTTGGAGCTGTAGTAAAACCAATTTGATTGTTGACGATCAAATGAATAGTTCCACCTATGTTATGGCCAGGCAAGCCAGACATTGCAAAACATTCTGCAACTACTCCCTGGCCAGCAAATGCTGCATCACCATGAATTAAAACAGGTACAACCGTCTTTCTGCTTGGGTCTTTATGAAAAAATTGTTTTGCTCTTACTTGACCTAGAACGACTGGATTAACAGCTTCTAAATGAGATGGGTTATCCGTTAAACTTATATGTACAACATTACCATCGAATTCCCTATTTGAAGATGCTCCTAAGTGATATTTTACATCCCCCTCAAAATCCTCTTTTGCAGAAATTCCTTTACCAAAAAATTCACTAAAGATTGCTTGATAAGACTTGCCCATTACATTAGCTAATACATTTAGCCTTCCTCTGTGAGGCATGCCAATTTTAATTTCTTTAACTCCTAAATTTCCTCCTCTTTTAATAATTTGTTCTAAAGCAGGTATAAGTGACTCACCTCCATCAAGTCCGAACCTTTTGGTACCAACAAACTTTACCTGCAAATATTTTTCAAAACCCTCTGCTTCGATCATCTTGTTCAGTATGGCTTTTTTTCCATTATCAGTAAAAGTAACTTTTTTTTCAGGACCCTCTATTCTATTACGAACCCAAGCCTTTTCCTCAGGGTCGCTCATATGCATAAATTCATAACCTATAGTTGAACAGTAAGTTTTTTTTAGTATCCTCAGAATTTCATTAAGGTTTCCATATTCGATGCCCAGAACTCCGTCTAAAAAAATTTTTCTTTGATAATCTTCTTTTTTAAACCCATATGTCTCTGGTTTTAATTCAGGGTGTTCGTCTTTTTTTTGTAAATCTAAAGGATCTAAATTAGCTATTAAGTGCCCTCTAATTCTATATGCTCGTATTAGCATTATGGCTCTGACTGAGTCAGTTGAAGCTTGCTTAACAGAAGATATTTCCGTAAGTTCTTTCTCTATCTTTTGCTCAGTCTTTTCTTTAGTTTTAAATTTTTTTACCTTTTTAGGGTTCCAGCTCGGACCTTTTATATTTTGTAAAATATTTTTTGAGTCTTCTTTTAAACCGTCAAAAAAATCAATCCAGTCTTTGGTTAATAGATTGGGATTTTGTAAATAAAGAGCGTAATATTCTTCAATATAGTCACTGTTTACTCCGGTTAAAAATGAAGTTTTTTTATATGTTTGATTGTTCTTATCAACTGACATTAATATCAAATAATATCACAAATTGTATAAAATCAAGCCTTTAGTTTTTCAAAAAGTGTTTTACCTATGTCAGCTGGTGATTTAGAAATAGTAATTCCAGCTGATTTCATTGTTTCAATCTTATCATTGGCCCCACCTTTGCCACCTGAAATTATAGCGCCGGCATGACCCATTCTTCTTCCAGGAGGAGCCGTTAGTCCTGCAACAAAACCCACCATAGGCTTTTTAATTTTAGATTTTTTGACAAATTCTGATGCCTCTTCCTCAGCAGAACCTCCGATTTCTCCTATCATTACGATTGATTTGGTCTCTTCGTCCTGAAGGAATAATTCTAAACAATCAATAAAATTTGTTCCGTTTATAGGATCACCTCCTATACCTATACACGTTGACTGTCCCATACCAGAATGACTTGTTTGAGCAACTGCCTCGTAAGTTAAAGTTCCCGATCTAGAAACTATCCCGACAGATCCTTTCTTATGAATATTTCCTGGCATAATTCCTATTTTACATTCTTCAGGGGTAATAATTCCAGGACAATTAGGTCCAATTAATCTACTTTTACTTTTTTTTAAAGCTTGCTTAACTTTCAACATGTCAATTATTGGAATGCCTTCTGTTATGCAAACAATTAATTCAATTTTTGATTCTATTGCCTCTATAATTGCAGAGGCAGCAAATTTCGGTGGCACATAAATCATTGTAGCGTTAGCATTAGTTTTTTTTTTGGCTTCTAAGACAGTATCAAATACAGGTAGACCTAAATGCTTTTGGCCACCTTTTTTAGGAGTTACACCACCAACTAAATTAGTTCCATATTTGATAGCTTGCTCAGAGTGAAAGGTGCCATGGGTTCCCGTAAAACCTTGACATATTACTCTAGTATTTTTGTTGACTAATATTGACATTTATTTAATTGCATTAATTATTTTTTTTGCTGCATCATTTAAGTCGTTAGCAGACAAAATATCTAAATTAGATTTTTCTAATATTTCTTTACCTTTTTCAAAGTTTGTGCCAGCCAATCTAACTACAAGAGGTACTTTTAAATCTGACTCTTTTGCTGCTTCTACTACTCCTTGAGCTAAAATATCACATCTCATGATACCCCCAAAAATATTAATTAAAATTCCTTTCACGTTTTTATCGGCTAATATTAATTTAAATGCTGCAGATACTTTTTCTTTTGATGCTCCTCCACCGACATCTAAAAAATTTGCTGGTTCTTCCCCAAATAGTTTTATTATATCCATTGTCGCCATCGCTAAACCTGCCCCATTTACCATGCAACCTATTTTTCCATCAAGTTTAATATAAGCTAGTTCATTTTTGCTTGCTTCTATTTCTGCTGGCTCCTCTTCATTTAAATCTCTTAATTTTAAAATGTCTGGTTGTCTGAACAATGCATTGTCATCAAAATTAATTTTAGCATCTAAACAAATTAAATCGTTATTTTTTGTTATTACTAATGGGTTAATTTCAATAAGACTAGCGTCTTTTGTGATTAAAATTTTATAAACTGCATTGATAAGTTTATGTGCTGGTGTTTTTTGTTTATCATCTAGTTTAAAGGGCAATATGATTTTATCAATGTCTTTGTTATCGATTTTTTCATTTAAATTTATTTTTGTTGTTACAATTTTTTTTGGATTTTCTATTGCAACTTTCTCAATGTCCATACCGCCCTCAGTACTACTGATAAAAACTATTTTGGAACTTGACCTATCCACTAAACAAGATAGGTAATATTCTTTTAAAATATCTGATGCTTCTTCAACATATAATCTTTTTACTTCTTTCCCCAAAGGTCCAGTTTGATGTGTTATTAAAGTTTTTCCTAACATTTTTTGGGCTTCTGTCTTTAAATCTTTTTTGTTGGAAATTAATTTTACTCCACCGGCTTTTCCTCTTCCTCCAGCATGAATTTGGGCTTTTAAAACAAAATTTTTCGAGTTTAATGAAGAAATTTTTTTATCTATATCTTCTAAAGAAAATATAACTATACCTTTTGATACTGGGGCACCAAATTGCCTTAATAAATCTTTTGCTTGGTGTTCATGAATATTCATTTTTACAAAAATTAGTATTTAAATTTTAGTTTTTATATCTTAAGTTATTATTCTAAAGATGACTAAACTATTTGATAAATACTTCAATATATTTCTTTTCACAATATTAATTTTTATAGGTCTGATACTTTATAAAGATTACGGTATATCAATTGATGAGAAAATTAATAGATATAATGGTTTAGTAAATTTAAAATATTTATTTGAGTTTTTTTCAATACCAACAAATAACGATTTGTTTAAAAATATTGAAAATTTAAGTGATTACGCTGACAAATATTATGGTGCTGTCTTTGAAATTTTAAACGTTTTTTTAATAGAGATTTTATTAAAAAAAAATGAAATTAATGAGATATTTTTTTTAAGACATTTACTAAATCACTTTATTTTTATTATATCTTTAATTTTTTTTTTTCTAATTTGTCAGGAAATCTTCAAAAATAAAATTTTATCTACATTTAGTTTGTTATTATTGTATTCTACACCAAGAATTTTTGCCAATAGTTTTTATAATGGAAAAGATTTAGTATTTTTATCATTATTTATAATAATGACATATTTTTCAATCAAATGTTTAAATAAGTTGAATTATAAAAATTTATTCTACTTTTCTATTTTTTTTGCTTTAGCAGCAAACTTAAGAATGGTTGCTTTATTTGTTCCGTTTCTATTAATATTTTTTATTTTTTTTGACTCTTCAGTTAGAAATTACAGTTTTAGTAAAATATTAAAATATATATTAAGTCTTATATTTTTATCGTTTTTTTTCTTGTTTATCACCTATCCTTATCTTTGGGAGAGTCCAATTAAAAATTTAATCGAAATTTTAAAATTGTTTTCAAAATTTGAAAGATGGGATCTCAAAGTATTTTATCTAGGTGAATTTTATCAAGCTAAAAACCTTCCATGGCATTATTTATTTGTTTCAATATTTGCAACTACACCTCTTTTAATAATATTTTCTAGTACTGGAGGACTACTTTTAAATTTTAAACGTATATCAAATAGAATTTTGAAAATTGATGAACAAAAAGCAAATTACGATATATGGAAAAGTCAAAGAGAAAAGCTTATTGTTTTTACTGTTTCTTTAATATTTATACCATTATTCTCATTTTTTATTTTGAACTCAATCATTTATAATGGTTGGCGTCACTTTTACTTTATCTATCCTTTTTTAATTATTCATTCTGTTTATTTTATTAATTACATAATTATTAAGTATTTTAGGAATTATTATAAAAAATTAACTTTTTCGTCATTAGCTGTAATTCTTTTATTTAATATATTTTCTTTGTATTATTACCATCCTCATCAAAATATATTTTTTAATCATTATATAAAAAATAAAGCTAATGTTTTATTCGAGAAAGATTACTGGGGATTAGTAAATTATCAAAGTTTAAAACAAATATATAATTTAGAAAAAGACAAAATTAATATAGGTGTTGCAAGTTTTACTGATTTAAATTTAAGTAAGAATATCTTTGAAAAAAAAATTAGGGATAATTTTGTTATAGTCGGTCAAATGTACGAAAAAGCAGATTATATAATCAACAATTTTCAATATGAGATTAATCCAAAATATAACAAAAAATATAAAATACCAAAAAATTTTACTAAGATATCTGAATTAAGACGAGGAAATGTTACTATAAGTGAAATATACAAGAAAAATAATTAAGATAAATTATTGATAAAGTATGTTTAATTTTAATTAATATCTTTGCACTTTTTTATGGAGTGAGAAACTAAAAATTTTCTTATTTGATTTTTCTCAAAACAAGACTCATCAATATAATTGTATATTTGTGAGCTATCTACGGGTAAAATTGTGTATATCACTTCAATATTATTTTCTTTAATTTTATTTATAAAAAGTTTTTTGTAAGAATTATAATACTTATTTCCTACTTGAGGGTAGTCAGTTCCATCAAAAACATGCCATCTAGTAGTTGAATATAAATTCTCTTTAATAACTACAGATAAAAAAGGATAGTTTCCTAGGACCATTTTTTTTCTGTTATCTTTTTGAAGTATATTTTTAATTTGGTTAATCATTGCAATTTCTTTTTTAGGCGTCTTTTTAAATTGGGGAGTAATCCATTTTAAACCATTAAGTTTTTTATCAATTTGGTTTGCACTTACAGCTTTGTTTAAGTTCACATCTTGTAAATCGTGAAATTTTCTTTTTTCATTAAATCTCTCGTGATATTTAATTGTGGTGAATAAACATAGAACTATAGTTGCAATTTTAAATATTTTATTTTTAACAGAGATATTTGCGATACCAATTATTAAGGGTATTAAAAAGAATATAAATATTTGGTTTCGAGTTAAAAGTTGATGAAAAATTAAGATTAATGTACTTATAACTACAATAAAAACATTAAAATTATTTTTTTCAAAAATTTTACCACTTTTGATTTTTTTTAAGTTAGCAATAATTAAAATTATTAAGCTTAAAAATACAAATTTAAAATTACCTAAAACTCCAAATATTTTTATTGTGAAATTATCGAATCTATTGGATGCAATAGACTGGGGATATAGAATATATTGTTCAATAAAATTATTGAAATTAATTCCGGTAATTACTCCAAAAATAAATAAAATTAAAACAGAAAAAGTTATACCGTAAATAAAGTTTGGTAACAAAAATAATTTGTTATTATAAAATATATAAAATAAAAATATTGGTGTTATTGAGAATATCAAATAAGTTGATGGAACTTGTTTAGACATAAAACCTAAAACAAAAAATATTGGAATAAAAAAGCTCAAATTTTTTGATTCTTTTTTAATGCAAATCAAAATAAAATATACACCTATCAAAGAAAAAAAGGCCGAGTGGTGGTCTACAAAGGGTGTACCGCTTATTGGATATGCTAAAATACTAAAGCATAGAGAAAAAAATAAACTTTCTTTGAAATCAAGATTTAAGGTTCTAAAAACTATGAAAGTAGAGAATGTTATTATAAAATTTATTAATGAAGCATGAAAAACATAAATTTTCCAACTTGTTCCAAATAAAAAAAATAGTAATGCCTGAAAATAGTCAACAAAGGGGCCGGAGACTATCCAAATATCATTAAATGGGTGATGTCCATTTAAAATCATGTTTCCTGTTTCAAAATGTGCAAAACTATCATGAGGAAATATACCGATATTTCCATAATATTGATTAACCCCGATAGAGAAAATTAAAAGTATGATTAAACCGAAAAAGTTTTCGTGTTTTATTTTTTTTATTAAAAAATTCAAATTACTTGAGATTATTATCTATTTTTTTAGCTGCTTCAAATAAATCTTGTACAGCTTTAATTGATTTATTAAATTGATCTTTTTCATCAGACGATAATTTGATCTCCACTACTTTTTCGACACCGTTTTTACCTATTATGACAGGAACTCCAGCATAAATATCTTTAACTCCATATTCTCCATTGAGGTATGCAGCGCATGGAAGTTCTTTTTTGAGATCTTTAATAAAACTCTCAGCCATTTCAACTCCAGCTGAGGCAGGTGCATAAAATGCCGACCCTTTTTCTAAGTATTTAACTATCTCAGCGCCACCTTTTTTTGTTCTATCTACCAATTTATTTAAATCCTCCTCTAATATTTTTCCAGATTTTACGAGATTTTTGATAGGTTCCCCGTCTACTTTAGTATGGTTTAACATAGCAACCATTGTGTCTCCATGACCGCCGAGAACAAATGATTTTATTTTACTCGCTTCGATGTTTAATTTTTCAGATAAAAAATAAATGAGTCTTGACGAGTCTAAAATACCAGCCATTCCAACGACTTTGTTTTTTGGTAAACCAGAGTATTTTTGAAGTGCCATAACAATTACATCTAAAGGGTTGGTTATACATATAACAAATGCATCAGGAGATGTTTTTTTTATTCCCAGAGCTACTTCTTTTATTATTTTTAGATTTATACCTAGAAGATCATCTCTAGACATCCCAGGTTTTCTTGGAACTCCAGCAGTAATAATTATGACGTCAGAATTTTTAGTATCTTCGTAATTATTTGTTCCTCTCAAATTCACATTAAATCCTTCTATAGGTGAAGATTGGGCTATATCCAAAGCTTTACCCTTGGCAATACCTTCGGCGACATCAAATAGGACTACATTAGCTAAACCTTTAATAGCAATTAAATGTGCAAGGGTTCCTCCGATTTGGCCCGCTCCAATTAAAGTAATTTTTTTTTTCATTTTTATTTCATTGTTGGCATTATAAATTCTGGGTCAGATTTTAGTCCATCTGGCCAACGAGACGTAATTGTTTTTAATTTTGTATAAAATCTCACTCCTTCAGGACCATGCATGTGCTGATCTCCAAATAAAGATCTTTTCCACCCACCAAAACTATGGAAAGCCATTGGCACTGGTATAGGTATATTTATGCCAACCATACCTATTTTCGCTTTATTTGAAAAAGTTCTACCTACATCTCCATCTCTTGTAAATATACTTACACCATTGCCGTACTCATGATTATTTACTAGAGCTAAAGCTTCGTCAAAATTCTCTGCTCTTACTACCGAAAGAACTGGTCCAAATATTTCTTCTTTATAAATTTTCATATCTTTTTTAACTTTATCAAATAAACATCCACCCATAAAATAACCTTTTTCATATCCTTGTAATTTTAAATTTCTGCCATCAACTACAAGCTCAGCTCCCTCTTTTACTCCAATATCTACGTAACCTTTTACCTTTGCCAAGTGCTCTTTTGTAATCAGGGGGCCCATCTCTGAATTTTTATCCATTCCTGGACCAACTTTTAAAGTTTCTACTTTTGTTTTCAAATTTTTTACAAGTTGATCACCAACATTACCTACAGCAACTGCAACGGACTGAGCCATACATCTTTCACCTGCAGATCCATAAGCAGCACCCATTAAACCATTTACAGCCTGATCAAGATCACAGTCTGGCATTACTACACAATGATTTTTCGCTCCTCCAAGGGCTTGAACTCTTTTTTCATTTTTAGCACAATTTTCATAAATATATTTAGCTATAGGAGTTGATCCTACAAAGCTTACTGCTGAAATGTTTTTGTTGCTTATAATTGCATCTACTACCTCTTTGTCTCCATTAACTATGTTAAAAACTCCTTTTGGTAATCCCGCTTCGTTAAATAATTCTGCTAATTTAATTGAGCAAGAAGGATCTTTTTCAGATGGTTTCAAAATAAAAGTATTCCCACATGCTATTGCCATGGGAAACATCCACATAGGTACCATTGCTGGAAAATTAAAAGGAGTTATACCAGCGCAAACTCCTAAAGGTTGTCTAAGTGACCAGCTATCTACATTTTTTCCAACATTTTCTGTAAACTCTCCTTTTAACATTTGAGGAATTCCACAAGCATATTCAACAACCTCTAACCCCCTGATTAGTGAACCTTTTGCATCTTCGTAAACTTTTCCATGTTCAGAAACAATTATTTTAATTAATTCGTCCTCATTTTTTTCAATTAACTCTTTAAACTTAAATAATACTCTAGCTCTTTGTATTGGAGGAGTATTAGACCAAGTTAGGAAAGCGTTTTTTGAAATATCTACAGCTTTATTTAAATCTTCTGAATTCCCTAGTTTGACTTTTGCAGTTTCTTCTCCGGTAGCTGGATTATAAACAGGTGAAAATTTTTTTGAATTGCCAGAGTAATGTTTTCCTTCTATGAAATGTTCAATTATTTTCATAGTCTTTGAATAAATAAGGTTTTAGCTTGTTGCAAGCATTTTTTTTATAGATCCAATTGCCTTGGCTGGGTTAAGGCCCTTGGGACATGAATTAGTACAATTCATAATAGTGTGGCATCTATATAATTTTAATTCATCAGCAACTTTCTTTAATCTTTCTTTTTTCTCTTCGTCTCTGCTGTCGCTTATCCATCTATAGGCTTGTAGCAATACCGCGGGGCCTAAATATTTGTCACCATTCCACCAGTAGCTTGGACACGATGTAGAGCAGCAGGCACATAGAATACACTCATAATATCCATCGAGTTTAGCTCTGTCATTTTGGGATTGTAAAATTTCTTGTTTTTCTGTGTCTGTTTTTGAGGTCTTTATCCATGGTTGAATAGACTCATATTGCTTATATAAATTACTTAGGTCTCCAATTAGATCTTTTATTACTTTTAAATGTGGTAGGGGATAAATATTTAACTCACCTTTAATGTCACTATGAGATTTAATACATGAAAGAGTGTTGACTCCATCTACATTCATAGCACAAGAGCCACATACTCCATGGGCACAAGATCTTCTAAAAGTTAAGGACGAGTCTATTTCATTTTTAATTTTAAAAAGAATATCTAAAACTTTTGGTCCACAATCATCCATATCTACTTCAAATGTGTCTATTCGTGGATTTTTTCCATCGTCAGGGTTCCACCTATAAACATTTACTTTTTTGATATTTTTTGAACCAGTTTTGTCTTTATAATATATTCCCTTTAAAATTTTTGAGTTATTTGGAAGAGAAAACTCAGCCATTAGTATACTCTCTCTTTTGGAGGGAAGTATTGAACATCGTTTGTCAGTGTTTTTGCATGTACATCTCTGTACTTGACTTTTACCTCTTTACCATCCTGCCATGCTAAAGTGTGTTTCATAAATTTTTTGTCGTCTCTTTTTGAGAAATCTTCTCTGGCATGAGCACCTCTACTCTCTTTTCTATGATATGCTGAGTCCATAGTTGTCATAGCTTGTCTAATTAGATTATCAAATTCTAGGGACTCTACAAGATCGGTATTAAATAAAAGAGATTTATCTTTAACAGATATATCTTCTAAGCCTTCAAATGGTTTTCTAATTTCGTCTGCTCCCTCTTTTAAGGTTTTTTCAGTCCTAAAAACTGCGCATTTGCTTTGCATTGTTTTCTGCATCGACAATCTAAGTTGAGAAGTACTCGTCTCACCTTTTGAATTTCTAATTTTATCAAATCTATCCAAACATTTTTCTGTTTCACTTTGTGGGGTTTCTTCGTGTGGTGTGTTGGGTTTAACAAGTTCTGCAGCTCTTTTAGCAGCAGCCTTTCCAAATACCACAAGATCTATTAATGAATTTGATCCTAATCTATTCGCTCCGTGAACCGAAACACATGCTGCTTCACCAATAGCCATAAGACCAGGCACTGTTTTTTCAGATCCATTTAAAGTTAAAACTTCTGCTTTATAATTTGTAGGAATTCCTCCCATATTATAATGGACTGTGGGAACAACTGGTATTGGATCTTTCGTAACGTCAACACCTGAAAACGTTTTTGCAGACTCTGCTATACCTGGTAGTCTATCATCAATTACTTTGGGATCTAAATGATCTAAATGGAGATGTACATGATCTTTTTCTTTGCCAACTCCACGTCCCTCGTTTATTTCGATTGCTATAGATCTGCTAACAACATCTCTCGAAGCAAGATCTTTTGCATTTGGCGCATATCTTTCCATGAATCTTTCACCTTTAGAATTTAATAAAAATCCTCCTTCTCCTCTTACTCCCTCTGATATAAGACATCCAACTCCATATATTCCTGTAGGGTGAAACTGAACAAATTCCATATCTTGTAATGGCAATCCTGCTCTTAAGACCATTCCATTTCCGTCTCCTGTGCATGTATGAGCAGATGTAGCTGAATAATAAATTTTTCCGTAACCTCCAGTAGCAATTATTGTTATGTGAGATTTAAATCTATGAATTGTGCCATCATTCAAATTCCAAGCTATCAGTCCCTTGCATTCACCATTTTTCATAATTAAATCCAATGCAAAGTACTCAATAAAAAATTCTGTGTTATGTTTTAATGCTTGTCCGTATAAAGTATGTAAAATAGCATGACCAGTTCTATCTGCCGCTGCGCAAGTTCTTTGAACCGTTCCATTGCCATAATTTTTAGTCATTCCTCCAAAAGGTCTTTGATATATTTTTCCATCTTCAGTCCTACTAAATGGAACGCCATACTTATCTAGTTCTTTTACAGCTTTTGGGGCCTCTTTACAGAGGTATTCGATTGCATCCTGATCTCCTAACCAGTCAGAACCTTTTACAGTATCATACATATGCCATCTCCAGTCATCTTCGCCCATATTACCCAGCGCTGCTGAAATTCCACCTTGAGCCGCAGAAGTATGGCTCCTAGTCGGGAATACTTTTGAAATACATGCTGTCTTAAGACCTGCCTCTGATAAACCTACGGCTGCTCTTAAACCAGAGCCTCCAGCTCCTAAGACAACAACGTCGTATTCATGATCGATAATTTTGTAGCTTTTCATATTATAAATTATAAATGGTTATTATAGTTCCTAAAGACAATAGTATAGCAAAAATAAATACTAACTTATTTGCGACATTTTTGATTTTTTCATTGCTCATATAATCCTCAAAAATCTCACTTATTGTTAAAGAATAGAAAAAAAGGGATAAAAAAACAAAAATTGAGAGCAGAATTTTTGATGGTCGCTCACTTAAAAAAGCAATTAAACTATTGTAATCATTATTTATGATAGAAACAAAATTAATAATAAACCACGCCATAAATGGGATTGAAAACAGAGAACTGAACTTAATAAGTAACCATTTTTTTGTTGATTTATTCATAGTTAAAGACTCACTCCCAAAAAATAAATAATGATTGCAAGTAAAAAAGATAAAATTAAGGTTGCGTAACCGGTAATTTTCGTAATTTTTAGATCAAATCCATAACCTGCATCCCAAATTAAATGCCTAATTTCATTTAGTATATGGAAACTAAATGTCCAACATAATGAAATAGATATAAATTTTCCAAAAAAACTATTTAAAATATTTTCAAATAAAATCTTTTCATTATTAATTGTGAATAAAAACCAAATGCATATTAAACTTATAGCTAAAGCGTTAATCACACCTGTTATTCTATGAGTAATAGACAACAAAGATGAAATTTGCCATTTATATATTTGCAAATGTGGTGTTAAAGGATTTTTATCGTATTCCATAAAAATTTTATTTAATACCGTACTTTACTAATGTTTCTGCAATTTGCACTGAATTAAGTGCCGCTCCTTTCAAAAGATTATCTGAAACTATCCACATATTAATTGCTTTTTCATTAGACCTATCTTTTCTCACTCTAGATATATAAGTTTTAAAATCATCCTGAGCTTCGAGTGGAGTTATATAACCTCCATCAACATGTTCATCAACAAGTTTACAACCTGAGGTCTCGCTTAATAATTTTTTAACTTCATCAATATTATAATTTTTTTCAAATTCTACATTTACTGACTCAGAGTGCGATGTAATAACTGGAACTCTTACGCAAGTTGCAGAAACTTTTATCTTTTCACTTAATATTTTTTTAGTTTCATTTTCCATTTTCCACTCCTCTTTGGTGTACCCGTCTTCTACAAAGACATCTATATGAGGGATTAAATTAAAAGCTATTTGTTTAGTAAAGTTTTTTGATTTAATTTTTTTTTTTTCTAAAAAATCTTTTGTCTGACTCATTAGTTCATCCATTGCAGCTTTTCCTGCCCCAGAAACAGCTTGATATGTTGAAACTACTACCCTTGTAATATTAAATTTTTGGTGTAGTGGATTAAGCGCCAAAACCATTTGAATAGTAGAGCAATTTGGATTTGCTATAATATTTTTGTGCTTTTTGATATCTTCCGAATTCACCTCGGGTACGATAAGGGGGACATCTTTATCCATTCTAAAAAATTTTGAATTATCGATTACAATAGTTTTATGAGAGGCTTCTTTTGCATATTTTTCTGCAATAGAACTTCCTGCAGCAAAAAAAGTTATATCTGCTTTTTCAAAATCAAAATTTTCTAAAGCAACTACATTTAAGTCATTGCTTTTAAATTTTATTTTTTTTCCTAAACTATTTTTTGAGGCTACTAAATGTAATTCTTCAATGTCTAATTTAGACTTTTCTAAAATATCAATCGTTTTTCTTCCTACGTTTCCCGTAGCACCAATAATTGCAAATTTCATTTTGTTAATATTAATTTAATTTTGATATAATTGCATCACCCATCTGAGAAGTGGTGACTTCTTTCTTGCCTTTAGATGCAATATCCTTTGTTCTGAGACCGTCATTTAAAACTTTTTGAACAGCTTGATCTAATAAATCAGCCTCTCTATCTAAATCCAAGGAATATCTTAGAGCCATTGACAAACTAAGAACTGTTGCGATCGGATTAGCAACGTTTTTTCCAGCTATATCTGGGGCCGATCCATGAACAGGTTCATAGAGTGATCTCAGCTTTCCATTTTTATCTTTTGAGCCTAAGGAAGCAGATGGAAGAAGACCTAAAGAACCAGTTAACATAGCCGCCTCATCTGATAGCATGTCTCCAAATAGATTATCGGCTAAAATTACGTCGAATTGTTTTGGATTTCTCAACAACTGCATTGCACAGTTATCTGCTAACATGTGCTCTAATTCAACGTTGTTATATTCTTTATCTTTTAAATCTTGAACTTCTTCTCGCCATAAGACCCCAGCCTCCATTACATTTGATTTTTCGCACGAAGTTACTTTGTTTTTTCTTTTCTTAGCAAGATCAAACGCCACTTTAGCTATTCTTTTGATTTCAGTAGTAGTATACGTATGAGTATTAATTCCTTTGCGCTCATTGTTCTTAATTGGCTCTATACCACGTGGTTCACCAAAATATATACCTCCTGTAAGTTCTCGTACAATCATAATATCTAATCCTGAAACTATTTCAGGTTTTAAAGTAGAAGAGTCAACCAGTTGTTCAAAACAAATTGCTGGTCTTAAATTTGCGAATAATTTTAACTCTTTCCTCAATTTTAAAAGAGCTCTCTCAGGTTTTTTTGAAAATTCTAATTTATCCCACTTTGGTCCTCCACATGCCCCTAATATAACTGCATCACACTCTAAAGATTTATAAAAAACTTCATCTGTAATAGGAATTTTGTGCGCATCTATCGATGCACCCCCGATTAGTTCTTCTTCAATTTTAAAGTCTAAGGATTTATTTTTATTTAGCCATTCAATTATTTTCTTTACCTCTCTTACTACCTCGGGTCCAATTCCATCTCCAGGTAATAATAATAATTTTCTAGTGTTAGATATTGCCATTATTTAAATCCAAGGTTTTGTTTTATTCATAGAATTTTCAAATTTTTCTATATTAGGTATTTTTTTAAGTGAGAGGCCTATATTATCTAAACCTTCTAAAAGTCTTTTTTTCTTCGCTGGCTCTATATCAAATGTCAATTTCTTATTACCATAAAGAATCACCTGCTCATTTAAATCAACTTCGATCTCCTCTTTTCTTTCAGAATATTCAGATAATTCTTGAATTGATTTTTCGTCAATAATTATAGGAAGAATACCATTGTTAAAACAGTTATTATAAAAGATATCAGCAAAACTAGGGCTTATTACGCATCTTATACCAAAGTCGAGTAAGGCCCATGGGGCGTGTTCTCTTGAAGAGCCGCAGCCAAAATTTTTTCCAGCTAAGAGAATTTTTGATTTTGAATATGGATCATTATTTAATATAAATTTATCGATTAATTTGCCACTTTCATCATATCTCATTTCATAGAATAGACTTTTTCCTAAACCAGTTCTTTTAATAGTTTTTAAAAACTGCTTAGGAATTATCATGTCAGTATCTATATTCATTAAAGGAATATGTGCAGGTATACTTTTTAATTTAACAAATTTTTCCATTTAATTAATTTCTCTTACGTCAGCTAAATAACCCTTTATTGCTGCAGCTACAGCCATACCTGGGCTCACAAGATGAGTTCTACCGCCTCTTCCTTGTCTTCCTTCAAAATTTCTATTTGAAGTTGATGCGCATCTTTCTTTTGATGAAAGCTGATCTTCATTCATTCCTAAACACATAGAACATCCTGGTTCTCTCCATTCAAATCCTGCATTTTTAAAAACTTTATCAATACCTTCTTCTTCGGCTTGTTTTTTAACTAATCCCGATCCTGGAACAACCATTGCACTTACATCGCTTGCTATTTTCTTTCCTTTTAATAGTTTTGCAGCCAGCCTTAGATCTTCTATTCTTCCATTTGTACAGCTTCCGATAAAGATCTTATCTACTTTTATATCAGAGATTTTCATTTTAGGTTTTAAACCCATGTATTCTAGAGATCTGTACATTGCTGTTCTTCTATCTTTATCTTTTTCTTTTTCTGGATCTGGCACCTCTCCAGTAATTGGAGAGACGTCCTGCGGAGATGTTCCCCATGTAACTAATGGTTCAATATTTTTTGCATCAATGTTTACTTCCTTATCAAACTTTGCATCACTATCAGAAAAAAGTTTTTTCCAATGTGCAACTGCTTTCGTCCAGTTCTCACCTTTTGGAGACATCGGTCTATCTTTAAAGTACTCTATGGTTTTATCATCTGGAGCTATTAATCCTGCTCTGGCACCAGCTTCTATAGTCATATTGCATATAGTCATACGTTGTTCTACGCTTAAATTTCTTATTACTTCACCAGCAAATTCAATTACATAACCTGTTCCGCCTGCAGTTCCGATTGTTCCGATTATTTTAAGGATAACATCCTTTGACGTAACTCCTGCCGGTAAACTTCCATTCACATTAACTCTAAAATTTTTTGATTTTTTTTGAATTAAAGTTTGAGTAGCTAATACATGCTCCACTTCAGAAGTGCCTATTCCAAATGCAAGGGAACCGAAAGCTCCGTGAGTAGCTGTGTGGCTATCTCCACATACGATTACTGTCCCTGGTTGTGTAAAACCTTGCTCCGGTCCAATAATATGGACTATCCCTTGTCGCTTATCATTAACATCAAATAAATTTATTCCAAATTCTTTACAATTATTTCTTAAAGTATCAACTTGAATTTTAGATTGCTTGTCAGATATACCTTTTGATCTATCAGTAGTCGGAACATTGTGATCAGGAACAGCTAAAGTAAGTTTTGGTTTTCTTACTTGTCTGCCTTGAATTCTTAATCCTTCAAAAGCTTGTGGACTAGTGACCTCATGAACAAGATGTCTATCAACATAAAGTAAAGCTGTTCCATCATTATCTTCGTGAACAAGGTGGTCATCCCAAATTTTATCGTAGAGTGTTTTTGACATATGAGAATATTATTTTTTTGGTTTATTCTCGGCTTCCAATTTTTTATCAGAAGTCTGTTTTTTAACTTTTGATACTTCAGTTTTTTTTTCATCACTTGATGTTTCTTTTTTAATTTTTTCATCCGACACCTCATTCTCAATAGCTTGTTTAAGCTCTGGTGCGATGTCGATACCAATCTTTTTTTTTATTTTTTCAGCTATTCTTGCTGATTTTCCTTTTCTGTCTCTTAAGTAATATAATTTTGCTCTTCTTACTTTTCCAGATCTAACAATTTTTATTGAGCTTACATTTGGGCTATAAAGTGCAAAGGTTCTTTCTACACCTTCTCCAAAAGATATTTTTCTAACTGTAAATGAAGAATTTATATCTCTATTTTTCTTTGCTATACAAACACCTTCAAAATATTGAATTCTCTCTCTTTTGCCTTCGATAATTTTTACACCTACTTTAATTGTATCTCCAGGAGAAAAATCAGCTATCTTTTTTGAAGAAAGTATTTTTTTTACAGATTCTCTATTTATGTCTTCTATATTTTTCATTATTTTTTATCTTTTAAATATTTTTCCCAAAGATCAGGCCTCTGGCGACGTGTTATATCCTCAGATTGAGATAAACGCCAGCTTTTAATTTTCGCATGATCACCTGAAAATAGTACATCTGGAACACTTTTGCCTTCCCAAATTTTAGGTTTTGTAAATTGAGGGTACTCCAAAAGACTATTTTCAAAAGTTTCATCTTTTATGGAGTCTTTGTTTCCTAATACTCCTGGTATAAGTCTTAGTACAGCATCTAATATTACAAATGCCGCAGTTTCACCTCCAGATAAAACATAATCTCCTATGCTTATTTCCTCAATATTTCTCGTGGATAATAAACGATCATCTACTCCTTCAAAATGACCACAAATTAAATTAATGCCATTTTGTTTACTTAAAGAATTAGCAAAACTTTGATTAAATTTTTTACCTTTTGGAGACAAATAAAAAATTTTTTCTCCCTTAGAAATATTTTTGTCTAAAGAATTCGCTACTATATCAGGCTTCATTAACATTCCACTTCCACCACCGAATACAGTGTCGTCAACAGTTTTGTGTTTATCATCAGCGTAGTCTCTTATATTTACAGTTTTTAAACTCCACAGGCCATTTCTCATAGCCTTTCCGTAAATTCCTCCAGCTAAAGGGCCGGGAAAAGTCTCTGGATATAAAGTAAATATTTTTACTGCGTACATTATTTTTTAGGTTCCTCTTTTTTAGCTTCTTGTTTAGGAGCTTCTTTTTTAGGTTCCTCTTTTTTAGCTTCTTGTTTAGGAGCTTCTTTTTTAGGTTTCTCTTTTTTAGCTTCTTGTTTAGGAGTATCTTTTTTAGGCTCCTCCGTTTTTTTTCTTTCTTTTTTTGGAACAGCTTTTTGAGGATTTTTCCCTGGTTTTGGCATTGGCATCAACTG
>CACHHD010000012.1 GCA_902579605.1 uncultured Pelagibacteraceae bacterium
ATTTTAAAGGTGTCAGTTTAGAGTTACCACCATCAAATATTGACTCAGATTTGTCCTCAAACATTTCTATGATTTTAGCAAAATTAAATAAAAAAGATCCTAATAAACTTTCATTAAATATAATGGATTTATTAAAAAAAAATATTACTGATTTTAAAAAAGTTGAAATTGCTGGACCTGGATTTATTAATATAAATCTTTCCAATAAAGCTTTAATTTCTATAATTAATAAAATTTTTAAAGAAGGTAAATCTTTTGGTTCATATAAAGCCAAATACTCATATAATATAGAATTTGTTTCAGCGAACCCAACAGGGCCTATGCATGTAGGCCATAGTAGAGGAGCAATATACGGAGATGTATTATCAAATCTTCTTAAGTTTAATGGAAATAAAGTTATAAAAGAGTACTACATTAATGATTACGGAAATCAGATAAATAATTTTGTTAAATCAGTTTTTTTAAGAATTAGAGAAATAAAATATAATGAGAGCTTTGTTAACGAAAAAGAACTATATCCTGGTGATTATATTATCGAAATAGCAAACAAAATTCTTTCAAAAAGTAAATTAAAATTTAATTCTCTTAAAGACAATTATAATTTTTTGACGAAAGAATCTTTAAAATATTCAATGGAAATGATTAAGTCAGATTTAAAAAAACTAGGAATATCACATGATAGTTTTATATCGGAAAAATCAATCGTAAATTCAAAAACGGTAATTAAAGCTATAAATCAGTTAAAAAGATCTAATTATGTTGAGGAAGGATTTTTAGAGCCTCCTAAAGGAATTAAAAATGAAGATTGGAAAAAAACTAAAAGATTAATATTTAAGTCAACTTTATTTGGAGATGATACTAATAGAGCATTACAAAAAAATGATGGTTCTTGGACATATTTTGCAAATGATTTAGCTTATCATTTTAATAAAGTTTCAAGAAACTATGATAGATTAATAAATATACTTGGTGCAGATCACACTGGATATATAAGAAGAATAGAGGGAGCCGTCAAAGCATTATCCAAAAATAAACAAATTTTACATTGTAAAGTTTGTCAATTAGTAAAATTATATAAAGACGGATCACCTTTTAAGATGTCAAAAAGATCTGGAGACTTTATTTCCGTTAATGATTTATTGAATGAAGTTAACAAAGACTCGATCAGATTCATGATGCTCAATAGAAGTAATGATGTTGAACTAGAATTTGATTTTGATAAAGTTTTAGAAAAAAGCAAAGATAATCCAGTTTTTTATGTTCAATATTGTCACGCAAGAATCCAATCAATATTTCGCACAATAGATTTTAAATCTAAAAAAAACAAACAAGTTAAAATTGGCGATATAAATTTTAATAAATATGAAAAAGAAATACTAAAAAAAGTATTTGAGTGGCCGAAAATAATTAAGATTGCTTCTAACAAATATGAACCTCATCGTATTCCATTTTATCTTTATGAATTAGCCACCTTATTTCATTCATACTGGAGCAAAGGAAACGAAGATGAGAAATTTAAATTTATTAAAAAAGGCAACATAGACAAATCAAAACTATTAATGATGCAACTAGTATTAATAGTTCTACAAAATGGCATGAAAATACTTAATGTTTCTTTACCAAATAAAATGTGATGTTCTCAAATATTGTTAAATTACTAGCTTTTATAATTTTTCTCTTATTTTTTACATTAGTATTCAATTACTATTTTTCTGAGAAAAATTTGAATAGAGTAATAAATCAAAGAGAGAACATACAAACTAAAATGATTAAAAATACTTCTGATCTACCTATTCTTAGAAATAATACTAAAGATGTTATTGAGTTCAATTCTGGGTTTAAAAATAATGATAATGAAAGATTAAAGAGAAGTTTTTGGGAACTTTTTAAATAATGATAAAAAAGGCAATCATAATAAGCATAGCTGGATACAAATTAACAAAAATAGAATTAAATATATTTAGAAAATTCACTCCCTGGGGAGTAATTCTTTTTAAAAGAAATATTAAAGATTTTAACCAATTAAAAAAGCTTATTTTTTCAATAAAAAAAATAACTAAAGATAAAAAATATCCAATAATGATAGACGAAGAGGGCGGAGACGTTTCTAGACTTAGCAATATAATCAATAATAGATTATTTTCTCAAAGATATTTTGGGCAAATTTATGAGAGTAATTCAAAAATTGGTTTAAATATTTATAAGCTCTATATAAGTAAAATTTGCTCTGTTTTAAATTCACTGGGAATAAATATAAATACTGTGCCTGTTTTAGATAAATCATATGTTTTTACGAATAGTTTTTTAAAAAATAGAACCTATTCTTCAAAAATAAAAACTATTCAACAATTGTCTAAAATATGCATTAATACCTATGAAAAAAATAAAATTTCAACAGTCATTAAACATATTCCTGGTCATGGTTTAGCAAAATTAGATTCTCATAAAAAATTACCAATTATTAATAAGAATATAAATTTTTTATTAAAAAATGATTTCAAATGTTTCCAAAATAGTAAATCGTTTTTTGCAATGACCGCACATATTTTATTTAAAAATATAGATAGTAAAAATTGCGCCACTCATTCAAAAAAAATTATCAAAGATTTAATTAGAAAAAAAATTAAATATAGAGGAATTATAATATCGGATGATATAAGTATGAAATCATTAAAGTATGGAATAGTTGAAAATGCTTTGAAAGCTTTAAAAGCTGGTTGCAATTTAGCCTTATATTGTAGTGGTAGTTCAAAAGAATCCTTAAAATTGTTAGAAAACATTCCACCTATAGACGAATTTACACGAAAAAAAACATCGGAATTTTATAAATTTTTAAGATAATATTTAAAATGGAGTCGCCTATGAATAATTCTTTTTCAATTGATATTCCAAATTTTAGTGGACCCTTGGATGTTTTATTAGACTTAGCCAAAAATCAAAAAGTTGATTTAACAAACATTTCAATAACTAAATTATCTGATCAGTTTTTAGAATTTATTAAAAACAATAAAAATCTTAATTTAGAATCTGCATCTGAATTTTTACTTATGGCAACTTGGTTAGCTTATTTAAAATCAAAGCTACTATTACCTGAAGATGAAGATGACGATTTTAAGGCCCTTGAGGTCGCAGAGCGATTAAAATTGCAATTAAAGAAACTTGAATTAATAAGACTTTTGTCGGATCAATTACTTAAAAAAAAAAGAATTGGGAAAGATATTTTTTTTAGAGGTATGCGTGGAGGTATAAAATCTATTTATACACCTATATATGATGTAAATTTATATGAATTACTCAAAACTTATGCAAATCTAAATGCTCAAAAGTCTTTCCAAAGAGTAAATATTCCAAAATTACCTGTTTTAACAACAGAACAAGGGATAAATAATATTAAAAATCAATTAGATAATTTGAATGACTGGAAAAATATTGTAGAACTAATTCCCGAAAATTATAAGCAAGATATTCGAAAAAAAAGGACGGGTTTATCAGGTATATTTGCAGCTTGCTTAGAACTCACAAAGGAAGGTGTAATCAATATAATGCAAAAAAAAACTTTTGATGATATTTTGATTAAAAAAGCCAATGACTAAAAAAAAAAATAACATAATTAAATTTCCCAATTCAATTTCCAAATTAGAAAGAAAAGTCGAAGCAATATTATTTGCTGCCTCGGAACCTTTAGACATAGAAACTATTGAAAAAAGACTACAAACCTCAACAAATGTAAAAAAAATTTTAGAAAAAATTCAAAGTGACTATAAGACAAGGGGAATTAACTTAATATGCATTAGAAATAAGTGGTCTTTTAGAACAGCTTCTGATCTTTCAAATACTATGGCATTACAAAAGTCAACTCAAAAAAAATTGTCTAAAGCTACAATAGAAACTTTATCTATCATTGTTTATCATCAACCAGTAACAAGATCTGAAATAGAACAAATTCGCGGAGTTGCTTTTGGATCAAATACTATAGAAATTTTAATGGAATTAAATTGGGTAAGACCAGCTGGAAGAAAAAATATTCCAGGCAAACCAATACAATATGTGACAACTGAAAATTTTTTGAATCATTTCAATATACAAAAATTATCAGATTTACCCACTATTGATGAACTTGGCACGGCAGGCTTAATTGATACATCCTCAGTTAATTCATCAATATTTGGCACTAGCAAGTTTTTTTCAGAACAATCATCAAATGCAAAAGAAGACATTTATTCAGATATTGAAGATGTTATGGATGATAACGAAAAATTGACAGAATAAAGTTATTTATTTCATTTAAATTTTTGTATATAAGATATGTATGAGTATTGGTTTTTGGCAAATAGCAATTGTTGTCGTACTTGTCGTCCTTTTATTTGGGCGAGGTAAAATCTCTGATTTAATGGGAGATGTTGCCAAAGGCATTAAAAGCTTTAAAAAAGGTATCTCAGAAAATTCAGACTCATCAAACAAAGATACTGAAGATAAAAATAATTCTAATAATAATTAATTTAAATGCCACAGATTGGTTGGTTTGAATTACTTGTAATAATAATAGTTGCAATTCTTGTAATTGGACCAAAAGATTTTCCATTCGTTTTAAAAAAAATAGGATCATGGGTCGGTTCTATAAAAAGGTATTTTTCTGACGTTCAAAAAAATGTAAACGAAATAACAAATTTAGAGGAAAATAATAAAGAAAAAAAAGATAAACCTGATGAATAAAAAGACAGAATTAAATCAAAATACCTTTATTAGTCATTTGTCTGAATTAAGATCTAGACTTTTAAAATCATTTATCTTTTTTATAATATCATTTGTAATTTGTTATTTTTTTTCTGAAGAAATATATAAATTTTTAGTTAAACCATATTCTGATGCTGTTTTAGAGAGTAATCTTGATCGTAGATTAATTTTTACTGCTCTTCATGAAGCTTTTTTAACGTATCTTAAGGTAGCCTTTTTTGCATCTGTATTTATTACTAGCCCAATATTTTTAAGTGAGATATGGAAATTCATTGCCCCAGGTCTTTATACAAACGAAAAAAAAGCATTTTTACCTTATTTAATTGCAACACCTATTCTTTTTGTTTTTGGTGGAATGCTCGTTTACTATTTTATAATGCCTCTGGCCATAAAGTTTTTTTTAGGATTCGAAAGTATACAGGATACAGGATCGTTAGCTATTCAGTTGGAGGCTAAAGTAAATGAGTATTTATCACTTGTTATGAGACTTATATTTGCATTTGGATTAAGTTTTCAACTCCCAGTGGTTTTAAGTTTGTTAGCAAGAATTGGGATCGTGAACTCAAAATATTTAAGAGAAAGAAGAAAGTATTTTGTAGTTATAATTTTTGCTGCCGCAGCAATTTTAACACCACCTGATCCTATTACTCAAATAGGTTTAGCATTACCGTTATTATTGTTATATGAATTGTCTATTATAACTGTAAGATTAATAGAAAAAAAAGATAATGCATAGTTTAAAAGAAATTAGAAAAAATACAGAATTATTTAAAAAAAAAATTAAGGATAGAAATACAAATGTTGATTTTAAGTCTTTAATAAACCATGACAAGGAAAATAGGGAATTAATACAAAAAAAAGAGAAATTAGAACAAGAAAAAAAATTATTATCAAAGAAAAAAGATCCACAAAATTTTACAAAATCTAAAAATTTAACTAACCAAATTAAAAAACTTGAAGATAATCAAAAAAATTTACAAGAAAAAATTAACATTATCATTTCCTCAATTCCAAATTTACCATTAAGTGATGTCCCTATTGGAAATGACGAAAAAGCAAACAAAATAATTAAAAAGTCAGGTGAAATAAAAAAATTTGATTTTAAAATAAAATCACATACAGAATTAGGAAACAAATACATGGACTTTGACACGGCAACAAAATTATCAGGCTCAAGATTTGTTGTCTTAAAAGATAAACTTGCATTTTTAGAAAGAGCATTAATTAATTTTATGATTGATGTACATGTAAAAAAATTTGGATATACTGAGATATCGCCGCCATTAATAGTAAATGAAACGACGATGTTTGGAACTGGCCAATTACCTAAATTTGAAAAAGATCAATATGAATTGATTTCTGAAAAAAATGAAGGTAGAAAATTTTTAATACCTACTGCAGAAGTACCTCTATCAAATTTATTTAAAGATTCAATCGTAGATGCAAAAAAACTTCCTTTAAGATTTGTTGCTGGAACACCATGTTTCAGAAGAGAAGCTGGTAGTTATGGTAAAGATACCAAAGGTATGATGAGACAACATCAATTTTATAAAGTTGAACTTGTAAGTCTTGTAGAACCAAATAAATGTAATGATGAGCTTAATAGAATGTTAAATTGTGCCGAGGAGATTTTAAAAATGCTTCATCTACCTTACCAAATAGTTCTATTATCTACAGGAGACATGGGTTTTAGCGCCGAAAAAACGTTTGATATTGAAGTATGGATACCTTCTGAAAATAAATTTCGAGAAATATCAAGTTGTTCCTCTTGTGGAATATTTCAAGCTAGGAGAATGAAAACTAAGTATAAATCAAGTGGATCAACCAATTTTATTGGCACTCTTAATGGGTCTGGACTTGCTACGGGAAGATTAATGATATCTTTGCTTGAAAATTATCAAAATTCTGATGGTTCTGTATCAATACCTGCGGCTTTAAAAAAATACATGGATAATATAGAAAAAATTTAATTATAATTTTCTTGTTAAAAAATGTCTTTTAATATAATTATTCAAATATTATGAACTCATCAGGATTTGCTCAATTTATACCTCTTATACTTATATTTGTTATCTTTTACTTTTTTTTAATTAGACCACAGCAAAAAAGGGTAAAAGACCACAGAGCAATGGTACAAGGTTTGAAGAGAGGTGATGAAGTTATTACCTCAGGTGGAATTATAGGTATAGTGGATAAAGTTCATGAAGACGACAAAATAGATGTAATATTATGTGACAATGTAAAAGTTCAAGTTATTAAATCTACAATCACTAGTTTACTAAAAAAAGAAACTCCAAAAAAATAAAAGGTCTTTGTGCTTAATTTCACAAAAATAAAAATAATATCAATTTATTTTATTTTTTTATTTTTGGCATTTTTTGCTTTCCTTAATATTTTTTCTAATGAAAATTTACCTTTAAAAAAAAAAGTAAACTTAGGTTTAGATTTACAAGGAGGGTCTTATTTATTACTTGAAATTGATACAAATCCCCTAATCAAAGAAAGATTACAAGACAAAGTAATTGATATAAAAAAATTTTTGAGAAAAAATAATTTTAGTTATAATTCTTTTAAAATAAACGAAAATTCAATCAATTTTATTATAGGAGATGATAATACAAATAAATTTCAAAACTTATTTTTTTCTAAAAAAGATAATTTAATAAATCCTTACATTGATCAATATCGTGCACATCAACTTGATCTAGTAGTGGAAAACAAAAACTATAAAATTGAATTTTCAAAATACGGTCTCTTAACACTAAATAATGCTGCTGTAAAACAATCTATAGAAATTGTAAGAAGAAGAATAGATGATTTAGGCACGAAAGAACCAACTATTATTCAGAGAGGAGAAAAAAGAATAGTCGTTGAATTACCCGGTCTTAAAGATCCATCTAGAATTAAAAGTTTGCTAGGTAAAACAGCTCAATTAAATTTCAGGCTCGTAACCGATAAAGATAATGATTTTGGATCAGAAAAAATGACTCTTGATGATGGCGAAGAAGCCATTGTAAACAAAAAAATTATTATGAGCGGAGAAAACTTAATAGATGCTCAACCTAGGGTCGATAGTCAAACTAATAAGCCAATGGTTTTCTTTTCTTTAGATAGGTATGGGGCACAAAAATTTGGAAAAGTTACCACTAATAACGTTGGCAAGCGATTAGCGATTGTGTTAGATAATCAAATTATTAGTGCTCCAGTTATTAGAGAGGCAATAACAGGCGGTAGCGGGAGTATTTCAGGAAACTTTTCCTTTCAACAAGTTACTGATTTAGCTTTGCTATTGAGATCAGGAGCCCTTCCCACACCTATCAATATTGTTGAGGAGAGAACTGTTGGTCCTGACTTAGGCAAAGACTCAATTATTTCTGGAACAATTTCATTAGTAATCGGATTTGCTTTAGTAGTGCTTTACATGTTTTATAAATATAGATTTTTTGGATTAATAGCTAATATTTCTTTAATTTCAAATTTGTTAATGCTAGTAGGTGTTTTAACCATTTTAGAAGCCACCTTAACTCTACCCGGTATAGCTGGAATAATACTTACAGTAGGAATGGCTGTGGATGCGAATGTTCTTATATTTGAGAGAATTAGAGAAGAACTTCGAACAGAAAAATCAATTATACATGCTTTTGACATGGGTTATAGCAGAGCTAAAATAACTGTTCTGGATGCAAACTTAACTACTTTGTTAGCTACCATTATATTGTTTTTCTTTGGGTCAGGACCGGTTAAAGGATTTGCTGTTACTTTAGGAATAGGGATAATAACTACACTTTTCTCAGCATATTTTATCGCAAGACACTTAACCTCATCATATGTTTTAAAAAATAAAGAAAGCGTGAAACTATGAAGTATAATTTAAACTTCGCTGATTATTTTAAAAAATTTACCTTGGTATCAATAATATTTGTTTTAATGAGCTTATTATTTATTTTATTTAAAGGTTTAAACTATGGAATAGATTTTAAAGGAGGAACATTAATTGAAATTAGGTTAGAAAATGATGCCGTCAAAGTTTCAGATATAAGAAATTCTTTAAAAAAAATTGATTTGGGTGATGTAAATGTAAAAAATTTTGGTGAAGGAACCGATTTTTTAATAAAAATTGAAAGAAAATTAAATAATAACGAAGTTATAATTACTGAAATAAAAGAAACTCTTAATCAAAACTTAAATGAAGAAGTTAATTATAGACGTATTGAAAGCGTTGGTCCAAAAGTAAGTTCTGAATTACTTAAATCTGGCATCATATCAATAGGTTTGGCTCTTTTAATGATGTTATTTTATATTTGGTTTAGATTTGAATGGCAATTTAGTTTAGGATCAATTATCGCTTTATTTCATGACGTAATTATAACTCTTGGAGTTTTCTCAGCTTTATCAATTGAAATAAATTTATCTATTGTTGCAGCAGTGTTAACCATAGTTGGTTATTCAATGAACGATACTGTTGTAATTTACGATCGAATAAGGGAAAATCTTTCTAAATATAATAGATTAGAAATTGATCAAATATCTAATTTGTCTATAAACGAGACTTTATCAAGGACATTGATCACATCAGTTACAACACTTTTGGCTTTATTTTCAATTTTTATTTTGGGTGGTGCAATACTAAAAGGTTTTTCTTTTGCTATGATAATGGGTGTTTTAATTGGAACTTATTCATCTATATTTGTTGCTTCACCAGTTCTAAGGTACTTCAAAGTTTCATACAAAACTCTTGAAAAAAAAGAAGAAAAAATTGTTCCGTAATTTAGTAAAGGTTTTGAGCGGCTACCATCGTCAATAGCATTGGAATCGACAAAAGTGTATTTATTCTAGATGTAAGCATCGCTTTTTTTGCAGCGATTGGTTTTTCATCAGGTGAAACTTCGACTATCCCTAAAGCTTTTTTTTGATTTGGCCAAATAATAAACCACACATTATAAGCCATTATAATTCCTAACCACATTCCTATTCCTATAGCAGTATTTTTTCCACCTCCGCTACCTATACCTAGAGTCATAGACTCATGAAGATATCCATTTAGATAGGCAACAATTAAACCTGTTAATATAGTTGCAAATGCGGCCCATCTAAACCAAAATAATACTTTTGGAGCTATAACTTTGCTTATAGCGGGCTTTTGCTCATCAGGTATATTTGGCATACTTGGAATTTGAACAAAGTTTAAGTACCAAAGCAATCCAATCCACATTATCCCGGCTAGAACGTGCAAGTACCTAAAAAACCAACTAAAAAAATATTGATCAAAAGCAAATCCATCTCCACCGAAATACAAACCAAGAAACAACAAAATTGCTATAACAAGTGAAAGATGAATAGTTTTAGACAAAGATTGCAATATATTAACCATAAGTGATCTTACCACAAAATCTGAAAATTATGCAGTTTTTTTCATTTTAGGAGTTGTTAGGATTTCCTTTAAAAATTGTCCTGTAAAACTATCCTTTTCAGATGATACTTTTTCAGGAGTACCTTGTGCAATTATTTTACCACCTGATTCTCCACCTTCTGGTCCCATGTCAATAATATGATCAGCGGTCTTAATCACGTCTAAATTATGTTCTATAACAACTACTGTATTACCGGTATTTACAAATGCCTGTAAGATATCTAATAGTTTTTTTATATCATGTGAGTGTAAACCTGTGGTAGGTTCATCAAGTATATACAAAGTTCTTCCAGTTGATCTTTTTGATAACTCCTTAGCTAATTTTATTCTCTGGGCTTCACCTCCAGATAATGTTGTGGCTTGTTGACCAATTTTCATATAACCCAGTCCAACATGCTTAAGAGTTATTAATTTTGATCTAATAGATTGAATGTTTTCAAAAAAATCACAACCTTCATCAACTGTCATGTCAAGAATATCAGCTATATTTTTATTTTTAAATCTTATTTCTAAAGTTTCCCTGTTATATCTTGCTCCTTTACACGTATCACACGGTATAAAAACATCAGGCAAAAAGTGCATTTCGTAAGTTAACACACCATCACCTTCGCAAGTTTCACACCTTCCACCTTTTACATTAAAAGAGAATCTTCCTACTTTATATCCTCTTGCCTTAGACTCTGGCAAATTTGCAAACCAATCTCTTATAGGACCAAATGCTCCAGTATAAGTCGCTGGATTAGACCTGGGTGTTCTACCAATTGGTGATTGATCAATATCTATAATTTTATCTATTAACTCAGTTCCTTTATAATTTTTAAAAGACTTAGGTATTTTTCTTGACTTGTTATTGTTTAAAATTAAATTTAGTGCGTTATAAAGGGTATGTAAAACTAAAGTTGATTTACCACTTCCTGAAACTCCTGTTACACATGTAAAAGTTCCGATTGGAATTTTAAAATCAATATTTTTAAGATTGTTTCCAGTTGCACCATTTATTTCTAAGTAACGCCCATTTTTTGCTAAACGTCTTTTTTTTGGAACATTGATATTTTTCTCGCCAGATAAATAAGTTCCAGTTATGCTTTGCTTTTCTTGAACAATATCTTTTATTTGTCCTTGAGCTATTATTTTACCCCCATTAAGACCTGCCTCCGGCCCAATGTCAATTATATGGTCGGCACTTTCCATTGTTTCAATATCGTGTTCAACAACGATGACAGTGTTTCCAAGATCTCTAAGTTTTTTAAGTGCTGTAATTAATTTTTTATTATCACGTTGGTGTAATCCGATTGACGGTTCATCTAATACATACAATACACCTGTCAACCCAGATCCTATTTGAGATGCAAGTCTAATTCTTTGAGATTCTCCCCCAGATAGGGTTCCAGACTCTCTTGAAAGTGTTAAATAGTTTAAACCAACATTTAACAAAAAAGCAAGTCTCTCATTTATTTCTTTCAAAATATGTTGAGCGATTTTATTTTGTTTATCGTTCAAATGATTTGGCAATTCATCAAACCATTTTTTTGCATTTTCAATAGATTTATGTGTTATTTGACTTATATTTAAGTCATTTATTTTTACACACAAAGCCTCGTCTTTAAGTCTCAAACCTTTACATTTGTCGCAATTGGATTCCGATTGGTATTGTGAAATTTCTTCCCTTTTCCACTCACTATCAGTTTCTAAATATCTTCTTTCTAAATTATTTATTACTCCCTCGAATGGTTTTTTCGTTGTATAAGTCTCATAATTATCATCATACGAAAATTTAATTTCTTCATCATCAGACCCATATAAAATAATTTCCTGTATTTTTTTTGGTATTTTTTTCCATTTTTCAATTAATGAAAATTTATAGTGTTTTGCTAAAGATGCTAAAGTTTGAGCATAATATAAACTAGTGCTTTTTGACCAAGGAACAATAGCTCCATCTTGTAGAGATTTATTATCATCTTGTATCACAAGTTTAGGATCTACGTTCAAATTACTTCCAATACCCTCGCATTCCTCGCATGCTCCATAAGGTGAATTAAAGGAAAATAATCTTGGTTCTATTTCTTCAATAGTGAATCCACTTTCTGGACATGAAAACTTTGAAGAGAATGTAATTGACTCAGTTTTTCTAAACTTTTTTGGTAAACTTTCATTTTCGTATTCAACAATTAGCAATCCATTTGATAAATTTAGCGAAGTCTCTACGCTATCAGCAAGTCTGTTTCCGATAGACGAGTTTAGTACTATTCTGTCAACTATAATAGATATATCATGTTTTACTTTTTTATTTAAATTTGGAAAATCGCTAATTTGATAATATTTCCCATCTACTTTAATTTTCTGAAACCCCCTTTTTTTGAAATTTAATATTTCTTTTTTATATTCGCCTTTTCTTCCTCTAACGATAGGTGCAAGAAGATAAATAGTGCTGCTTTTAGGAAGAGTTTTTATTTTATCTACCATTTCACTAACCGATTGAGACACAATAGGTTTGCCAGTAAACGGAGAGTAGGGAATGCCAGCTCTAGCAAAAAGAACTCTCATATAATCGTAAATTTCAGTTACAGTAGCAACTGTTGATCTTGGATTTTTTGATGTATTTTTCTGCTCGATAGAAATAGCTGGGCTTAAACCCTCTATAAAGTCTACATTAGGTTTCTTCATTTTATCTAAAAATTGACGCGCGTAAGCAGATAAACTTTCTACATATCTTCTTTGTCCTTCTGCATAAATTGTGTCAAATGCTAATGAAGATTTCCCCGAACCTGACAAACCAGTTACTACAACTAATTTATCTTTAGGTATCTCCAAAGAAACGTTTTTTAAGTTATGTTCTTTCGCACCTTTTATAACGATTTTTTTAAGCATTTGTTGTTAACTCTTTTAAATTATCAGCTTATAAATAACATATATTTATGATATAAATTTAACTATTATAATTATAAATCTTAAACTATTCAAAAATATATATGGCCGGAAGTTTAAATAAAGTCCAATTAATAGGAAGATTAGGAGCAGATCCTGAAATTAAGCAGATGGTTAACGGAAAAAACGTCGCAAGATTAAGTATAGCCACAAGTCAATCCTGGAAAGATAAGAATTCTGGTGAAAAAAAGGAAAAAACGGAATGGCATCGGATTGTGATTTTTAATGAAGGTCTTGTTGGTGTAGTACAACAATACCTTAAAAAAGGGGCTAACGTATACATTGAAGGTCAATTAAGTACTCGTAAATGGAAAGACGAAAATACCGGTCAAGATAAATATTCTACGGAAGTTATATTGCAAGGATATAATTCAAATTTAACAATGTTGGATGGTAGAAATAAAAATGATAACTCTAACCTAGTTTCTGAAAACAAAAGCTCCCTACCGGAAGATAATTTAAATCAGGATAAAAATGATTTAGATGACGAAATTCCATTTTAGTTTATGGAAAAAACAACAACTAATTCCAATAATTTAAAATCAGTTTTTGTAAGAAACGAAATGAGTTCTTCATATCTTTCTTACGCTATGAGCGTAATTGTAAGTAGAGCTCTACCCGATGTAAGAGACGGATTAAAACCTGTTCATAGAAGGATCATTTTTGCAATGTATAAAGGCGGTTATGATTGGTCCAAAAATTTTAGAAAGTCGGCTAGAATAGTTGGAGACGTTATAGGTAAATATCACCCTCATGGTGATCAAGCTGTTTATGATGCTCTTGTAAGGTTAGTCCAAGATTTTTCAATGAGTTTACCTTTATTAAAAGGACAAGGAAATTTTGGATCTATTGATGGTGATCCACCTGCAGCAATGAGATACACAGAAACGAAACTAGGAAAAATTTCCCAATATCTAACTGAAGATTTAGAAAAAAATACAGTATCGTATAGAGATAATTATGATGAGACTGAAAAAGAACCGACAGTTCTTCCATCTCAATATCCAAATTTACTCGTTAATGGAGCAGGTGGTATAGCAGTAGGTATGGCAACAAGTATTCCACCTCACAATTTGGGTGAAGTAATTGATGCGACAAACGCATTTATTGAAAATCAAAACATTACGATTGGACAATTAATGAAAATTATACCGGGTCCAGATTTTCCAACAGGAGGATTAATTATTGGCAAAGACTTTATAAAACAAGGTTATAATAAAGGTCGTGGATCTTTTAAAATTAGAGGTGAAATTGAATTTGAAGAAAAGAAAAACGGTAGATCAATATTAGTAATAAAATCTATTCCTTATCAAATAAACAAATCAGTTTTGAATGAGAGAATTGCAATATTAGCTAGAGATAAAAAGATTGAAGGAATCAGTGACATTAGGGATGAGTCTAACAGGGAGGGTATACGTATAGTTATTGAGCTAAGAAGAGGTGTAGAACCTGAAACTATAAGGAGACAATTATACAAACTAACTAATGTTGAAAGTTCATTTGGTTTTAATACTTTAGCTTTAGTAGATAACAAACCTAAAATTTTAAATTTAAAAGAATTCATTTCAGAATTTTTAAAATTTAGAGAAACAACTGTTCTTAAAAGAGTAAAATACGATTTAAAAAAGGCTGAGGAAAGAGCACATATTTTAATTGGTATAGCCACAGCGGTTGAAAATATTGATGCTATTATAAAAATTATTAAAAATTCAAAAAATAACGAAATAGCAAAAAAAAACCTTTTAAATAAAAAATGGAAAATTAAAAAAAGCTCTAAGTTAGTCACATTAATTGAAAAAAAAAAGAATATACATTCTTATTCTTTATCTACAAACCAAGTTACTGCCATTCTTGAACTAAGACTACAAAAATTGACTGCATTTGGCATATCAGAAATTGAGAACGAAATTAATAAATTAGCAAATTTAATCATAGAACTTAATAAAATATTAAACTCTAAAAAAGAACTTTATAGATTAATTAAAAATGAACTTAATAATATTAAAGACAAATTTGCAGTTCCGCGGAGAACTAAAATTATCGATGCAGTGTTAAACTATAATATAGAAGAAACCATTCAAAAGGAGTCAGTGGTTTTAAATATTACTAGCAAGGGATACATAAAGCGAAGTCCATTAACTTCATTAAAAGCTCAAAAAAGAGGTGGTAAAGGTAAAACAGGTATAACTACTAGAGAAGAGGATTTTGTAGTACAGATATTTACCGCTAATACCCACACCCCGATGCTTTTTTTTTCAACTCAAGGATTAGTTTACAAGATAAAAGCCTACAAAATTCCCGAGGGAACTTCAGCCTCGAAGGGGAAATCAATTTTTAATATTTTACCATTAAAAAATCATCATTCTATAAGTTCCATTATGCCTTTACCAGATGATGAAAATGAATGGAAAAATCTTAAAGTAATTTTTGCTACATCTAAAGGAAATATAAGAAAAAACTCCTTGGAAGATTTTATGAACATTAATACATCAGGTAAAATTGCAATGAAGTTGTCAGAAGGAGATAAAATTGTTGCAGTAAAGATATGTAGAGAAGATCAGGACATTTTATTAAGTACAAAATTTGGAAAATGTATAAGATTTATGTCTAAAAAGCTGAGACTTTTTAAAGGCAGATCCTCTAAAGGTATAAGGGGTATTCAACTTGCAGAAGGGGATGAAATAATTTCATTATCGATTCTAGACAATAGTAATATTGATAATCGAAAAATTAATAAAGATTCAAATATAAAAAAAGGTTTAGAGAAATATATTTTATCTGTTTCAGAAAACGGTTACGGCAAACGAACCTCACATTTTGATTATAGAGTAACTAATAGAGGCGGAAAAGGTATTATAGGGATTATTAATTCAGCAAGAAATGGAAATATTTCTTCTAGTATTATCGTTGGTGAGGAAGATGAAATTATTTTATCGACTGATAAAGGCAGTATTATGAGATGCGCTGTAAAAGAAATACGAACAGCAGGTAGAAATACACAAGGAGTTCGTATTAAAAAATTAAAAGGAGAAGAAAAGGTTGTCTCGGTTATTAAAATAGATGATAATATACAATAATTATGAGTACAGCTATATACCCTGGAACTTTTGATCCAATTACTTACGGTCACATTGACGTAATAAATAAGTCTCTAAAGATATTTGATAAATTAATAATTGCAGCAGCAGAAAATATCAATAAAGATTATCTTTTTTCAATAGATGAAAGAGTAGAAATTATTAAAGATTCACTTTTTAAAGATTTAAAATTAAATAAAAATAGAATTGTAATAATTCCTTTTAATACGTTAACTATAAACTTGTGCAAAAAATATAAGGCAAAAGTTATAGTAAGAGGTTTAAGAGCAGTTTCTGATTTTGAATATGAGTTTCAATTAGCTGGAATGAACAAAAAACTCAATGAAGAAATTGAAACAATATTTTTAATGTCAGACGTTGAAAATCAAATTATATCTTCTAAATTTGTTAAGGAAATAGCAAAATTAGATGGTAAAATAAATAAGTTTTTAACAAGATCAGTAGAAAAAAAATTAAAAATCAAATTAAATGAATAAATTTATTATTTTTTTTTTATTTGTTTTTCTTTTTTTTAACAACTTAAATTCGGAGGAAGTAATGATAATGAAATTAAAAAATGGTGAGGTGCAAATTGAGCTCTATCCTCAAATAGCGCCTAATCATGTAAAAAGATTCAAAGATTTATCTGCAAAAGGTCTTTATGATGGAGTTGTTTTCCATAGAGTTATTGAAGGTTTTATGGCGCAGAGCGGGGATGTAAAATTTGGTAACAGTAATTCAAAAGAATTTAATTTAGATTTAGCTGGAACTGGTGGATCTAATTTACCTGATCTTGAAGCAGAGTTTACGGACACCCCTCATGAAAGAGGGACTCTATCTGCTGCTAGATCAGCAAATCCAAATAGTGCGAATAGTCAATTTTTTATTTGTTTCCAACCAGCCCCACACTTGGATAGACAATATTCTGTTTTTGGTAAAGTGATTAAAGGTATGGAGTTAATTGATCAGATAAAAAAAGGCGATGGTCCAAACGGTTCAGTTAAAAATCCGGATAAAATTATTAGTTTGAAGTTAAAGTAACTTTTAATGAAAAAGAAAGACTTTTATTTTAAGTTAACCACTAAATTTAAAAAAGCAAGACTCGGTAAAATTACAACATCAAGAGGTATAATAGACACTCCAGCTTTTATGCCAGTTGGAACAATCGGAACAGTAAAAGGACTTTTCGTAGATGATTTAATAAATACAGGATCTCAAATTATATTAGGGAACACCTATCATTTAATGTTGCGACCAGGTACAAAAATCTTAGAAAGATTTGGCGGTTTACATAATTACATGAATTGGAAAAAACCTATTTTAACAGACTCAGGTGGTTTTCAGATTATGTCTTTATCAAAATTTAATAAAATTGATAAGAATATTGGTGCTATTTTTCGATCACATTTAGATGGAAAAAAATTTATTTTAAGCCCAGAAAAAAGCATTAAAATTCAAAAATCTATTAACTCAGATATACTAATGGTTTTAGATGTGTGTCCAAAACTAACAAACAATAGAAAAACTTTAAATAATACAATTGACATTTCTACAAAGTGGGCAAAAAGATGCAAAATAGAATTTGGAAACAACAAAAAAAAAGCACTTTTTGGAATTATTCAAGGAGGTTTATATAAAGATTTAAGAATAGATAGTTTAAAAAAACTTATAAATATCGGATTTGATGGGTATGCCATTGGAGGTTTAGCAGTAGGTGAAACCCAAAAGGAAATGTTTAAAACAGTAAAAAATATCACAAATTATATGCCAATAAATAAACCCAGATATTTAATGGGTGTTGGAACTCCAGCAGATATATTGGGTGCTGTAAAAGAGGGCGTTGATATGTTCGACTGTGTAATGCCAACTAGATCAGGCAGAACAGGATTAGCTTTTACCTGGGAAGGCAAGGTCAATCTCAAAAATTCAAAATATAAAAATGACAAATCTCCTTTAGACAGCAAATGTAATTTAAGAGAACTCAATAGTTATTCAAAAAGCTACCTTAATCATCTTATTAAAAATAATGAACTTTTGGCTTCAATGTTAATTTCGTTACATAATATAAATTTTTATCAACAATTCATGTATGAAATAAGGAAAAGTATTAAGAGTCGCACTTTCAATAAATTTTACAATAGGTATATCAATTTATTTTATTAATAAATTGCATTGAATTTTTTATCATTTATATGTAAAAGGGATTGAATTCTTTGGGCCCTTAGCTCAGTTGGTAGAGCACCTCCCTTTTAAGGAGGGTGTCGATGGTTCGAGTCCATCAGGGCTCACCATATCAATTTTAAGTTGGTATTGGTGGGTACTTAATAATTACTTCTTGAATCCAATTATTTAAATTTTCTATTCTCTTTTTGCTTGATGGGTGAGTGCTTAAAAATACAGGGGGCTCTTTACCTTCGTTTTTTTTTGCCATTCTTTGCCATAATTTAACAGACTCTCTAATGTCATATCCCGACAAAGATGAAAAAATTAAACCCAGATAATCAGCTTCGGTTTCTTGTTTTCTCCCAAAAGGATTCATAATTCCTAATTGAAAAATATCTAAACCAGTGTTTTGACCTACGGTATTACGTGTTCTATTAATAGCTCCTCCTAAAAAAACATCAGCAACTTGTGTTCCAATATTTATTGTCATAGCCTGGCTTGCTCTTTCTACAGAATGTCTAGCAACCGCATGTGCTATTTCATGACCCATAACTACTGAAAGAGCATCAATATTTTTTGTAATTTTTAAAAGACCTGTATAAACAGCAATTTTACCTCCTGGCATACACCAAGCATTTACAATTTTGTCATTGTCAACTAAAATATAATCCCAACCAAATGATGCTGTTGGATCTTTTTCACCTTTATTTAAAAAAAAAGTAGTAACAGATTTTTCTATGCGTCTACCGATTTCTTTTATTTCTTTTAGTTGCTTTCCTTTAGTTATTAATTTAGCTTTGCTTTTAAACTGAGCATATGCTTGTGCAGCTTGCCGATTAATAGTTGTTTCAGGAATAAGACTTAATTGTCTCCTTTCAGTAATAGGCACAGTTGAACAAGATGGCATTAATAATGAGCAACATCCACAACCAAATAAGCCAAGAAATTTCCGTCTATTTATGTTATACTTCATCAGATTCATGATTTTAAATAATAAATTATTAATTGCAATTTTTATATTGATATTAATATTTATAATATATTCTAGTTATAATTAATGGCTGAAAAACGAAAAAAAAGATCAATTTTATCAAGTTTAAGAAACTACTTTTTTGCTGGCGCAGTAGTATTGATACCTATTGGTATAACGCTTTATTTATCTTTATTCATAATAAAAATATCGACTAATTTACTTCCTAAAGAACTAAATCCAAATAGCTACTTGCCTTTTGAGATACCTGGCCTAGAAATTATAATAGCTATTTTTTTGATAACTTTAATGGGATGGTTATCTCTATCCTTTTTGGGAAAAAAAATTTTTGAATTAATAAATAGAATTTTAAAAAAGATACCTATTTTAAGAACTATTTATTCTGCAATTAATCAAATGACTGAAAGTTTGACTAAAAGTGATAATAAACAAAAAAGTGTAGTTTTATTAGAGTATCCTAAAAGAGATGTATGGGCAGTTGGTTTTGCAACAAAAGAAAATAAAGGAATAATTAATGATAAAATTGGAAATGAGCTAATAAACGTATTTGTTCCAACAACACCTAATCCAACAAGTGGTTTTTTATTGATGGTCCCGAAAAAAAATCTTATTTACCTAGATATAAGTTTTGAACAAGCATCAAAATTTATAGTGTCTGCCGGAACATCCGAGATAGATTAATCACTCTTTGAATATATAATTTCAGCTTTATCATGCAACTTGATTAAAAAATCAAATTTATCAAGGTTTTTATTTTCAATTTCTTTTAAATAATTTTCAGCATAAATAAAAAGATCACTATGGGCAACTGGATCAGCAATTTTGAAAAATTTTTCTCCACTTTGTTGATAGCCTATAATATCTCCAAAACCTCTCATTTTCATATCTTCCTCTGCAATAAAAAAACCGTCACTTGATTTTTTTAAAATTTTTATTCTTTGAATGCTATTTTTTGAAAGATTATCTTTGAATAATAAAATGCACATTCCTTGATTTGATCCTCTACCAACTCTACCACGTAATTGGTGTAATTGTGCCAAACCAAATTTATTTGCATTTTCAATAATTATTAAATTTGCATCAGGAAAGTCAATTCCTACCTCAATTACTGTTGTAGATACTAATATTTTAGTTTTTTTTTGTAAAAATTTTTCTAATATTTCATTTTTTTCATCAGGGTTAAGTTCTCCATGTAAAATACCTACTTGTGACGGAAATTTTTTTTTAAGCCAGTTATATCTTTTTGTAACGGAAGAGTAGTCTAATACTTGTGAATCTTTAATTAAGGGACAAACCCAAAAAACTTGATTGTTGTTTGATAAATCTTTTTTAATAATTTCTACTAGTTCATTAATTTTTTTTTCAGGTTTTGAATAAGTTAAAATTGGTAATCTATTCCTTGGTTTTTCAAATAATCTTGAGACATCCATGTCACCATAAATAGTTAACATCATTGTACGTGGTATTGGTGTAGCTGACATTAACAATACATCACAATTTTTCCCGCCTTTTTCTGCAAAAGACATTCGTTGTTTAACTCCAAATTTATGTTGTTCATCAATTATGATGTACCCTAAATTCTTAAATTCAATTTTCTTTTGAAATAAAGCGTGTGTTCCTATTAATAAGTTTATATCTCCACTTTTTAATTCACTCAAAGTTTTCTTTTTTAACTTGATGTTAGTTTTTCCAGTTAAAAGTTGGATTTTAACTTTAGTACCTCTAAATATTTTTTTTGCTAAATTATAATGTTGTTTTGCTAAAATTGCTGTTGGAGCCATAAGCGCCGATTGAAAACCAGTTTCTAAAACACTTGCAGACGTTAAAAATGAAACTATAGTTTTTCCAGATCCTACATCACCTTGCAAAATTCTAAACATTTTTTTATTTGAACGTAAATCGTTATTAATTTCATTTATCATTTTTTC
>CACHHD010000013.1 GCA_902579605.1 uncultured Pelagibacteraceae bacterium
ACTTGAAGAATGCATCGATGCAGGCGTTAGACAATTTATTTTTATAATATCCAATAAAAAAAAAAGTATCAAAAAATATTTTTTTAACGACAAACTTTATCGACAGATTATTAAAAAGAAAAAAGATTTACGTATAATAAAAGAATTTAAAAAAATCAAAAAATATAGAAATATGATTAAATTTGTTTATCAAAATCAACCTAAAGGAACAGGAGATGCTATTTTAAAGTGTAAAAAATATATTAAAGGAAAATATTTTTTAATTTTATTACCCGACGATTTAATTATAAAAAAAAATTGCACTAAGGAAATGATAAAATTACACAATAAAATGAATTGCTCCGTTATAGCAACTAAATCAGTAAAAAAAAAAGACGTTTCTAGATGGGGAATTCTATCCTTAAAAAACAAAAATAAAAATTATTTTAAAATTACGGACGTAATTGAAAAACCTAAGATAAAAGAAGCACCCTCAAATTACGCAATTATTGGCAGATACATTTTACCAAAATTAATACTACGAAAAATTAAAGAACTTAAGCCTGGCCAAGGCAATGAAATTCATATTACTGATGCGATTAAAAGTTTAATTAAAGAGAACGAACTGTTTTATGGAAACATTTTTAAAGGAAAATATTTAGATTGTGGAACTTTAAATGGTTACATAAATTCTGGAATAAAAATATCAAGGGAAAAAAAATGAATTTATGTATGATAGGAACTGGTTACGTCGGATTAGTAAGCGGAACATGTTTTGCAGATTTAGGTAATAAAGTTATTTGCGTAGACAAGGATATTAAAAAGATTAACAAACTTAATTCTGGTTTTTCAACGATTTATGAACCTGGTTTAGACGAGCTTATCAAAAAAAATTATAACGTAGGAAGATTAAAATTTACAACTGAAATCAAAAAAGCAGTGTCACAATCAGAACTTATTTTTATTTGCGTTGGTACACCAAATAAAAAAAAATCTCAAGAAGTTGATTTGTCTTATGTATTAAAAGCAGTAAAAGAGATAGCAAAGTGTACTAAAAAGAAAAAAATAATCATCACTAAATCAACAGTCCCAGTAGGAACAGGAGACAAAATCGAAAAAATTCTTAAAAAACTTAAAAAGAAAAATATAGACATTATTTCAAATCCTGAATTTTTGAGAGAAGGAGAGGCTGTAAGAGATTTTCGATTTCCCGATAGAATCGTAATAGGATCAAACAAAAAAAAATATTTTAAAACTTTAAAAAAACTTTACCAACCCTTGATTAATAAAGGAGCACTTTTCTTTACTACGTCAAGAAGAGGAGCTGAATTGATAAAATATGCATCTAATGCATTCCTAGCAACAAAAATTACTTTTATAAATGAATTAGCAAATTTATGTGAAAAAGCAGACATAAATGTTCAAGATATATCATTAGGTATGGGTAGCGATATAAGAATTGGAAGTAGATTTTTAAGAGCTGGGCCAGCTTATGGTGGATCTTGCTTTCCTAAAGATACTAAAGGTTTAGTGTCTACTGGTAAGAAGTTTAATACAGAGTTATCAATAGTTAAAAGTGTGATAAAATCAAATGAAAACAGAAAAATATTACACATCAATAGAATTAAAAAAATTTTAGGTGCATTAAAAGGAAAAAAGATTGTTTTCTTAGGAGTTACTTTCAAACCAAACACTGATGATATGAGAGATTCGGTAAGTCTTAAAATGATACCTTATTTTTGTAATAAGGGAGCCACAATAACTTATTATGATCCAACTGGTCCAAAGAGCAGTTTTAGTAATTTAAAAAATTGTAAGTATATTAAAGATATAAATTTAGCTTGTAAAAATGCTGATTTGATAATTTTGCACACTGAATGGGATGAGTTTAAGTCTTTGGAATTTAATAAGATAGTTAAAAATAAAAAGTTTAAAATATTTGATCTTCGAAATTTATATAATTTTTCTGACATGAAAAATAAAAAAATAAAGTATTTTTCCGTAGGTAGACCAGATATTATTTAATTTCAAAAATTGACACTATCTCCACAGCTGCTCCTAGAGGCAAAGAGTTAGAACTCACCGCCGATCTTGTATGGACACCAAGATTACCAAACACTTCAGTTATTAGTTCCGAGGCTCCATTAATAACTTTTGGTTGATCAATAAAATTATCTACTGAATTAACATATCCAGCTAGCTGTATACAAGATTTAACATTATCTAAATTACCATTACATGCTTTTTTTAATTGAGCAATTATATTGATACAGCATGTTCTTGCAGCAAGTTGCCCCTTTTTTAAATCAATATCTGAACCAACTTTTCCCTTTATTAAGTTCCCATTTTTTTCTATAGAAATTTGACCAGAGATAAATAAAAGGTTACCTGACTTTTTATAAGCTACGTATGAGCCAACAGGAGCAGGGGCTTCTGGTAATTCAATTTTTAAACTTTTAAGTTTTTCTAAAATACCCACTTATTTTTTTTTTTTAAGCTTTTCTTTAATATTTCTATAAGTTTGGTCGATAGTTCTATTCTCTTTGCTAAACTCTCTTAATGTTTTCTTTTTTTCCCCCTCATCGCTTATTCCTAAAGATTGACCAATAGTTTTATTTTCTTTACTAAACTCTCTCATCTTATCCATACTTTTTCCAACAATGTTACATTTAGCTTTAAGTTTAGCCATAAGTCCTTCACACTGATCTTCTGCGTTAACATAATTTATATTAAAAAATACTAAAGATATTATTATAAAAATATATTTCATTTTTTTTTCCTTTTCTTAGATTTATCATATTCTCTTCTTTTTTCTATTAATATTAATGCTTCTTGCATAGTAATTTCATTTGGATCTTTATCCTCAGGAATCGTTGCATTTAGTGATTTATATTTAATATATGGCCCATATTGTCCCTTCATTACTTTCACTGGCTTTTTGTCTTCAGGATGTTCACCAATATTTTTAATTTCAGATGAAGAAATTCTTCCTGGCTTAGCTTCAGATATTAAGGCTATAGCACGATTAAGACCTATTGAAAAAAGATCCTCAATAGATTCTAATCTGGCTGATTTATTTGAACATTTTAAGTAAGGACCGAATCTACCAACATTAATTGTAATATCCTCATTTAACTCAGGGTGTTTTCCAATAATTTTTGGTAAAGAACATAAATATATAGCTTTTTCTAAGTTGACATCCTCTATAGGTAAGCCTTTTGGTATAGAAACGTTTTTTAAGTTATTTTCCAATTTTTTCTTTTTACTTTTTCTTTTTTTTATTTCTTTTTCTACTGTAGCTTCAGTTAATTCGTACTGTAAATACGGTCCGAATCTTCCAATTTTTAGAAAAATATCCTTTCCACTTTCATTTTGGCCAATTAGTTTTGGTTCAGCTAAGAATGATTGTTGAGATGCTTTTGCTTTAGAGAGAGGCCTAGTAAATTTACACTCTGGGTAATTAGAACAACCAATAAATGCTCCACCTCTAAAACTATTTTTAAGGCTTAAAATACCATTTTCGCAAATTTTACATTTTCTATCAATTTGATCTTTTTCATTTTTTTCAAAAATTAAGTCACCAAGGCTCTCATTTAATAAATCTAATACTTCTCTAGTTCTAATATCTTTGACAGAACCCACATCATTGTAAAAATCTTTCCAAAAAGCCTCTAAAACATTTAAATAATTTGTTTTTCCACTTGTGATTTCATCAAGTTGATTTTCTAAATCAGCAGTAAAATTGTAATCCACATACTTAGAAAATAACTTTTCCAAAAATGCTGAAAGTAATTTTCCTCTATCTGTGGGATGAAATCTTTTGTTTATTAGTTCTGTGTAGTTTCTAGTTGATAAAACTGATATAATGCTAGCATAAGTAGATGGTCTTCCTATACCTAGTTCCTCCATTTTTTTTACTAAACTAGCTTCTGAATATCTTGGAGGTGGTGATGTAAAATGTTGTTCATCTATTAATTCTGCTATAGATATTTTCTCACCTAGTTTTACCTCAGGAAGAATATTTTTTTCTTCTTCTTCATCTTGTAAAGAATAAACTTTTAAAAAACCATCGAACTTAATTACTGAACCACTAGAGATAAATTGAATTGTGCTGTCATCGGAATTAATTTGAATTGTATTTCTATTAAATTCTGCAGATTTCATTTGAGAAGCCAAGGCTCTTGACCATATAAGATCATATAATTTAAATTGATCTGAACTAAGATATTTTTTCATTTCGGCTGGTTTTTTCTTTATATCAGTTGGTCTAATAGCTTCGTGAGCTTCTTGGGCATTTTTAGCTTTTTTTCCTTTAAAATTATTTGGGCTTTCAGGTAAATAATTTTTACCAATGTCCTTTCCAATAAAAGATCTAAAATCTTTAACAGCCTCATTGGAAATATTTGTCCCATCTGTCCTCATATAAGTTATTAATCCAATAGTTTCACCTTCAATTTCAATTCCTTGGTATAATCTTTGAGCTATTTGCATAGTTCTAGATGCACCAAACCCATACTTTCCAGACGATGTTTGCTGAAGTGTAGAAGTAGTAAATGGAGCTGATGGGTTTCTTCTTACAATTTTTGAACTTACGTCTTTAATTAGGTATTTATGTTTTTTAATTTTTTCAATTACTTCATTAATGTCTTTTTTATTTTTAAAACTGAATCTTTCTACTTTTTTATTATCAATAATATTTAATCTTGAAAATATAATATCACTTTTTAAATTTTTAAAATTAGCATTAAGTGACCAATACTCTTCCGGCTTAAAAGACTCAATTTCGTGCTCTCTTTGGGTTATTAGTTTTAGAGCAACAGATTGTACTCTTCCAGCTGATTTAGAACCGGGAAGCTTTGTCCACAATATTGGTGAAATATTAAAACCAACTAAATAATCTAACGCTCTTCTAGCCAAGTAAGCTTTCACCAGTGTATCTTCTATTTCTCTTGGATTATTTATTCCTTTCAAAACAGCGTTCTTTGTAATTTCATTGAATACCACTCGTTCAAGTTTTTTACCTTTTAAAAGTTTTTTATCATCCAAAACTTGTTTAACATGCCATGCAATAGCCTCACCTTCACGATCGGGGTCAGTAGCGAGAATTATTTTATCACTCTCTTTCGCAGCATCAGTTATCTCCTTTAGATATTTTTTAGAGAAAGAGTCCAGCTCCCATTGCATTTCAAAATTTTTTTCAGGATCTACCGATCCATTTTTTGAAGGTAAATCTCTAATATGACCATAGCTAGCTAAAACCTTGTATTCAGATCCTAAATATTTATTAATTGTTTTAGCTTTAGCAGGGCTTTCAACTATAACTAAATTCATATTAAAGACTTAATTTCAAAATTTAGTATAAATGTCAAACTTAAATAATTTTTACCTAGAAAAACCTAATAAATTAAAACTTTATTTTAGTTTCTTTTCTATCTTTAATTCTCAAGATATTTTGTTTGTGGGTATACAATATAATTAAAAAAAATAGAATTAAAAAGATACTTGAAAATTTATCATTAAAAATTGAATTATAAAGTATTAGTGATGATGAAGCTAATATAGATGAAAGAGAAGAATATCTAAAAGCAAATAAAACAATTAACCATATAATTCCAAAAATTAAAGCTAACTTAAATGATAATGCTAAAATTATTCCAACGTAAACCGCCACTCCTTTACCACCTTTAAATTTTAACCAAATAGGAAAAATATGGCCGATAAAACAAATTAAACCTATTAGGTACACTGAGTTAGGAAAATAAATAGAAGAAATTTTTACAACAAAATAACCTTTAACAATATCGAGTACTAAAGTTAATAAAGCTAAGATCCTATTACCAGTTCTCAAAACATTTGTAGCACCAATGTTTCCAGAACCAATTTTTCTTACATCCTTTTTTAAAAAAACTTTAGTTAAAATTAAACCAAAGGGAATAGAGCCTAAAATATAAGAAGATAAAGATAAAATAATAATTTCCATTTTTTTAATTTTTAAATACAAGCTCGCCTTTTAAAAAAGTCATTAAAACTTTTCCCTGTAACTTTTTGTCCTCGATAGCCGTATTTTTTGATTTAGATTTAAGGTTTCCAGCTTTGACTATCCACGGTTTATTTAAATCAATAATACAAAGATCTGCATCAAACCCTTTTTTTAAAGTACCTTTTTTTATTTTAAGAATATTAGATGGATTTATTGTTAAACATTCAATAATTTTAGCAAGTGGCAAAGACTCGTTATGATACAATTCTAATGCTAGAGGCAGAAGAGTTTCTACTCCGATTGCCCCAGTTGCTGCTTGGGCAAAAGGAAGTCTTTTACTTTCCTCATCTTCTGGCGTGTGATCTGAAACAATAACATCAATCAATCCTTTTTTTATTCCTTCTACTAAAGCACTTCTATCGTTTTCAAGTCGAAGAGGAGGTGATAATTTTAAAAAAGTCTTAAAGTCCCCAATATCGTTCTCATTTAGAGAAATATTGTTAATCGAAACTCCAACACTAAATTTTTTACCATTAGATTTATTTTTTTTTATAACTTCTAAGGAATTTTGAGATGAAATTTGATTTATATGGTACCTACACGGGAATTCACCTAATAACGCGAGATCTCTTTCTATAATAATTTTTTCTGCGATAGATGAAATTCCACTCAATCCAAGTCTATTAGACACTTCACCTTCATTAATACACCTGTTTTTTGATAATTCATAATCTTCAGCGTGCTGCATAATTAAAACACCAATATCAGATGCGTAGTCCATTATTCTGGCCATAGTTTCTGTATTTTGAACTGTTTTGTTTACATCACTAAATCCAATAATTCCTTTTGCTGACAATAAACCAAATTCTGTCATCAGCTTACCTTCCATTTGTTTTGTGAGAGAAGCACATGGAAAGAGATTAATTTTTGATTTATCTCGTCCACGTCTCATTATAAAATCAACCATGGATACATTATCTATAATAGGCTTTGTGTTAGGCATCGTAACAATGGAAGTTACACCACCTGCAAGAGCTGCTTGGCTTAGGGTCCTAAAATTTTCTTTATATTCAAATCCTGGTTCACCGACAAAAGCTTTCATATCAACAATACCAGGTATTACTAGATTTTTTTTAACATCAATTACTTCAGCATTTGGAGAGTCTTTTTTAGTTACTTTTTTACCAATAGATTTAACTTTTCCATTTTTATCGATAATTATTGAACCCATTTCATCTAATTTTTGGGATGGGTCAACAATTCTAGCGTTTATTATAATTTTTTCATTCATTTACAATATAATTTTAAACATGCCATTCTAACAGCTACTCCAAGTTCAACCTGTTCTTTTACTAGACTTACATTAATATCATCAGCTAATTTAGTATCTATTTCTACTCCCCTATTCATAGGACCGGGGTGCATAATAAGAGCATTTTTATTTGCAAATTTTAATTTTTCTGGTGTGAGTCCAAAATATTCATAGTATTCTCTTTTTGATGGAAGAAATGATCCTTGCATTCTTTCGTTTTGTAATCTCAACATCATAACAATGTCACAACCATCTAAACCTTTTTTCATATCTGTAAAAGCTCTAACGCCTAATCGTTCAATAGATTTTGGCATTAAAGTTTTAGGTGCAATAACATTTACTTCTGCTCCAAGCATATTCATTAAATAAATATTTGATCTAGCAACCCTAGAATGGAGAATATCTCCACAAATTGCTATCTTGAGACCTTCAATATTACCTTTACGACTAATTATTGTTAAAGCATCGAGCAATGCTTGAGTAGGGTGTTCTCTCCTACCATCACCTGCGTTAATTACAGCACAATTAACTTTTTGTGAAAGTAAATTTGGTGCCCCTGAGTCCTGATGTCTTATTACAATTAAATCTGGATGCATAGCATTTAATGTCATGGCAGTATCAATAAGAGTTTCACCTTTTTTTAAAGCGGAATTACTCATATTCATAGTCATAACATCAGCGCCCAATCTTTTGCCAGCCAAGTCAAATGAACTTTGTGTTCTAGTCGATGGTTCAAAAAATAAATTAATTTGAGTTTTGCCTCTTAATGTGTCTAATTTTTTAGTATTACTTCTATTTAATTTTATGAAGGTCTTTGCTTCATTAAGAATTTTTTTAGCTTCTAAAATTGATAAATTTTGGATACCTAATAGATGTTTGGGTGAGTTTTTAATAGCTGAAATCTTTTTTTCTACTGCCATTAAAATCAACTCTATAGGCCTTTTGTGCTATCTTATCAAGTATTATTTTTATTTAAATAATCTAAAGCTCCTTGTAATATGAATTGAGCCGCATTTTCGTCTAATTTTTGGACCTTTTTACTTACATTTATATCTAAATTGCTAGATAAATTGAAAGCCCCCTCAGTTGATAATCTCTCATCCCACATTGTGATATTTTGTGTAACATCTTTTGATAAATTTATAGCTAAGTCTTTTGCAGATTGAGAGGAAGAACCAGATGACCCATCCATATTTATTGGGTTTCCAATCACAATACCTTTAATAGTATTATCATGAACTATTTTCTTTATTTGAGCCAAAAAACTAGAATAATCTTTTTTAATTATAGTTGTGTACGGAGTAGCAACTTTTTTATTTTCATCTGAAATAGCTATTCCTATACGCTTTTTTCCAGGATCAATGCCTATTAGCCTTGATTTTTTGTCTAGTTTTTTCTTAAATTCCTCAATATCCAACATTTATTTATTATATTTTATGATATTAATTTCCTATATAAATAACATAAATCACAGATGTCCATAGATAAAGATAAAATTAAACATATTAGTAAGTTAGCTAGAATTTCTATAGATTCAAAAAAATCAGACTCATTAGCTAAAGATTTGACTTCTATATTTAAATTTATAGAGCAATTAAATGAGTTAAATACTGATAAAGTAGAGCCATTATCTTCAATTTTAAACACACCGCTTAGATCAAGAGAAGATAAAATAAATGATGGAAAAATAAGAGATAAAATTCTTGAAAATTCGCCGAAAAAAAATGAAGAATTTTTTGTTGTTCCAAAGGTAATTGAATAATGTCAGAAATTATAAAAAAAAACTTATCAGAAATAATAGATTTAATAAAAAAAAAAGAGATTAAATCTGAAGAACTTGTCAATCTTTATATAGATAAAGTTAATAAAAGCAAAAAACTTAATTCTTTTATAACTACCTGTTTTGAACATACAATTAAAAAATCAAAAGATTTTGATAAAAAACCAAATTTAAACTCTTTACTCCCAGGAATCCCATTGGCTGTAAAAGATCTTTTTTGTACTAATGGATTTAAAACTACCGCTGGTAGTAAAATGCTTGAAAATTTTATACCTCAATATGAGTCTACTGTTACAGAAAATTTATGGAAAGAGGGAGCAATCTTACTCGGTAAATTGAATTGTGATGAATATGCAATGGGATCATCTAATGAAACAAGTTATTTTGGAAATGTTATAAATCCGATAGCTAAGGACACTGTTCCTGGAGGATCATCTGGTGGATCTGCATCTGCACTTGCAGCTGATTTAACTCCTGCAACAATAGGTACAGATACAGGTGGATCAATAAGACAGCCTGCTTCTTTCACTGGAACTGTCGGATTAAAACCCACTTATGGATTGTGTTCGCGTTGGGGAATTGTTGCATTTGCTTCATCACTTGATCAAGCTGGTCCCATGACTAAATCTGTTAAAGATTGTTCGATCATGTTAGAGGCTATGGCCGGTTTTGATAAAAAAGACTCTACATCTATAGAAAAGAAAAAAGAAAATTATTCAAAAAATTTGAAAACAGATATTAAAGGTCTTAAAATTGGTATACCTAAGGAATATAGAGTTGAAAATATGCCAAAAGAAATTGATGAATTATGGAACAAGGGAAAAAGTATTTTAAAAGACTTAGGCGCTGACATCATTGATATCTCACTCCCTCATACAAAGTACGCACTGCCAACATATTATATAGTTGCACCAGCTGAAGCATCTTCAAATTTGGCTAGATATGATGGAGTAAAGTATGGTTATAGATCATCAAAAGTAAATGATTTAATTGAAATGTATGAAAACACAAGATCTGAAGGATTTGGAGATGAGGTTAAGAGAAGAATTTTAATTGGTACTTACGTTTTATCATCAGGATATTATGATGCTTATTATCTTAAAGCTCAAAAAGTTAGACAGCTTATCAAAAAAGATTTTGATGAAAATTTTGGCAAGGTCGATGCTATTTTGACACCGTCAACACCTAGTTCTGCTTTTAAAATTGGTGAAAAGACAAATGACCCTATTTCTATGTATCTCAATGATATATTTACTGTGCCAGTGAATTTAGCTGGTTTACCTGCAATATCGGTACCAGCAGGCCTAGATAAAAAGGGCTATCCACTAGGGTTGCAGTTAATTGGAAAGACTTTAGATGAGCAAAATATATTGAATGTGGCTTTTGCTTTTGAAAAAAATTGTAATTTTAAAAATGAAATAAAAAATTGGTGGTTATGAGTAAAGATAAATTTGATTATTTTATAAAAGGAGAGAGAAACAAGTACGAGGTAATAATTGGTTTGGAAGTTCATGCTCAAGTATCTTCAAACTCAAAACTTTTCTCTGGTTCAGCAACTAAATTTGGAGCTGAACCTAATAGCCAAGTAAGTCTTATAGACTCTGCTTTTCCTGGCATGCTGCCAGTTATAAATAAAGAGTGCATAAACCAAGCTATTAGGACTGGTTTAGGATTAAATGCAAAGATTAATAATAATTCTGTTTTTGATAGAAAAAATTATTTTTATGCAGACCTTCCTCAAGGTTATCAGATCTCACAGTATAAAAATCCTATCGTTGGTGAAGGAAAAGTTTTATTAGATATGCCTTATGGTTCAAAAGAGATTGGTATTGAAAGACTTCATCTAGAACAAGATGCAGGTAAAAGTATTCACGATATGGACCCATCAAGCACTTATGTCGATTTAAATCGTTCTGGAATTGCACTTATGGAAATTGTAAGCAAACCAGATCTTCGATCTCCAGAAGAAGTTAATGCTTACATAAAAAAACTTAGAACTATAATGAGATATCTAGGAACTTGTGATGGTAATATGCAAGAGGGCTCATTAAGAGCTGATGTAAATGTATCAGTAAGACAAGTAGGAGATAAAAAATTTGGAACAAGATGTGAAATAAAAAATGTAAATTCAATAAAATTTATGCAGATGGCAATAGAATACGAAGCCAATAGGCAAGTCGAATTATTAGACGAAGGGAAAAAGATTGAGCAGGAAACAAGACTTTTCGATATAAAAAAAAATGAGACAAGATCAATGAGATCCAAAGAAGATGCTCATGATTACAGATATTTTCCAGATCCAGATCTTTTGCCTCTCAAAATTGAACAAAAATTAATAGATGATTTAAAAAAATCTTTACCGGAGTTACCTGATAATAAAAAAGAAAGATTTATGAACGATTACGGACTTAATTCATATGAAGCAAATGTGTTAGTTTCAGAAAAAGAAATTTCAAATTATTATGAGGAGGTTGCAAAATTAACTGATAAAAAACTTGCTGCCACATGGATGATGGGTGATTTATTTGCGATGCTAAATGATAAAGGACTAAATATATCTAACTCACCTATCTCTGCTAAAAATCTCGCAGAGTTGGTTCAATCAATAAAATCAGGTGAAATTTCTGGCAGAATAGCAAAAGAAGTTTTTGAACTAATGGTAGAAAGTAGGGACAATCCAAAAAAAATTATAGAATCAAAAGGGATGAAACAGCAAAGTGACCCTAAAGAATTAGAAAAAATTATAAATCAAATACTAACTAAAAATAAAGACAAAGTTGATCAATATAAGTCTGGTAAAGAAAAATTATTTGGTTTTTTTGTTGGTCAAGTTATGAAACAATCAGGCGGAAAAGCTAATCCGCAATTAACAAACGAAATCTTAAAAAAACTTTTAAAAGGCTAAATATGCCTAAAAAATTAGATTTAACTGAAAGTCTTGAAAAATATATTATTGATCACTCAGAAACTTTATCTGATGTTCAAAATGAAATAATTCAGCACAATATAAGTTTAGGAGATCAGCAAAGATTACAAATATCTATATCACAAGCTCAATTTTTACAAACATTGATAAAAGTTTCTAATATAAAAAAAATTTTAGAAATTGGTAGTTTTACTGGATTTAGTGCTTTATCCATGGCCATGGCACTTCCTCCTGATGGAACTTTAATTAGTTTAGATAAAAATCTTGAATTTAGTAATAAGGCTAAATACTTTTATGACAAAGCAAAAGAAAAAAGGATTAAACAAATTATCAAACCAGCTATAGAGGGTTTGAGGGAATTAAAAGATACAAACAAATTATTTGATTTAATTTTTATTGATGCTGATAAAGAAAATTACCTAAATTATTATGAATCCTGTATAGATTTGATAGATAAAAAAGGTCTAATAGTTATTGATAACGTATTATGGCATGGTGAAGTTGCTGACGATGCAAATAATGAAAAATTTACAAGTATTATAAGGGATTTTAACAACCATGTTAAACAAGATAAAAGGATTACAAAGAACATAATTCCTATTGGTGATGGGTTAACTATTTGTATTAAAAAATAATGTTCACTATTTCTGGATTTTACAAGTTTAAAAAGATTAATTCATTAAAAAAATATAAAACTTATCTTGAAAACATAATATCTAATACCAGCATTAGAGGATCAGTTATTATCTCATCAGAAGGTATTAATGGATCCCTTGCAGGCAAAAGTAAAGATATTTCTAAAATTTTAATATTACTAAAAAAAAAATTTAAATTCTCTGACTTTGATAATAGAAATATTTCTACTAGTCGTTTTCAACCATTTCACAAAGCAAAAGTAAAAATAAAAAAAGAAGTTGTACCATTTGGTTTAAAAATTAAGAGTGAAAGCAAAAGACATAATAGGTATTTGTCTGGAAAATCTTGGAACAAATTGATTACAAAAAAAGAAACTCTTCTAATTGATGCGAGAAAACCCTTCGAATATAGCGTTGGCACTTTTAAGAATGCAATGAATCCAAATATACAAAATTTTCGAGATTTTCCAAAATTTTTAAACGATATCAAAAAGACCAAACCTGTTGCGATGTTCTGCACTGGAGGCATTAGATGTGAAAAGGCATCAATTTTTTTAAAAAAAAAGGGTTTCAAAAACGTGTTTCAATTAAAAGGTGGAATACTTAATTATCTCAATAAAACTAAAAAAAAAGATAGTTTGTGGAAAGGAGAATGTTTTGTTTTCGATAATAGAGTTTCTTTAAAGCATAAATTAAAACAAGGAACTTATTCAATTTGTGGAGGTTGTCGGAAACCTATATCGACAAAAGATAAAAGATCAAAAAAATATGAAGAGGGTGTTTCTTGTGAAAGGTGTTATGACACACTATCAAGTTTGCAAAAATCAAGATTTCGAATGAGGCAGAATCAAATTAATCTTGCTAAAAAAGTGGGAAAGAAGCATAAGTTTCAAAAGGAATATTAAATATGGATTTAACAAAAGGTTCAATTTGGCAACTTTTAAGAAAAGTAACTATACCCGCTAGTACTGGATCTCTTTTTCAAACTTTTTATAATCTAGTTGATACTTATTTTGCAGGAAGAATTTCTCCAGAGGCACTTGCAGCAATAGCTAAATCTTGGCCAATTTATTTTATAGCAATAGCTGTGGCTGTTGGTATTGGTGCTGGAACCACAGCTTTAATAAGTAACTCTATAGGAGCTAAAGAAGACAAAAAAGCTTCTATGTACGTTGCTCAGTCTATAGTTCTAGCAATTGTAATCTCAATTTTTGTAACTTTGTTTGGTTTAAATTTTTCTGACGAACTTTTAAGAATTATGGGCTCTACTGAAGAAAGTATAATTTTAACACGTGAATATTTAGATATAATATTTTTTGGTGCCATAATTGTATTAGTACAGTTATCTTTAAATGGAACTTTGAATGCACAAGGTGATACGAAAAGTTATAGAAACGTTTTAATATTTACTTTCTTCTTAAATATATTTCTTAATCCTTTATTTATTTTTGGTTATGGATTTATTCCAGCATTTGGAATTGCTGGTTTAGCAATAGCCACATTAGTATCTCAGTGTATAGGTTTATTATATTTAGCTAATAAAGTTTATTGTTGTAAGTTAAAAAAGTATCTGTACCTAGAATGCTTTAAACCAAAATTTGATTACATCAGCATACTTTTTAAACAGTCAGTTCCAATTATGTTTACTATGTTAATGATAATGTTCGGAGTATTTAATATTTTCTATTTTGTTGGTCAATTCGGTGAGCTAGCAACAGCAGGTTATGGTACAGCAGTCAGAATAGAACAAGTTTTATTACTACCTGTCATAGGTTTAAACACCGCCGTTTTATCAATTGCTGGTCAAAATTATGGAGCAAAAATGCACTTTAGGGTCAAAGAAGTTTATGGAAAAGCACTAATGTTTGGTTCTGGATTCATGGTATTAGCTGGCATTTTTATATTTTTGTCATCTGAAATCATAATTTCGCTATTTACCAATGATCCTCAAGTTATCAAAAGTGGAGCACTTTATTTACAAGTCGCAGCTTTAATTGGACCAGTGTATCCAGTATTCTTTATCACTTCAGCTTTATTTCAAGCACTTAAAAAACCAATTTATAGTTTGTATATGACTATTCTTAGATTAACATTAATACCATTTATGTCGTTGTGGTACGTTATAAATATAAGAAATGGAGAATATCAGGATATTTTTTATACAATAATGGCAACTAATTGGTGTATGGGAATAATAGTATTAGCTTTTGTTCCTTTTTTTTTAAAAAAAGTCTTTAGAGTCTCTTTTAAAAAATTATTCGTATTTTAATTTATTTTCTAATTTTCTTACAAAATAAGATACAACCAAAATTAAAACTAAATATTCTAAAATTAAAAAGGTATAAATTTCCAGGGGTCTGTAAGTAGTTGTAACTAATTCATTTGCTTTCCTTGTAAGATCAGCAATTCCAATAATTGATACCAATGACGACATCTTTAACACATAAACAAATTGATTACCCATTGCTGGCAAAACAACTTTGATGGCCTGAGGTAGAATAACTAATCTCATTTTTTTCCAAAAATCCATTCCAAGAGACTCTGATACCTCATGCTGACCTTTGTGTATAGAATTTATCCCAGCTCTAAAAATCTCAGCTTGAAAAGCACTTTCACTAATAGTTAAAGCAATTATACCAGAAACGAAAGGTGAGAAACTTATTCCCAACATAATTGGTAATCCGTAATATATCCAAAGGATCAAAACTAATAATGGAATTGCACGCACTATTTCAACGTAAGCAATATTAAAAAAACTTAAAAATTTATTGTTTGATAAAGAGGGTAGTGCAACTATTAACCCAATGATCATTGCTAAAAATATAGAAACTATTGATATATAAATTGTAGTTGTAATGCCACTTATTAAAAACTTTAAGTTGGTTAAACCCTCAACATTGTCTGGACTTAATATATACCAACCCCATTCATAGTTAGAACTACATCCGGGAAGAATAAATAATAATATAATAAATTTACTAGCCTTCACACATTCACTATATTAATTAATAGAAGTTATTAAAACTAAAATTATAAGCTTTTAAGATTGTATTTTGCTTCTAAAGTCATGAAAAACCCAGAAGTTTGTTTTCTTTTTATCCAGTTACTGACGTAGTCATTCCAAACCTTATCTCCTTTTGGTACCATCATAGCTAAAAAAGCAGGGTTCTTCCCACCGTCTGGCACAATAGCTAATTGAGGATATTTAATGACTAATTTGTTTGCCTCTAGCGAGCTAGTAATATTTCCGTCAGCTCTTCCAGCTAAAACTTCTTGATAATCCCTTGCTGGAGCTTCTATTGATCTAAGTTTAGATTTTGGAAAAAATTCTTTCGCTTTTTCTTCTTGAGATGTTCCTAAAGTAGTGGCTATTTTCACTTTTTTATTATTTAAAGAATCCCAAGTTGGAAACTTTTTCAAGTTTTTCTTAAGCACTAAAGGTACTGTTCCATATTTAAAATATGTTTCTGTAAAACCGGCTACTTCAGCTCTTTTCGGAGTTTTAGTTACGCTTGTTGAAATATCATATCTATCAGCTGTAATTCCAGCCACTATTGTTTTCCATTCTGCAGGCACAAATTTCACTTTTACACCCAAATCTTTTGCGAGTTCTTTCATTACATCTATATCGAAACCTTTATACTTATTAGTTGCTGGATCTTTCATAGACATTGGATCCCAATCCCCAGTCGTTCCAACTCTTAACTCTCCATTTTTTTTAATTGTTTGAAGTTTAGATTCCGCGTTTGCTGATGCGGTCATTAATAATAAAGTAAAAATTATTATAATTTTTTTCACATTTTCTTTTAACTTTTCAGCCGTCTATTTTCCAAACGCATATTGCCCCACATAATGGTTGACTAAAGTAAAATTTTTTTCTATAAAAGAACAAAATAAGAACATTTATGGATTTGAAAATACCTTATTACATACACAAAGTAGGAGCGGGTTTTCCCTCTCCCGCAACAGATTACATAGAGGATGATGTAGATTTGAATCATCATCTTATAAAAAATTCACCAGCAACATTTATAATTAGAGTTCAAGGCAAGTCTATGAATAGTGTAGGAATCTACGATGGTGATTTATTAATAGTAGATCGAAGCATTAACCCAAAAAACCTTTCAACAGTTATAGCCAATGTTAACGATGAATTAGTGGTTAAAACAATACTGAAAGAAAAAGGGGAAACATTTTTAACATCTGGATCTAAAAAAAAATCAGAAAGAATTCATTTAGCAAAAGATCAAGAAGTAATTATTTGGGGAGTAGTAACTTATGTCATCCATCAAGTACATAACTAAGAAAAGTAAAATAGCCTTAGTAGATTGTAATTCATTTTACGTATCCTGTGAGAGACTTTTTAAACCTAAGATACAAAAAAAAGCTGTGGTTGTTTTATCAAATAATGATGGATGTGTAATATCTAGATCTAGAGAAGCAAAAGATTTAGGTATTAAAATGGGAGAGCCTTATTTCAAAGTAAAAAACTTAGTAAAAAAAAATAAAGTTGAAGTGTATTCTTCAAACTACGCATTGTATGGAGATATATCGAGAAGAGTTATGAAAGTATTAAAAACTTTTTCACCAAAAGTAGAAATTTACTCAATTGATGAAGCTTTTATTGATTTATCTTTTATAGATGAAAAAGGAGTTGAAGATTATGGAAGAGAGATAAGATCAAGAGTTCTTAAATGGACAGGTATACCGACGAGCGTTGGTATAGCCAGTACAAAAACATTAAGTAAGGTAGCCAATCATATAGCAAAAAAAGAAAAAGCAGGTGTAATTTATTTAAATACAAATATTGATGAAAAATTAAAAAAATTTCCAATCGAGGATGTTTGGGGGGTAGGAAAGCAGTTATCTAAGTTTTACCATAAGAACAATATAAGTAACGCTTACGATTTAAAAAAAGTTTCAAACACATGGGTTAAAAAAGGAACGAATGTTTTAGGTGCAAAAACAGCGATGGAACTAAGAGGAGTACCTTGTATCGACCTACAAATAGATCAAGAAAAAAGAAAGAATTGTTGTGTTTCAAGATCGTTTGGTAGAAAAGTAAAAGATTTAAATGAATTAGAGGAATCAGTTATCACACACTGCTTGAATGCAGCAGAGAAAATTAGAGCTGATGATCAAATAGCAAAAACAATAACAGTATTTATCAGAACAAGTCCATTTGATAAAAATAGAAGATACTACTCTAATTCAAAAACAATAGATTTAGCAATACCAACTAGCAATAGTATAGAATTAATAAAAAATGCTGTTAAAGCACTAACAGATATATATAAATATGGATACTCATATCAAAAAGCTGGAATAATCTTATCGGGATTGAAAGATGCTAATGAAAACGATCAGAATCTTTTAACTCCACTTCTAGAAAATAAATCTAAAAAATTAATGAAAGCTATAGATTATACTAATACAAAATATGGAAGATACGCAATCAGTATAGCCCAAGCAGGACTAAGCAAAGGCTGGAAAATGAGAAGAGAACATTCGTCAAAAATAGATACAGCTTCGTTTGACTCTTTACCTAAAATAGTAGTATAAAAAAAAACGGGGTGTCAAAAAGACTGAGATCATACCCGACGAACCTGACCGGTAATTCAGTGAGGGAGATATGGATAAAATACTTTTATCGCAACAAACAACAATAACTATCACAATATTAATTGGTCTATTTTTTATATGGTTGGGTTATTTAAATAAAAAAAAAATATTTAATAATAAAAATTATATTGTTGGTGAAAGGGACGAAAATACGTTTTCATTAACTTCGAGCCTAACAGCCTCAGCACTGGGAGCTTGGATTTTATTTGGTCCTCCTTCTGCAGCCACTTGGGGAGGGATAGGTGCAGTAATCGGTTATGCATTAGGAACGGCTGCACCAATGCTATTTCTTTATAATTTTGGTCCTAAAATCCGAAAAGAGTTTCCAAACGGTTTAACTCTAACTGAATTTATACAAAAAAGATTTGGTCAAGGAATATTAAGATTAAGTCTATTCTTAATATTATTTTATTTGATAATTTTTTTAATAGCTGAGGTAACGGCTATAGCATTTTTACTAAATTATATTTCAAAAATTCCATTATGGGTTA
>CACHHD010000014.1 GCA_902579605.1 uncultured Pelagibacteraceae bacterium
ATTAATACCTTGGTTTTGTATGACAGCATTAGCTCACTCTGTTTTGGTATTAGAAAAAAGAAATTATCTTTACAACTGGGTTCTTATTTTATCCTTAATTACATTTATTTCTAGCGTTACTGGAACTTTTCTAGTTAGATCCGGAATTTTAAATTCAGTGCATACTTTTGCTAATGATCCTTCAAGAGGACTCTACATTCTAATTTTTTTGTCTTTAATGATACTTTTTTCATTTATGATTTTTTTCAAAAGAAGAATTAATGACCAGTTAAATCTTAATCCGTTGAGTAAAGAAACTTTTATTTTAAGTAACAACTGGTTCATGATGTTTTATTTAGCCACTGTCTTTGTCGGTACAATTTATCCAATATTTACTCAAGTCCTCTACAATACAAATATTTCAGTAGGACCACCTTTTTACAATCAAGTAATTGCTCCAATTTTAATTCCTTTTTTAATATTTATGGCAGTAGGTCCAAAAATTGGATGGATAAAAAGCAAGTTTATTTCGTACAAGCCTTTTTTTATAATAATAATTTTATCTCTTTTAATTAACTTCTTTATTTCCTTTTTTTTGAAAAGCTATAATCTGATTTCAAATTTAATTATTGTCTCCTCATTATTTTTAATTTTACATTCTTTAAAAGATTTTATTACTAATGTTAAGTCAAATTCTTATTTAAACTTAGCAAGTTTTATCTCTCATTTAGGATTTGGAATTTTAATTTTTTTTATAATTTTAAATCATAATTTTAGCGAAGAATTTGACCTCAATATAAAAGTTGGTGAAACGAAGAAAATAGGAAATATGGAAATCAAATTTAATAACTTAAATATTGAAAATAGGGAAAATTATAATGCTGTCATAGGAGATTTTAATATTCAAGATTTTCAAAGAACTTATTTAAAAAAGTTAAATCCTGAAATAAGAGTTTATGAAAATCCACAAACACTTACATTTGAGTCTGCAATTAATACAAATTTAAAACAGGATATTTATCTAACTATGAGTAATATCGATGGGTCAGATTTTTATAATATCAAATTTCAAGTTAAACCATTTATGCTGTGGATTTGGTTTGCTGCATTCCTCACAGCTAGTGGAGGACTAGTTAGAGTCTTTTTAAAAAAATGAAAATGAGTTTCCTAAAAATAATTTCTTTTTTCTTAGTAATTTTTACTATCGTAGTTTTTTTTATAGCCTTGAATATTGATAAAAGATACAACACTGAAAATATTGTAGGAAAAAAAATCGACAATTTTAAAATTAAAGTTCTTTCACACGATCAAATTTTTGAGAATAAGGATTTATCAAATAATAAGTATCATTTAATTAATGTATGGGCTTCGTGGTGTTTACCATGCAAAGAAGAACATCCAATTCTAATGAAATTAAGCAAAGATGATAATCTAAATTTAATTGGTATAAATTTTAAAGACAAAAAAAAGAATGCAAATAGTTTTTTGAAAAATTTAGGAAATCCATACAATATTATCTTAAGCGATACAGACGGAACCAGCTCCATATCTTTTGGTGTTTTCGGAGTACCAGAAACAATTTTAATTAATGAAAAGCAAATTGTAATTAAAAAGTTTATTGGACCATTAGATACAAACGATTATAAAAATATATTAAATGTTATTTATGAAAACTAAATTTTTAATTATTATCTTATTAATGTTTAACATTAAGCTAAGCGCTGATGAAAATATTGGGATAGACACAAAAATATTTAAAAATCTTAGGTGTTTAGTTTGCCAAGGACAAACTATCGCAGAGTCCAATTCTGATTTTGCACAGACAATAAAAATAGTTGTTAGAGACAAAATTAGTCAGGGCAGGAATGAAAAAGAAATCTATGAATTTTTATCTGAAAAATATGGAGAATGGATTGTTTATAAACCCAAATTTAATTATATAAATTCATTTTTGTGGATTTCACCTTATATTGTTTTAATTCTAGGTGGGTATTTGATTTTCAAATATATTAGGAAAAGAAGACAGTAATTTAGTTTAACTGACTATACATTTTTGATTTAACGTAGTAATTTATTCTAATGAAAATAAAAGTTTTAGCATGTATTTTTTTACTATTTGTATCTAAGCAAACAATTGCTTTAAGCGAAAACCTAGATATTTCTATTTATACAGGCACATTTGACGTAATCGACAAAGAGGGAGACGACCAAACCTCAATGATAGGCGTTGAACATAGAAATACAGATTTATTTAGAAATACTTTTTTAGGTAAGCTCGCTCCTGTTACTGGCGCATTTGTTACTGGCAAAGAATCAATATATTTTTATACGGGCGTAGAAGGGCAATATAGTGTCGGTCCTATGAATATTTCTCCTAGCTTCACTCCTGGCTATTACGAAAAAGGTAGTGGAAAAGATCTTGGAAGTGCATTGGAGTTCAAAAGCGAAATTAAAATTGGCTTTGATATTTTAAAAGATTCAAAACTAGGCTACAGCTATAGTCATATATCAAATAATGATTGGGGAAGTAAAAATCCTGGTTCAAACAATCAACAAATAATATTTTCATCGAAATTTTAAATGTCTTTAAAAAATTGCCATAACTTTAGTGACTTCCGTAAATTAGCTAAAAGAAAATTACCTAGTCCGATATTTCATTACATAGATGGAGCGGCAGACGATGAAGTTACCTATGCTCGAAATACTAGTGCTTTTGATGATGTAGATTTAGTACCAAATGTTTTAAGAGGTGTAGAGAATGTTGATTTATCAACTACAATTTTTGGAAAAAAACTAGATTTACCATTTTACCTTGCGCCAACTGCATTACAAAGACTTTTTCATTATGATGGTGAAAGAGCTGTAGGAAAAGCAGCACAAAAATTTAATACTATGTTTGGTGTCTCAGCCTTAGCAACAGTTAGCGTAGAAGAAATATCTTCTATGATTGACACCCCAAAAATGTTTCAGTTTTACTTTCATAAAGATAGAGGTTTAAATACTTCTTGCTTAGAAAGAGCTAAAGCCGCGAAATTTGATGTGATGGCTTTAACTGTAGATACAATAACAGGAGGAAATAGAGAAAGAGATTTGAGAACAGGCTTTACATCTCCTCCAAAATTAACCCTTGCCAGCTTATTTAGTTTTGCAACAAAACCAATGTGGGGGATTAATTATCTTACAAAAGGAAAGTTTGAATTACCACACATTCAAGATCACCTTGAGGCAGGAACTAGCACTAATACTTCAATAGGAAATTATTTTTCTACAATGTTAGATCAATCTATGAATTGGAAAGACGCTGAAAAACTTTGCGCTCAGTGGGGAGGGCATTTTGCATTAAAAGGAGTTATGAGTGTTGAGGATGCTAAAAGAGCTGTAGACATTGGATGCACAGGAATTATGGTTTCAAATCATGGGGGAAGACAACTCGATGGATCAAGGTCTCCTTTTGATCAATTAGCTGAAATTGTTGATGCTGTTGGAGATAAACTGGATGTTATTTGCGAAGGTGGAATTCATAGAGGAACTCACATGCTTAAAGCTTTATCATTAGGCGCAAAAGCATGTTCCGGTGGAAGACTTTATTTATACGCGCTGGCTGCTGCCGGACAGGCAGGCGTTGAAAGAGCCTTAGGGCAATATAAGGCTGAACTCGAGAGAGATATGAAGCTAATGGGATGCACAAAAATTAGCGAACTAAGTAGAAAAAATTTAAGATTCAGAAAGTAATGAGTCTTGAAGATAATTTTAATTTTGAAGATTTCAGAAGAGTAGCGAAAAAAAAATTACCCGCTCCAATATTTCATTATATTGATGGAGGATCTGACGATGAGGTAACTCTTAAAAGAAATACGGAGTCTTTTTCAAAATGTGATTTAATACCCAATATTTTGGCAAGTGTAGGCGAGCCTGACTTATCAACTGAAGTTCTAGGATCTAAAATAGATATGCCTTTATTTCTATCGCCAGTAGCTATGCAAAGACTTTTTCATCACGAAGGAGATAAAGCTAGCGCAAGAGCTGCAGAAAAGTTTGGTACTTTTTATAGCATGTCAACAATGGCGACCTCCTCTATAGAAGAAATCGCAAATACAGCAAGTGGACCAAAAATGTTTCAAATATATATTCACAAAACTCAAGGGTTAACTGATAATTTAATTGATAGATGTAAGAGCTCAGGTTTTAATGCTATGTGTCTCACTGTAGATACGATAGTTGCCGGCAATCGTGAAAGAGATCACAAATGGGGTTTTACAACACCGCCAAAGTTAACTTTAAAAAGTTTAATGAGTTTTGCAACTCATCCAATGTGGACAATAAATTATCTTGCTCATGAAAAATTCCAACTACCAAATGTTTCAAATTTCGTAAAAAAAAGTTCTTCAATTGCTAAAGGAGTTATGGAATATATTAATGAACAATATGATCCAGCTATGAGTTGGAACGATGCAGAATATTGTATTAAAAGATGGGGCGGGCCCTTTGCTTTAAAGGGGGTTATGTCAATCGAAGATGCTAAAAGAGCTATCGATATAGGTGCGAGCGCAATAATGTTATCAAATCACGGAGGTAGGCAACTTGATGGATCGAGAGCTCCGTTCGATCAATTGGAAAAAATTGTTGACGCGGTTGGTGGTAAAATAGAAATTATATTAGACGGAGGTGTTAGAAGAGGGACACACGTATTAAAAGCTTTATCACTAGGTGCAACTGCTTGCAGCTTTGGAAAAGGATTTCTCTTTGCATTAAGCGCCGGTGGGCAAAAAGGCGTAGAAATGATGCTTCAAAGAATGAGAGACGAATTGAGAAGAGATATGATACTATTAGGTAAAAAAAAAGTATCGGATTTAAATAAAGATAATATTGCATTTAGAGATTAGAAAAATTATAAATAATTATGAAATTAGCAAAAAGCTTAGATAGATTAGGAACTGAAACTGCTTTTAGCGTCCTTGCGGAAGCAAAAAAATTAGAAGCCGCTGGAAAGCCGATGATACATCTTGGATTAGGTCAGCCAGATTTTAAAACTCCAAAACATATTGTTGATGCTGCAAAGAAAGCCTTAGATGACGGTCATCACGGTTATGTTTTATCAAATGGAATTCTTGAATGTAGACAGGCAGTTACAAGAAAGATTAAAAAATTATACAATCAAGATATTGATCCAGAAAGAATTATAATAATGCCAGGTGGAAAGCCAACGATGAGTTATGCAATTCAATGTTTTGGTGAACCAGGTGTTGAAATAATTCATCCGACGCCAGCATTTCCAATTTATGAATCTATGATAAACTTTACAGGATCAAAACCTGTTCCATACGATTTAACTGAGGATAAAAATTTAAAATTTAATCCAGAAAAAATTTTATCATTAATTACTGATAAAACTAGACTATTAATTTTAATCAATCCAAATAATCCTACAGGAAGTTTTGTTGATAAATCTGATATCGATGTTTTGGCAGAAGGACTTAAAAAACATCCTCATGTTACAATTTTAAGTGATGAAATTTATAGTAGGCAAATATTTGATGGAAAAGAGATGCCAACATTTTTTAATTACCCCGAACTTAGAGAAAGATTAATTGTTCTTGAGGGATGGAGTAAAGCATACTCTATGACAGGATGGAGACTCGGTTGGAGTTTCTGGCCAGAAAAATTAGTGGAACATGTAAATAAATTATTAATAAATAGCGTTTCTTGTGTAAATGCAGCTGCACAATTTGCAGGCATTGCTGCATTAGACGGTCCGGACGAATCGATAGACCATATGATGAATAAGTTTACAATTAGAAGAAAACTGATTCATGAAGGTTTAAACAATCTTCCAGGTATTGAGTGTAGTTTGCCTGGCGGAGCTTTTTATGCTTTTCCAAAGGTTATTGGTACAGGGATGAATGGTGCAGAGTTCGCAAAAAAATGTATGCATGAAGCTGGTGTTGCCATAGTGCCTGGAACTGCATTTGGAAAGACCGCAAAAGATTACGTAAGATTCAGTTTTGCTGCGTCACAAGCTAATATTTCACAAGCTCTTGAAAATATAAAAAAAATGCTAGCTAAATAAGCTGTATTTTCTTCAAATTTCAATTAATATCTCTCATTATGAATGAACAAGTTCAATCAGAATTAAAAAAAATTTTTAATGGTAGATTTTCTACGTCTATCTCAACAAGATCTAATTATGCTAGAGGTGAGGACACCTTTGATCCTGTTTTATCTCAAGCAGTAGTTTTTCCAGAAACAAATGAGGAGGTTTCAAAAATTTTAAAACTTTGCAATCATCATAAAGTACCAGTGGTACCATTTGGAACAGGAACCTCTTTAGAGGGCAATGTTGTAGGAAATGACAAAGGTATTACTATCTCTTTAGAAAAGATGAATAAAATTTTAAGTGTAAACGTTGAAGATTTTGATTGTAGAGTTCAAGCATGTGTGACTAAAGAACAATTAAATGACTATTTAAGAGAGGACGGAGTTTTTTTCCCAATTGATCCTGGCGCTAACGCTGCAATAGGAGGTATGGCCTCAACCTCAGCTTCTGGAACGATGGCTGTAAAATATGGAACCATGAAAACAGTAATTACGGGTTTAACAGTAGTTCTTCCTAATGGTGATGTAATTAATACTGGTAGTAGAACAAAAAAAACTTCTGCTGGATATAATTTAACAAATTTGTTTATTGGCTCAGAGGGCACACTTGGAATAATTACTGAAATACAGTTAAGATTATCCCCAATACCAGAAAGCATTATGAGTGCAGTTTGCCACTTCCAATCATTAGAAGATGCAGTCAAAACTGCACAGCAAATTATTCAATACGGCGTGCCTATTGCAAGGATTGAAATGTTAAATAAAGATCAAATGGATATAAGCATTAACTATTCGAAGTTAAAAGATCTTAAAGTTTTACCAACATTGTTTTTTGAATTCCATGGATCAGAGTCATCTAATAAAGAAAACATAAAAGTTGTTGAAGAAATATCTAATGACAATAGTGGAAGCTCTTTCAAGTGGGCTAAAGATTTAGCAGAAAGAAATAAATTATGGCAAGCTCGGTGGGATGTTTATTATTCAGTGAAAGCATTAATTAAAAACGGAAGAGTTTATTCTACAGATGTATGTCTTCCAATTTCAAAAATCACTGAGTGTGTAAATTTTGCAGAAGAGGAAACAAAAAAATTTGGACTAAGAGCTCCAATGGTTGGACACTTAGGGGATGGGAATTTTCATGTAATTTTGCCGTATGATCCTCAAAAAAAAGAAACCTACAAAAAGATTAGAGAGTTCAGCGATTTACTAATTAAGAAAACATTAGAATTAAAAGGGACTATTACCGGTGAACATGGAATAGGACTTCATAAAAAAGAATATCTTATAAAAGAACATGGGGATAATATCCCAGTAATGAAATCTATAAAAAGAACTTTAGATCCTAATAATATTATGAATCCTGGCAAAATTTTTGATTTAAACTAATTATCTAAATGAAAAAAATTCTAATCACTAGAAGACTGCTAAGATCTTGTGAAGACAAAGCAAGTAAAATTTTTGATGCAAAATTTAATTCCAATGACGAATTATATTCACAAGAAAAATTGATTAAGCTTAGTGAAGGATGTGATGGAATTTTATCTGCTCTAACGGATAAATTGGATGCTGCAACTATAGATAAATTACCAGAAAGTATTAAGATATTATCAAACTTTGCAGTGGGATTTGGAAATATTGATTTAGAAGCTGCAAAAAAAAGAAATATAATTGTAACCAACACCCCTGACGTTTTAACTGACGCTACAGCTGAAATTGGAATTTTATTAATATTAGGTGCATGCAGAAGAGCACCCGAAGGAATTGAAGCTGCAAAAGAGTCAAATTGGAAATGGTCTGCAGATTATTTGATAGGCAAGCAATTAACAGGAACAAGGTTAGGAATTTTAGGCATGGGAAGAATAGGACAAAAAATAGCAAAAATAGCACAATCTTTAGGAATGATAATACATTATCATAATCGATCAAAACTAAGTGATGATAAAGAAAATGGCGCTACTTTCCACAAGGATTTAAAAAGCTTGATGAGTGTTGCAGATGTGTTGTCAGTATGCTGTCCAGCAACAAAAGAGACGACAAATTTAATTAACAAACAAACTTTGGAATATCTACCTACTGGAGCTGTCGTTACTAATGTTGCAAGAGGTGATATCGTTGATGATGAAGCATTAATTGAAGCTCTTAATTCGAGAAAAGTGTACGCTGTTGGATTAGATGTTTATCAGGGCGAACCGAATTTAAATCCAGGTTATTTAAAACATAAGAGCGCTTTTATTCTCCCGCATCTTGGTAGTGCCTCAAAACAAACTAGGACAGCAATGGGTAACCTAGCTATAGACAATATCGATGGTTTTTTTAAAACGGGAAGCTGTAAAAACAAAGTAAATTAAACAATTATTTATATATTCTAGTCTTGGTTGTAAGCGTCAAAATAATACAATTAACATGGGACTCTCAAAAATTAATATGTTTTAATAATTAATTAATTATTAATAATTAAGGGGGAAATATGTCAAAGAAAATAAAAGGGGTTAAAACTCCTTCAAGACGTAAGTTCTTTAAAGCAGCAGCTGCAACCGGTGCAGCAGCAGCAGCAACAGTTGCAATGCCAAACATTGCTCTTGGTGCTCCAAAGACTTTAAAGATGCAGGCAGCTTGGCCTTCAGGAGCTAATATATTTTTTGAAATGGCAGGAGACTATGCAAAAATGGTTAGCGACATGTCTGGCGGACAATTAAAAATTGACCTTCAGCCAGTTGGTGCAGTTGTTAAGACATCAGAGATTGGACAAGCAGTAAGTTCAGGAGTTCTAGATATGGGACACTGGGTTACAGCTTATTGGTATGGAAAAAATCCAGCCGCGTCTCTATTCGGTACAGGTCCTTCATACGGAATGTCATCCCAAGAAGTAATGGGATGGATGGAGTATGGTGGAGGTAGAAAACTTTATGATGAAACACTTGCAAAAGTTGGTTTTGATTATATTGGTTTCTTCCATATGCCTATGCCTGCTCAGCCATTTGGTTGGTTCAAAAAGAACGTAACTAAAGTGTCTGATGTTAAAGGTATGAAATATAGAACAGTTGGTTTAGCAACTAACGTTCTAACAGCAATGGGAATGGTTGTAAGACAACTTCCAGGCGGTGAAATTCAGCCAGCTATGAAAACTGGTTTGATTGAAGCAGCCGAGTTTAACAACCCAACTTCAGACTCTCAGTTTGGTATGCAAGACGTTTCTAAGCACTATCACTTAGGAAGCTTCCACCAATCTCAAGAGATGTTTGAAATCCCAGTTAACAAGAAGTCATTTAATGGATTAAGCCCACAACATCAGGCTATTCTAAAAAATGCTGCTTATGCTGCGAATACAGACAACTACTTTAAAGCACTAGTGAGATACTCAGCTGACTTATCTAAGTTGATGAACCAACATAAAGTAAATGTTTATCAAACTTCTGATGAGATTTTAGCTCAACAACTTAAAGGATGGGACAAAGTTATCGGTGACTTTGTGAAGAAAGATGCATTCTTTAAGAAAATTATTAACTCACAGAAAGCTTATGCTAAAAGAGTAATGAAATACTTACTCATGAACCAGCCAAACTACAAATTGGCTTACGAAAATGAGTTTGGTTCAATAGCTAAAGTAAAAATCTAATAGATAATTTCAAAATTAAAGGGGGCCTAGGCCCCCTTTTTTTATGGAAATTTTTCAAAATTTATAATAATTTAAATAATGCGTTCATTTATCTATTTTGCAGATCATTTAAGTACTTCAGTAGGAAAAGCTTTTTCTTGGTGTATTGTAGTTTTAATGGGTGGGACATGTTACGAAGTGGTCATGGCCTATGCGTTTAATGCTCCAACATTGTGGAACTTTGATTTTAGTCTTCAAATGTACGGAGCAATTTTTATGATGGCAGGCGCTTATACTCTTTCAACTGAAGCACACGTAAGAGGAGACGTTATTTACAGGTTATTTAAACCCAGAACCCAAGGTTATATTGATTTAGTTTTATATTTTATTTTTTTCTTCCCAGGAGTACTTGCATTAGCTTTTTATGGATATGAGTATGCCTCTTTAGCTTGGAAAATTAAAGAAACTAGTTGGAACAGCCCTGCACAAATTCAAATTTATATGGCAAAATCACTTATACCAGCAGCTGGAATTTTATTAATAATTCAGGGAATAAGCGAAGTTTTTAGATCAATCATTTGCATACAGACAGGCCACTGGCCAGCCAGAATGGTTGTTGCTGAAGAGACAGAAAAAATTTTAATGAGAACTTCTCAAGACGAGGATCAAAAAGATGTTATTTAGTTTGACCAATCCAGAAATTGCAATTTTAATGATGGGAATATTTCTTTTTACAGTTTTATTAGGATTTCCAATTGCATTTACGTTAATGGCAATGGGAGTTGGTTTTGGTTACTACGCTTATTTTGATCCTACTAGAATGGAGCATTTACTAGATAATAGAATCTTTCAACTTTTTGTACAAAACACTTATACCGTAATGGACAATACAGTTCTTACTGCAGTCCCATTATTTTTATTTATGGGATACCTAGTTGAGAGAGCCGGTATTGTTTCAAGATTATTTTTTGCAATAAGACTTGCTTGTCATGGTCTACCAGCTTCAATGGCCGTCGCAGCTTTAATTACTTGTGCTTTATTTTCAACTGCCACTGGGATAATCGGTGCAGTGGTTACTTTGATGGGGTTATTAGCATGGCCAGCAATGGTAAAAGCCGGCTATGATAAAAAATTTGCTAGCGGTGTAATTTGTTCTGGAGGTTGTTTAGGAATACTTATTCCTCCAAGCATTATGCTTATTGTGTACTCTGTAATTGCACAATTATCACCTCTCAGATTGTTTGCTGCTGCAATTTTTCCTGGATTAATGCTGGCAGGACTTTATATTCTATATGCGATTACACGAGCTTACTTAAACCCTTCATTAGCGCCTAAACCGCCTGCAGAAGAAATACCTCCAAGGTCCGTGATACTTAGAGAAGTGCTTGTATCTTTCTTGCCTTTATTTTCATTGATCATCTTGGTTCTAGGTACAATTCTTGGTGGTCTAGCTACACCCGCAGAAGCGGCAGCAGTTGGAGCATTTGGATCATTAGTATTATCTTACTTTTATAAAACACTTAAATGGAAAAATTTTAAAGAGTCTGTATTCTTAACAGCTAAAACCACTGCGATGATTATGTGGTTATTTATTGGTTCATGGACCTTTGCATCAGTATTCTCATATCTTGGTGGCCATGAAGTATTTGAACACTTTTTTAAATCAATGAATTTACAACCTTGGCAATTTTTAGTTATCACTCAGATAATCATTTTCTTGCTTGGCTGGCCTTTAGAATGGACTGAAATTTTAATAATTTTTGTTCCGATATTTTTACCGCTTGTAGAATTTTTTGGAGTAAACCCATATTTCTTTGCAATGCTTATCGCACTTAATCTTCAAACTTCATTTTTAACACCCCCCATGGCCATGTCCGCATATTATTTAAAGGGTGTTCAAACCAAAAATGTTGAATTAATGCAAATATTTAGTGGGATAATGCCATTTCTGGGAATAGTAATTTTATCCATGGTATTGATGTACCTATTTCCAGGTATAGCATTGTGGTTGCCTGATACTCTATTCGCTAATTAATTCTTAATGGAAAATATAATAACAATTTCAGCTTATGAATTAGTTGAGAAAATAAAAAAAGGCGAAATTTCTTCAGTAGAAGTTTGTGAAGCGTATTTAGAGAGAATTAAAAAATTCGATAAGGATGTAAAAGCTTGGGCATTTTTTGACAAAAAGCTTCTTTTAGAAAAAGCAAAAGAAAAAGATGAATACAGAAAATCTGGCAAACCTTTAGGTGCCTTACATGGATTGCCTATTGCCGTTAAGGACATTATTGGAACTTTAGATATGCCTACGGAGTGCGGAACGGTCTTTCGAAAAAAAATGTCAAGTTCTCAAGACTCAGAAATAGTAAATCTTTTAAAAAATGCGGGTGCAATAATTATGGGCAAAACAGTTACCTGTGAACTAGCTTATATTCATCCTAGCAAAACAACCAATCCTCATGATTATTCAAGAACCCCAGGGGGCTCTTCTAGTGGATCTGCAGCTGTAGTTGCATCACACATGGCTCATCTCTCAATAGGAACCCAAACTGGAGGATCAATAATTCGACCGGCATCATATTGTGGAGTTGTAGGTTATAAACCTTCTTACGGCTTAATATCAAGAAGCGGGGTATTAAAAACTTCTGAAAAATTAGATACTATCGGAGTATTTGGAAAAACAGTTAAAGATGTAGCTTTATTGGCAAAATCTTTAATTAAAAAAGATTTATATGATACATCAACAATTCATTTTGCGGCAGATGATATGCTTAAAGTTTGTGATGAAGGTCCGCCATTTGACCCAAAGTTTATTTTCTATAAAACTGACAAGTGGAAAAATATTAGTAAAGAATCTCAAAAAGCATTCGAGTTTTTAATAAAAAACTTCAAAAAAAATGTCGAAGTTTTTGATACTCCATCATATTTTAAAGAAATTCCAAAACATCATCAAATTATTCATGAAACAGATTTAGCTAATAATTTTCAGCTTTATTATAAAAAAGATAAAACTAAGTTATCAAAAGAAATGAGAGAAGCAATAGGAAGAGGATTAAAATATACTGGCAAAGAATATACTGACGCGATTGATTTTATGAAACAAAGCTATGAGTCTTATAAAGAAGTATTTGAGGATTATCATGGTATTATTACACCTTCATCAAGTGGAGTTGCTGACAAAGGCCTTAAATCAACTGGTAGTGCTGACTTTCAAAAAACTTGGACTTATCTTGGATTACCAGCTATTTCGCTTCCTTTACTTACTGGTGAAAATGACTTACCATTGGGTGTTCAATTAGTTGGCGATAAGCTTGATGATCTAAGATTTTTAGGTACGGCTAATTGGTTAGAAAAAAATTGTAAAGATGAATAAAAAAATTGCTACAATTGCCGGATGCGTTATGTGTATTGCTTTTCTAGTTGGATTAGCAACTACCTTAACAAGATCAATGATGATTGGTTTCACAGATGTTTTACCAGTTTACATCCTCATGGTAATAGTAATTATCATGATGCTTTATGAAGCCTTCTACGATAAAAAATAATAATTTTTTTCCTTACATATTATTATTTGTGCAGCCTATATTCATGGCAACAAATATTATTGTTGCTAGAGGTGGTGTCGAGTACGTTCCTCCTATTTCACTTGCGTTTTGGAGATGGCTCTTTGTATTTTTGATTTTATTGCCGTTCTTTTACTCTGAAATTTATAAAAAAAGGAAATTTTTAAAAAAAGAATTTTATAAATTATTTTTTTTAGGATTAATGGGGTGCGGAGTTTGTGGTGCTTTCCCTTTTATTGCCGGAATGTCTACTACAATGGCTAATATGGGTATCATTTATACATCCTCCCCAGTCTTTATAATTATTCTATCAGTTTTTTTATTTAGTGAAAAAATTAGTTTAAATAGAATAGTTGGGCTTATAATTTGTTTAATTGGAGTTATTACAATTATTACTAAAGGAAATATTAGTTATCTCGTAGATTTTAAATTTACTTCTGGTGACTTTTGGATGTTAGGCGCTGCAATTGGTTGGGCTTTATATTCAATCTATCTTTTAAACTGGAAAAGTAAATTTAGTTTAATGGGAAGATTTACTTTAATAGCTTTTTTTGGTTTTATATCTTTATTTCCTTTTTATATGATTGAAGAAACTTTATTATTTGATACAAAATTTAATTCTGCCTTTTTAGCATGGGTTTTATTCGCTGCCATCTCGCCCGGTATAATTGCATTTAGTTTATATACTAAAGTGCAAAGATATTTGGGTGCATCCTTAACTGGATTTACTCTTTATTTATTTGCTGTTTATGGAGCAATATTTGGAATCATTCTTTTTGAAGAAATGTTGCTGCCTTTTCATTATTATGGCGGAGCTTTGGTTTTTGCCGGAGTTTATATCGCAAGAAAAATAAAAACAATATGAAATATATTTACGTTTTAGTTTCTTTAGCACTGGTAATTTATTTAATTTTATTAACATTAATTTATGTCAATCAAAGAAAATTGCTATATCTTCCTAGTGAAAATAATTATTTAGACGATCCTATTAATTTTAACTATAAAGAACTTTTTATTGAAGTTGATAAAAATATTAAAATCAAATCCTGGTTGATTGAAAAAGATTTGAAAAAATATAAAACAATCTTGTTTTTACATGGAAACGCAGGAAATTTATTTAATAGATCATACAAACTTAACAGGTTTAATGAACTTAATTTGAATGTTTTAATTATTTCTTGGAGAAGCTTTAGTGGTAATCCTGGAAAGCCGAATGAGGCCAACCTTTATTCAGATGCTAAAAAGGCTGTAAGGTGGCTTAACAATAAAGGTGTCGCTTCTAAAAATATAATTTTATACGGCGAGTCACTTGGAACGGGAGTTGCTATTGAAATTGGGCAAACAAATGAATTTAACAGTATCATATTAGAGTCACCTTACACGTCAATGGAAAAAGCAGCTAAAATTTATTATCCATATTTACCAGTTAAATTTCTTTTAAAAGATAAATACGACTCAGAAAAAAAAATTAAAAATATCAAAACCCCAATTTTAATAATGCACGGCAAGAAAGATAACATTGTCCCTTTTTATATGGGAGAAAAATTATTTAAAATTGCCAATAAACCAAAAAAATTTTTACAAGTAGAGGAAGACGACCATATGCTTACTTATAACGACAATCTACTTTCAGAAATTAATAAATTTTTAAGTAAATATTAACTAATAGAAAGTAATGTTTTTGCAAATAATTCTGCTTTAAAAGGTTGCAAGTCATCCTCTTTTTCTCCCATGCCTACTGCAATTATAGGTAATTTATATTTTTTACAGATAGCTAAAACTATCCCTCCTTTTGCAGTACTATCTAATTTTGTAATTATCAAGCCTGTTAAGGAGTGAATTTTAGAAAATTCTTCTACTTGATTTAATGCATTTTGTCCTGTTGTTGCATCTAGTACCAAAATTATTTCGTTGGGATAATTGCTATCTATTTTCTTTAATACATTTATTATTTTTTTATACTCTTCCATTAAATTTTTTTTATTTTGTAATCTTCCCGCAGTATCTATAAGTGCTATATCAATTTGATTTTTTTTTGTAAATTCAGCAGTTTTAAAGGCAACAGATGCAGGATCGCTACCAGCCTCAGATTTAATAATATCCACTTTTATTTTTCTAGCCCAAAGCTCTAGTTGATCTATAGCTGCAGCTCTAAAAGTATCTGCAGCTCCAAAAACAACTGATTTGTTATTATCTTTAAAAAATTTTCCTATTTTTCCAATCGTTGTAGTCTTACCAACTCCATTAACTCCAGAGATAACAATAACTGCGGATTTATTATTTCCAAGGTC
>CACHHD010000015.1 GCA_902579605.1 uncultured Pelagibacteraceae bacterium
ATTCTGCTGTTGATAAACCGAACCAGATTGCACTTAAAGATTTACCTCTAGATTTATCAAAGAATCTTGAGATAGTTGTTGTTGCTGTATGACTCATTAATCCCTGCCCAGAAAATCGCATGAGAAAAATTCCTAATGCCAAAAAGTAAATACTATTAATAAAAGAGAATAACAAAGAAGATAATGAAAGTAATAATACAACAAATAATGCATAATATAATAAATTATAATCATCTATTTTTTTTCCTACCCAAATTAACAGCAAGCTTGAACATATTGTTGAAGAAGCGTAAATTGTTCCAAATTGTCCATGTGAGATATCTAATTCATTCCTTATTGGTGCGTTAAACAAGCCCAGAAAAAAACTCTGTCCAAAACTTGAAAAAAATGTAAAAATAAATCCAAAAAAAATTACTTTTTTATTTAGAGATAGATTAATCATTTATGAGTTGTAAAGTTTCTTTCATAGGTTTGGGTGTAATGGGTTACCCTATGGCTGGATATATATCAAAAGCCGGACATAATGTAACTGTTTATAATAGGACTAAATCTAAAGCTGAAAAATGGATTACAGAATACAAAGGTAATCTTGCAGAAACGCCAATGGATGCTGCAAAAGATTGTGATTATATTTTTACATGTGTTGGAAATGATAATGATCTAAGAGAAGTTACATTGGGTAGTAAAGGTTTATTTAAAACAGCTAAGAAAGGTTCAATTTACATAGACAACACAACTGCTTCAGCAAATATTGCTAGGGAATTATATAAAGAGGCTAAATCAAAAGGATTTGATTTTTTAGATGCTCCTATATCAGGTGGTCAAGCTGGAGCTGAGGGTGGAACACTCACTGTAATGGTTGGCGGTGATGAAGTCCCGTTCAAAAAAGCTGAGTCAGTGATAGATTGTTATAGTAAGAAAATCAAACTTTTAGGTCCTTCGGGAAGTGGTCAATTAACTAAAATGGTAAATCAAATTTGTATAGCAGGTTTAGTGCAAGGTTTATCAGAGGCAATTAATTTTGGAATGAACGCTGGATTAAATATGAACAATGTTATTGAGGTTATTTCTAAAGGTGCGGCTCAGTCTTGGCAAATGGAAAATAGACACAAAACTATGATTGAAGACAAGTTCGATTATGGTTTTGCTGTTGATTGGATGAGAAAAGATTTGAAAATTGCAATGGATGAAGCTAAAAAAAATAATTCTCCTTTACCAATAACTAAAATAATAGATGAATATTATGCTGAAGTCCAAAAAATGGGTGGTCAAAGGTGGGATACTTCTAGCTTGATAAAAAGATTTAGAAAATAGTGTCAGTAGAAAATATCAGTTATTACGAAGACTTCAATGAGATAGAAAAAAAATTGTGGGCACTGCTTATAAGAGCAGTAAATGATCGAAGTTCAGAATTTAGAACACCTGTGTTTATTTGTGGAGATAAGAATAACTTAGATGGGAGAGTTGTTGTTCTTAGAAAAGCAGATGAGAAAAATTTGTCTCTTCAATTTCATAGTGACATAAGATCAACTAAGATTGATGCTATCAAGAAAAATCCTAATAGCTCTCTCTTATTTTATGGAAAAAAAGAAAAAATACAGCTCAGAATGAAAGTAGAAAGTAAATTACATTATAACGATGAGATAACAAAAGAATCTTGGGATAATACAGGACATATTAGTAGGAAATGTTATTTAGTAACTAATGGCCCAGGTACAAAATCTGAAAAACCAACTTCAGGATTAGATAATAAGTTTGATAACTTTGATTTTACTAAAGAAGAAAGTGAAGCAGGATACAAAAACTTTTGTGTTATTAAATGTAAAATAAAAAGTATTGAATGGCTATATCTTGCTGCAAAGGGTCATCGTAGAGCATTAATTGAGTTTCAGGGACCCAAAAAATTTTCTTGGTTAATTCCTTAAATTTTTATATTTTTTATAATTTTTTACGTAATGTTCTGCGTTTTCTTTGATATGTTTTATCTCTTCATCTGTGACTTGTCTAATTACTTTACCTGGACTTCCTATAACTAAAGATCTCTCAGGAATTTCTTTATTCTCTGTTATTAAGGCATTAGCCCCTATTATTGAATTTTTTCCTATTTTGGCTTTGTTGAGAATTGTGCTTCCAATTCCGATTAAGCAATCATCCTCAATTATACAACCATGTAACATTACCAAATGTCCTACTGTAACATTTTTACCAATAGTTGCCGGACAACCTGGGTCAGTATGAATAACACTTCCATCTTGTATATTTGAACCCTCACCTATTGTAATTGGTTCTACATCTCCTCTTAAAGTTGCGTTAAACCAAACGTTCGCATCTTTTTTAAGGGTTACGTTTCCTATTAGAACTGAATTTGGTGCGAACCAACTTTCTTTGTCTATCTTTGGACTTATATTGTTGAAATTATAAATCATTAATATAATTATAATATAATATGGTCTTGACAAAAACCCCTATTTGTAATTTTGAGGAAAAAGCTCACAATTTTAATCTGAAAGGTGTAGATAATAAATTTTACATGCTTGATGATTGTAAAGGGAAGAATGGAACTTTAATCATGTTTATTTGCAATCATTGTCCTTACGTCAAAGCAATAATTAGAGAATTAGTAGAAGATATAAATGAGTTAAAGAAAAATGGAGTTGAAACAGTCGCAATTATGTCTAATGATACAAAAAATTATCCTGAGGACTCTTTTGAAAATATGTTGTCTTTTTCAAAACTCAATTTTTTTAAATTCCCATATCTCTTCGATAATAATCAGGAAATTGCTAAAAAATTTGGTGCAGTATGTACTCCAGATTTTTTTGGTTATAACAAGCTTTTGAAACTTCAATATAGGGGTAGATTTAGAGAATTAAAAAACCTCATTCCTATAAGAAACGGTCAAAGTGATCTCAAAAAAGCCATGTTAATGATATCTAAGACACAAAATGGTCCAAAAGAACAAATACCTAGCATGGGCTGTAACATAAAGTGGATTAAGTAATGTTTGTAATATCGACAAGAAACTTTCCTCCAGAAGTTGGAGGAATGCAAAATTTAATGGGAGGGCTATCTTTATCTTTATTAAAGCATGGGCCAGTAAAAGTATTTGCAGAAAAAACTAATATGGAAAATAACTTTGATAAAAAAGTAGGAATCAATATCACTCGTGTTTCAGGTCTTAAAATTTTTAGAAAATATAGAAAAGCAAATATAATTAAAGAATTTTCTCGACAAAATTCAGTGAGAGCCTTTTTTTTTGACCACTGGAAAAGTATTGAAAAAATAGATGATAAAATCTTGGCAAATACAACATCATTTTGTCTAATACATTCTAAAGAGATTAATCACGTGGAGGGAACACTTATAAATAAAAGAATGTTAAAGGCTTTAGGTAAAGCAAGTTACGTAATTTCAAATTCTGAATTTACTAAAAAACTTGCCATTAAAAATGGTTTAAACGAAAAAAAAATTAAAATTATCCATCCTGGTTGTAACTATCCAATTAAAATTGATAACAAGAATCTAGATAAAGCAAAAGATTTGTTTAGAAATAGTTTTCCAAAAATAATTACAGTGGCGAGACTTGACAAGAGAAAAAGTCATCAAAATATTTTAATGACAATTAAAAATTTAAAACCGAGATTTCCGAACATTAAATATATTTCCATTGGAGATGGTGATGAGATGCAAAATCTAAGAAATTTAAAAAATGAATTAGGCCTTGGTAATGAGGTGTTACTCTTGAATGAGTCAACTGAACTATTAAAAGTGGCACTATTAGAACAGTCTGATCTTTTTTTAATGCCTTCAGTAATATATAAAAAATCCGTTGAAGGATTTGGAATATCTTTCATAGAGGCAGCCGCTTATGGAACTGGTTCTATTGGTGGTATTGCAGGTGGTGCCTCAGATGCCATTCAAGATGGGGTTTCAGGATATTTATGCGACGGTGGAGATTTAAATTCTATATATGAGACTATTGTAAAGTTTTACGATAATGAAAATTATAAGCAATTGGGTAAAAATGCTTTTACCTTTTCTAAAAATTTTCAGTGGGACAAAATTGTAAAAAAATATATTAAGCTAATCTAAATCCTCTTTGATTTTTTTAAGAATTTCATCAACTTTTAATTCACTTAAATTATTGACCGTTATTGTTTTAAAGTTGGTATTTCCTATATTAACTTTTTTTGCTGTAGTATGACTTCCAAATAAAGCAAGGCCTTTTTTATTTAAATGGGAGCAAATATGAGCAGGTCCTGTATCATTAGATATAATATATGTAGCCGAATTAATTAAAGAAATTAAAAAATTTATACTAACTGGTTGATTATCATCAAGAACAAGTTTTGCATTTAATTTTTTTGCCTCGGATATTTCATTTGGGCCAGGGGCAACTAGAATTGGGTATTTATTTTTATATATTTCTTTAATTTTTATTATCAATTTAGAAAAGTACGGCCACTTTTTTTTTACATGTTTTTTTGAGCAAAATGGAAAAATTAGAATATATTCTCCGTTAGTATATTGTTTTAAATTTCTTGAAATATCAATAAAGCTCCAATCTAAATTTATTGCTTGAGTGTTTTTAATAATAACGTTGCTTTTTTTTAATTGTTTTGTCATTCTGTGAAGGACAGAGTCTTCGTTAAAATCTGACAAATTTTCACCTTCGTTTAAAGATGTTTCTGATGATGACCAAATAGGTTTCTTTAATATATATTTTTTATAAAATTTTGTTCTATTAGAATTTTGTAGATCAAAGACGTGGGAGAATTCATATTTTTCTAACAAGATTTTTAAATCTTTTAAATAAAACAAATTCCACCTGGGTAGTCTTTTATCTAAAATTACCCCATCTATATAAGGACATGATGACATAAATTCTAAATAAGCTCTCGAAGTTAAAAGTAGAACTTTAGATGTTTTAAAAGAATTTTTTATGTCTTGAATAGCACCATTTGCTTGTATTAGATCTCCAAGAGATCCGTGCTTTATTATTAAAATATTTGACATAATTTTAACTTAATATAATGAATTAATTATTATAATCAAAAAAATACTTTATGAGTACGAAATTAAATCAAATACTAGCTGAGATTTCTGCTGGAGAGCTATTGGATAAAATTACTATTCTGGAGATAAAGAGGGAAAAAATAACAGACAGTGAAAAATTAAAAAATATTAATAAAGAGCTTTCTTCGCTTATAAAAACTTCTGATGAAAAAATACCTGATAAAAAAAAAATAGAAAATCTTGTTTCAGATTTAAAAAAAATAAATCTTAAACTTTGGGATATCGAAGAAAACAAACGAAGAGCAGAAAAAGAGAAAAAATTTGATGAAACTTTCATACAGCTCTCGCGCGATGTATATAAATCTAATGATGAAAGAGCTAAAATTAAATTTAAAATTAATGATATATTGGGATCAAATATTAAAGAAGTTAAATCTCATTATTAGTCAAAACTAACACTCGGAATAGTTTTTCTCAGTCTAATAGGTTTTTTTGGATCAATGGTTGTCGTGATTACACCTTCACGTTTACCTAATTCTTTTAAAATTTTTCCATCAGGAGATACAATTAATGAATGTCCGTAAGTTTTTCTCCCATTACAATGTTTTCCAGCTTGTCCAGGTGCGAAAACGTATGAAAAATTTTCTATAGCTCTTGCTTTTAACAAGGTATGCCAATGTCTTCTTCCAGTAGTTTCAGTAAAGGCTGATGGAATACTTAAAAAAATTGCTCCTTTTTTTGACATTTTTCTGTACATATTAGGAAATCTTAGATCATAACAAATCGATAGTCCTAGTTTTCCCCATGGAAGCTTAACAACTTTTATACTTTTACCTGCCTTAAAAGTTTTTGATTCAAAATATTTTTCTGTTTTACTCAATTTAGCATCATACATATGAATTTTATCATAAAATATTTTTATTTTTCCTTTATCGTCAATAAGAACCGATCTATTTAATAGTTTCTTTTTATTTCTTATTATTAAAGAGCCAATTAAAATCCACTTTTTATATTTTTTTGCTAATCTTTTTACCCCTAAAAGGTAGGAGTCTTTATTCATTGTTGTGGCAACTTGTAAAAGTTTATTTTTATTTAACGAGAACTTTGATGATACCTCAGGAGTAATAATTAAATTACATTTTTGACTTACTGCTTTTTTAATAAGTTTTTCACTTCTTTTAAGATTATCTTTGATACAATCAGACGAACACATTTGAATGCAAGAAACTCTAAACATTTGTAAATTCTAGGGAATAAATTGATAATATACTAGTATATTTTTATTGTGTAATATTAAGGCTTAACGCATCAATGATGATGCAAAATTCCATTTACAGTCAAAACTTGGCACGTAAGCACCTGAAAGTTTTACATTGCCAAAATTTTTTTCCAAAACATTACACCATTTTTCTACCTGTTTCGGTTTTTTATCTTGGCTTCCGACTTGAGCCGTGATTACGCCACCTTTTTTTAAAATTCTTTTTAAATTTTTCATATTTTTTTTGGCTAAATCAATACAATATTGATCATCATTTAAATCCACAAAAATTTTGTCATATTTTGAGTCTTCTATTTCTTTTATACTTTTAAATGCGTCACCCCAAAATGTTTTAATTTTATTACTTTTTTTAACTTTAGAACAAACTTTTGGAAGATGTTTAAAACAAACATCCACAATTTCTGGATCGAGCTCAAACCAGTCAATATAATTAGAATTATTTTCTAAACAAGCTCTTGCTACTCCCCCGTCTCCACCTCCTATTATGGCAACATTATTATTTTTTTTACTTAGATCATAACTTGATTTAAAAAAATTAGAGCTATAAATTTTTTCATCCTTTTCTGATACTTGAATTTCGTGGTCAATGAATAAGGCGTTACCGAATTCCTCTAAATCCATTATCTCAACAAATTGACCCACTTTTGATGTAAATTTTTCTAAGACATTTTTGACTACATAATATTTTTTTTGACCTGGAGTACTATAAATATCATCATAAAGCCCAATACTACTTCTATCAAAAGCATTTGTAACAACTCTTTCATGTTGAATTTCTTTTCTTAAAATCTTTAAAGCTACTTTTGGATGGACCTTTCCGCAGGTAAAAAAATCAAAACTTATTACACCTTTTTCTGGAAAAGTATGAAAACTAAAATGACTTTCAGCTAATAATGCTACAAGTGTAAAACCCTGAGGTTGAAAACGATGTGATGCTACGTTTAAAATTTCAACTTTTGCTGCTTTAGCAATTGTATATATAATTTTTTCATAAAATTCAGGTGTGTAATCTTTTTTTACACCAAGAAAATCAACTGTAATGTGCTCACCAACTTTAACCATAAAAAAACTAACCTTTTTTATAATTTTTAAATTTACCCAAAACAATTTTCATTTCTTTTTTTGAAAGAATTTTAGGTATTCCGATTCTTATGGCATTTATGTATTGATGACAAATGTTTTCAATCTCTTGAGCAAGCTCAAAAGTTTTCTCTAAGTCTTCGCCAAAAGCAACTTGTCCGTGATTGGCAATCAAGCAGGCTGACCTATTTTTTAAAGCTTTAATAATATTTTTAGAAAGATTTTTAGTCCCAAAAGTTGCATATTTAGTACATTTAATGTCTTCTCCGCCTGCAATTGCAACCATATAGTGAAAGGCTGGAATATTTTTTTGATGAGAAGATACTGCTGTAGCACATGTAGAGTGAGCGTGAACAATGGCTTTGGCTTCCTTTTTATTCACATAAATATCTTGATGAAATCTCCATTCTGATGAAGGTTTTCCCTTTTTTTTATCATAGATTCCTTTTAAAGAAACAAAGACTATGTCATTGGGTTTAAGTGATGAATATTTCCTTCCTGAAGGAGTTATATAAAACCCCTCCACACCGTTTTCTTTTACTCTTACTGATATATTTCCAGATCTTAAAGCTGATAGATTGGTAACATTTAATTTTTTTGAATATTTAATAACTTCTATTTTAAGTTTTTTCACTTAAATAGTCCCTTTAGCCCTTGTTCTGAAGCTTCACAAATACCTTTTTCTGTGATTAACCCTGTAACTAGTTTAGCGGGCGTTACATCAAAGGCAAGGTTTAGTGATTTACTTTTCTGTGGGTAAATTCTTATTCTTTTAACATTATTATTTTCATCGACTCCTTCTACATGGGATAATTCTTCAGAATTTCTTTCTTCAATAGGTATTTGTTTATGATCTGTAATATTCCAGTCGATTGTTGAACTTGGCAATGCGACGTAAAAAGGAACGTTATTATCTTTGGCGGACAATGCTTTTAAATAAGTTCCTATTTTATTACATACATCTCCATTTGATAATGTTCTATCAGTTCCCACGATACACATATCGATCTTTCCCCTTTGCATTAAAATTCCCCCAGTATTATCTGTTATGATAGTATTAGGAATTTTTTCCTCGTTTAGTTCATAAGAAGTTAAATTTGCTCCCTGATTTCTTGGTCTTGTCTCATCAACCCAAACATGTACTTTTATTCCTTTTTGATGAGCATGATAGATTGGCGAAGTTGCAGTGCCCCAGTCTATTGTAGCTAACCATCCTGCATTACAATGGGTTAAAATATTTACTACATCTTTTTTCTTTTCAGATATTTCTTGAATAATTTTCAGCCCATTAATTCCTATATTTTTACAAAACTCTATATCTTCTTCTATAATTGCTTTTGCCTCATTAATGGCTATTTTTAAAATGTCATTGTTATTAACTCCCGATAGTTTTTTCATCATACGATCTACTGCCCATTTCAAATTTATTGCTGTAGGTCTTGAGTTAATTAAGTCTTCGCTCGATTTATTTAAAAAAGACAAATCATTTTTTTCAATTATAGACAAAACCAATCCATAAGCCGCGGTAGCTCCAATAAGAGGTGCGCCTCGGACTTCCATAGTTTTTATAGCATTAATTGCATCTTTTATGTTTTTTAAACTTTTAATTATAAATTTATGTGGAAGTTTAGTTTGATCAATAATTTTGACTTCATTGTTTTCAAACCAAATTGTTTGGTAATTCACACCTTCAATTTTCATTTTTTTAAAACTCTACCCGCTATGTGTTTTAACTTTTTAACAGTGCTTTTAGTTTGAAACTTTTTCGGCGTAATTATTGCAGTATCTAAACAGTCATTTGCAGGATCTCCTTTTGTATTAAAAGACTCAAAAGTTTTAATGATTTCAATGATCATGTTTTGTGCATTGGAAGCATTTTGTTTAAGAGTTTTTATAACTGTAGGAACATCTACTTCATCGTGATCTGGGTGCCAGCAATCAAAATCTGTTACCATTGCTACAGTGCAATATCTCAACTCTGCTTCTCTTGCTAACTTAGCTTCCGGCATATTTGTCATTCCGATTACATCTGCTTTCCATGACCTATATAATTTTGATTCTGCTAAACTTGAAAATTGTGGTCCTTCCATTGCTAAATAAGTTCCTCCTACTTGGTGAGGTATCTGACATTTAACTAAAGCTGATTCGCAACATTTCATTAAAGAAGGGCTAGTTGGTTTAGCCATTGAAACATGTGCAACTATTTCTTTATCAAAAAAAGTTTTAATTCTAGCAAAAGTTCGATCAATAAATTGATCAACTATCACAAAAGATCCTGGGGTTAAATGTTCTTGAAGAGAACCCACGGCTGAGACTGAAACAATGTCAGTGACGCCCATTTTTTTTAGTGCCTCTATATTAGCTCTAAAATTTATATTTGAGGGACTTATTCGGTGACCTCTCTTGTGCCTAGGTATAAAGTAAACTTCTTTTTTATTTAATGTGGCAGATAAAATTCTATCTGAGGGTTCTCCCCAAAAAGTGTTTACTTTTTTCCACTTTATATTTTCTAAGCCCTCTATTTGATAAAGACCACTTCCACCAATTATCCCAAGAATTCTTTTTTTCATTATTTAAAATTTAGCCTTTTTTTGTTAGATATTGAAGTTAAATATGGAATTAAAAAAATATATACGATCTATACCAGATTACCCCAAGAAGGGAATATTATTTAGAGATATTACAACTCTGATAAAAGAGCCTAAAGCTTTCAACTACTCTATTAATAAAATAATTGAAATCTCAAAAAAAATTGAATTCGATAAAATATCTGCAATTGAGTCTAGAGGTTTTGTCTTTGCGTCAGCTGTCTCTTATATTTTAAAAAAACCTTTAATTCTTCTTAGAAAAAAAAATAAACTTCCAGCTGAAAGACACTCAGTGGATTTTAAATTAGAATACGGTGAAGCAACAATTGAAGTACATAAAGACTCGATAAATAAAAATGAGAAAATTCTTGTTATAGATGATTTAATTGCTACTGGAGGAACTGCTGAAGCTGCTGCAAAGCTCATTGAGCTCTCAGGAGGGTATATTGCTGGTTTTATTTTTATAATAAATCTATTTGATTTGCCTGGAAACAAGCTTCTTAAAAAAAAATCCTATTTCACTGAAAGTTTAATAGAATTTCCCGGACATTAAATTTCTTTTTTTGTCCAAGTCTCTGGTGTTAAATTATTATCGATCTCAATATTAATGTGATACTCGAAAGGCTTTACACCCCTTTTTTTTATATAATCATAAGTTTTTTGTATACCTTCTTTTAAAGAAACTTTAGTTTCATAATTTAATAATTTTCGTGCTTTGTCAGCTGAACAAATTGCGTGCTTAACCTCCTGAGGGCGATCTTTTTTATAAATTGGAGGCAAATTTATACCTGTGATATTTGAACATAGCTCAGCAACTTTATTTATTGTTACGAATTCCTCGTCTGGTCCAATGTTTATAATTTGTTTATTGAGATTTATTTGGTCTAACATAGGAATTAAGCAACTTAAACAATCATCAATATAAGAAAAACATCTTGTTTGTTTTCCATCTCCATAAATTATTGGTGCCTTACCTTGCAACATTCTATTTATCATAATTGATACTACATTTCTGAAAGGATCATCATATTTTTGTTTCGGACCAATTATATTATGTGGAACAGCTATTACCCACTCTATTTTATTTAATTCACATAGATTTATTAATACTTGTTCAGCTGCAACTTTGGAAATTG
>CACHHD010000016.1 GCA_902579605.1 uncultured Pelagibacteraceae bacterium
AATTTTAAAAAAAGAGGGCGCTGTAGTAGGATTAGCAAATGGTACATTAGATGCTGATGGAAAAGTAATCTACGTAGCAGAAAATTTGAAAGTAGGTTTGTTTAAGTCATGAGAAGAGTTGTTATTACTGGTCTTGGTATAGTATCTTGTTTGGGTAATAATCAAGAAGAAGTTCATAATTCACTTTTAAATTCAAAGTCAGGAATTTCTTTTGCTGAAGAATATAAGGAGCATAATTTAAAGAGTCATGTTCACGGTAAACCCAACATAAAACTTTCAGATTTTGTTGACAGAAAAACTATTAGATTCATGGGGTCTGGCTCAGCTTATAATTATATTGCAATGAAAGAGGCGATCAAAGACTCTGGTTTAGAGGAAAAAGAGGTGAGTAACTTTAAAACTGGAATTATTATGGGTTCAGGTGGACCATCTATTGAAAATGTTATTTTCGCTGCAGATAAAACTAGGGCTAAGACCCCAAAACTAATGGGGCCGTTTATTGTTCCAAGAACTATGGGTAGCACAGCTTCAGCTACACTTGCTGTACCTTTTAAAATTAAAGGAACAAATTATACAATGAGTTCTGCCTGTGCAACCAGTGGACACTGTATAGGTAATGCGATGGAATTAATTCAAATAGGAAAACAAGATATTATTTTTGCAGGTGGAAGTGAGGAAATTCATTGGGCGATGACTGCAATGTTTGATGCAATGACTGCCTTATCTTCAAAATATAATGATAAACCTGCAACTGCTTCACGTGCATATGATAAAACTAGAGATGGATTTGTTATTGCTGGTGGAGCTGGTGTATTGGTACTTGAAGAGTATGAGCATGCAAAAGCAAGAGGGGCAAAAATTTATGCTGAGTTAACTGGCTACGGCGCAACATCTGATGGCTATGATATGGTAGCTCCTTCTGGTGAGGGTGCAGTAAGGTGTATGCAAATGGCTATAGCCACTTCAAAGAACAAAATTGACTATATTAATACCCATGGGACCTCAACTCCTGTTGGTGATATTACAGAATTAAATGCTGTGCAAAAAACCTTTGGAGAAAAAATTCCTAAAATTAGTTCCACAAAATCTTTATCGGGACACCCTTTAGGTGCCGCTTCAGTTCATGAAGCGATTTATTGTTTAATTATGATGAAAAATAATTTTATTGCTGCGTCTGCAAACATAAATGAAATGGATGAAGAGGCTAAAAAATTTCCTATAATTACAAAAACTGAGAAAGCAGTCTCACTTAATTCTGTAATGTCTAATAGTTTTGGTTTTGGCGGTACAAACGCTGCTTTAATTTTTGAGAAAGTATAATTATGAGTTTAATGAAAGGTAAAAAAGGACTAATAATGGGAGTTGCTAATGAAAGATCAATTGCTTGGGGAATTTCTCAAAAACTCGCAGAGTCTGGTGCTGAGTTAGCTTTCACATATTTGGGTGACGCATTAAAAAAGAGGGTTATACCTTTAGCTGAAAAACTTAAATCAAAAGTTACTTTTAGCTGTGACGTAGAGAAAAAGGAGGATGTAAAAAACCTTTTTGAAGGTATAAAATCAAAATGGGGAGAAATTGATTTCGTAGTTCACGCTGTTGCTTTTTCAGATAAATCAGAATTATCAGGAGAGTATTTAAATACAACACGAGAAAACTTTCTAAGAAGTATGCTTATTTCTTGTTTTTCCTTTACTGAAGTATCCAAAGAAGCTTCTAAAGTAATGAAAGAAGGTGGAAGTTTGTTAACTCTTACTTATGAATCTACAAAAGCAATTCCAAATTATAATGTTATGGGGGTTTGCAAATCTGCTTTAGAGGCAAGTGTAAAATATTTAGCAAGAGATCTTGGACAAAAAAAGATCAGAGTGAATGCTATAAGTGCTGGACCAATAAAGACGTTAGCTGCATCTGCAATTGGTGATGCAAAGTTTTTATACAAATGGAATGAAAATCACTCTTTTTTGAAAAGAAACGTTGATATTCATGATGTAGGAAATTCAGCACTTTATTTACTAAGTGATTTAGCTGGTGGAGTCACTGGAGAAATACATTATGTTGATGCGGGATATAACAAAGTTGGAATGCCAGATCCTAAAAATATAACTTAACTTGCTAAAATCACATTACTAGATTGCATAAATAATAACTCCTAAATAACAAAAAAAGTTTAAAACTTATAAGAAAAATGAAAGAATTAAATAAAAAGGTTAAAGAAAAATTTGAAAATTTTTTTGATTGGATTAAAGGAGCTGAGCTTATTGAACTCAAGTCCTGTAATACAAGTGAAGATCCAATTAGACCTGAGTTAAATAATGACTTTAGAACAAATTTTGGTCGTAAAATATATGGTGTTAAGTACAAAAACGAAATTTGTGCAATAATGTGTTTTGGTTTCACTAATGAAATACCAAAAACTGTAAAGGAATTAGATTTAATGACAAGAGACGCACATCTGCAAAGTATTAGAAGAGATCAAAAAGTTGGGAAAATAGCTATTGCTTACACTGTCTGGTCAAAGAAAAAAGGTGGAGGCAAGCTTATTGTAAAGGAAGTATTTAAAAAAATTAAAAAATCCAACCATTTAAATAGATTGGTTACACTTTCTCCATTAACAGATATGGCAAGAAATTTTCATTTAAGAAATGGTGCTATTGAACTTCAAGTCAATGATGAAACTCAAAATTTTGAGTATAAAATTTAATATTTTAGGCAACCGCTTGTTTGATCGATAGTTTAACTTTTCCCCTATCAAAACCAAGAACTTTTACTGATACTTCATCGCCCTCTTTCACAACGTCAGTTACTTTAGCAACTCTTTTTCCTGCAAGTTCAGAAATATGAACTAGCCCGTCTTGTTTTCCTAAAAAATTAACAAAGGCTCCAAACTCCATAATTTTTACTACTTTACCCTTGTAAATTTTACCGACTTCAGGTTTTGCTATTAGGTTTTTGATTATTTCTATAGCAGAATTTCTAGATTTTTCATCTGGAGCTGCTACAGTAACTTCGCCTGTATCTTTTACATCTACTTTTGCACCAGATGTTTCAACTATTTCTCTTATTGTTGCGCCGCCTTTTCCAATTACAGTCGCTATATCTTTTTTATCGACCTTTATTGTTTCCATTTTTGGAGTATGTTTTGAAAATTCTTTTCTAGATGTTTTAATTGCTTTATTCATCTCACTTAAAATATGTTCTCTCCCGTTTTTGGCTTGGTTAAGAGCTTGTTCCATTATCTCAAAAGTTATTCCTGTTATTTTAATATCCATCTGTAAAGATGTGATGCCATTTTTTGTTCCTGCAACTTTAAAGTCCATATCTCCAAGATGGTCTTCGTCTCCTAAAATATCTGAAAGTACAGAAAACTTATCTCCTTCTTTAATAAGGCCCATTGCTATTCCTGCTACCGGTTCCTTTATAGGTACCCCAGCATCCATTAAAGCAAGTGAAGTACCACAAACAGTAGCCATAGAGGAAGAACCATTGGACTCTGTTATTTCTGACACAACTCTTAAAGTGTAAGGGAAATTCTCTTTTTTGGGTAACGAAGAATTAATCGCTCTCCAAGCTAATTTGCCATGACCTATTTCCCGCCTTCCGGTTCCAACTCTTCCACATTCACCAACTGAGAAAGGAGGAAAATTGTAATGTAGCATAAAACTTGATCTTTGCATTCCATCCAAACTTTCAAGTCTTTGCTCATCATCAGACATACCTAAAGTAGTAACTACCAAGGCTTGGGTTTCACCTCTTGTAAAAAGTGCAGAACCATGAGTTCTAGGTAATACACCTACCTCACATTCAATTTTTCTAACATCAGCAAGGCCTCTGCCATCTATTCTTTTTTTATCTTTTAAGATTGCAGTTCTAACAATATCTTTTTCAAGAGATTTAAGTTCAGTCATAGCTTGATTTTCAGAAACTGCTTCATCATCTTTAAACATTTCTTTACATTTATTATCTATCTCTGAAATCGCTGTTGATCTTTTTTTCTTATCAACTTCTTTGAAAGCTTTTCTAAGATCTGCCTCAAAAGCTTTAGTTATTTTTTTCTTTACTTCTGAATTATCTTTTTCTTCAATTTCCCATTTTGGCTTTCCTGCTTTTTTTGTTAATCTCTCAATAGCTTTTATAATTGGGATAAAATTTTCATGTCCAAATTTTACTGCGTCAAGCATAACTTTTTCGGGTAAACCTGAGGTTTCTGACTCAACCATTAAAACCGCCTCTTTTGTTCCTGCAACAACCAAATCAAGTTCTGAATTTTTAAGTTCTTCAGGAGATGGGTTCAATAGATATTCTCCATCTTTATAACCCACTCTACTTGCAGCTATAGGACCTTGAAAAGGAAGTCCTGAAATTGAAAGTGCGGCTGAAGATGCAATTATAGAAAGTATATCTGGTTGATTTTCTCCATCATAAGACAAAACTGTTGGTAATAATTGAACTTCATTCATAAAACTGGAAGGGAACAATGGTCTTATTGGTCTATCAATCAATCTTGAAATTAAAGTTTCAGCCTCAGTAGGTCTAGCTTCTCGCTTAAAATAACCACCTGGTATTTTACCAGCAGCATAATATTTTTCTTGGTAATTGACTGATAAAGGAAAATAGTCTTGTCCTTCATTAAGCTTTTTTGCTCCTACTGCGGTAGCGATTACAACGGTTTCCCCACAAGTTGCAATAATTGCACCATCGGCTTGTCTTGCTATTTTTCCAGTTTCAAGTTGGATCTTTTTGCCATTAATTTCTATTTCTTCTTTGTGAATTTTAAACATTATTTTCTTAAGCCTAATTCTTTTATTATTTTTTCATACGATTTTGGTTTACTTTTTTTTAGGTAGCTTAATAATTTTTTTCTTTTATTAACTGACTTGGATAATCCAATCGTAGAATGTTTATCTTTTTTAAATTTTTTAAAATGGGTTGATAATTTTTCAATTTTACTACTAAGAAGACCTATTTGGATTTCAGCTGATCCGACGTCATTTTTATTAATTGCAAATGATTTAATTATATCTTTTTTTTTCTGTTTCATTTTTCTTATTCTTTTTAATTAGTCTTTCAATTTTCTCTGCATATTCGAAAGAATTGTCTTCAATAAAATTTAGTTTAGGAAGAAATTTTAAACTTAGTTTTTTTGATAAAGCTTTTCTAACAAGATGTGCGTTATCAGTCAACACGCCAACAATTTCTTTCATATCAATTCCACCTAGTGGTATCACATAAACCCTAGCTGTTTTCAAGTCTGGTGTCATTCTAACTTCAGTAACTGTTATAAATCCAGAGTTAAAGGATGATATCTTTGTCTCATTTTTAATGAATATTTCTCCCAGACTCTGCTTTACTAATTCGCCCACTCTGAGCTGTCTTTGAGAATAACCCTTATTATTAAAATTGCTATTAATCATATAGTTCTGTCAATTTTTTGGACTTGATAAGACTCTATTATATCTTTCTCTTTAAAATCAATGAAATCTCTCAAGCTTATACCGCACTCTAATCCATTTTTTACTTCTTTAACTGCATTTTTTTCTCTAAAGATACTTGAGATCTCACCTTCATATACTACTGTGCCGTCCCTTACAATTCTTGCCTTCGATTTATTCTGAATTTCACCTTCTATAACTTTAGAACCCGCAACTTGACCAAATTTTGAGACTTTAAATATTTTTTGTACTTCTGCTGAGCCAAGTGCAATTTCTTTTGTATCTGGCTCTAATAATCCGGAAAGCCTTTTTTCAACATATTCTATAGCTTTGTAAATTATATTAAAATACTGAATTTCTATTTTTTGTTCCTCAGATATTTTTTTAGCCTCTCTGTTAGCTTTAACATTAAAACCTATTAAAAGAGCATTTGATGCTTTTGCTAAAGACAGATCAGTTTCGTTAATCATTCCAATTTCAGATAATATTATTTTAGCTTTTACTTCGGGGTGTGTTATTTTCTCTATGGCCATTTTAAGTGCTTCACTAGAACCTTGAACATCTGATTTTAAAATAACGTTGAGTTCATTTTTTTCCTCTTTATTATCAAACAGCGTTGATTTATCATTTATAATTATTTTATTTTTTGATAGCTTGTCTTGTTTGAATTCTGAAATTTCTTTTGCCTTATCTTCATCTTCAGTCACTAAAAATTCTGCTCCAGCATAAGCTGAGTCATTCATTCCAAGAATTTCAACAGGTGCTGAAGGTAATGCCTCATCAATTGACGTTCCTTTATGGTCAATCATAGCTCTAATTTTCCCCCATGTCCTACCACAAGTAAAATAATCTCCTTTTCTTAGTACGCCGTTAGAAACTAAAATTGTTGAAACTGGTCCTTTCCCTTTATCTATTTTAGACTCTATAACAACTCCAGTGGCTTTGTCAGTTAGGGACGCCCTTAAATCTAATATTTCAGACTGAAGCAAAATGCTTTCCTTTAATTTATCTAAATTAATTTTTTTGGTAGCAGAAACCTCTACAAAAAGTGTGTCTCCACTTAAATCTTCTGCAACTAATTCGTATTTCATTAGATCGTTTTTTATTTTTGTTATATTCTTATTGGGCAAATCAGATTTATTAATTGCTACTATAATTGGAACTTTAGCTGCTTTTGCGTGATTAATTGCCTCTATAGTCTGAGGTTTAATTCCGTCATCAGCTGCAATAACTAGAATAACTATATCTGTTATTTTTGATCCTCTAGCTCTCATTTCGGTAAAAGCTGCGTGTCCAGGAGTGTCTATAAATGTAATTAGCTGATTGCTTTCCGTTTTTACCTGATATGCCCCAATATGTTGAGTGATACCACCAAATTCATCTGACACCACATTAGTCTGCCTCAGTGCATCTAATAGAGAAGTTTTACCATGATCTACATGCCCCATTATTGTAACTATAGGTGGCCTTTTTTCTATTTTACCGCTCATTGTTTGATTTTTTTTAATTTCCTTTGGTTCCAAGTTTTCTAAAATAGCTTTATGACCAAATTCTTTAACTATGTACTCTGCAGTATCTTTGTCTATTGTGTGATTAATTGTGGCCATCACTTTCATGTTTAATAAAAACTTTATTATATCGCTTGATTTTTCTGCCATCCGATTTGATAATTCTTGAATAGTTATTTGTTCAGGAATTTTAACTTCTTTAATTACTTTTTTGTATTCTTTTTTTTCGTCAATATCAGGATTATTTTTTTTTTCTTTTAGTCTTGCTCTTTTAACAGATGCCAAACTTCTCTGTTTAATTTCAATTTCTTCTACGTTAAGAGCTCTTGAAACAGTTAATTTAAAATCTCTTTTATCTATCGGGGTTTTAAGTTTTAATTTACTTTTTCCCGTAGGCTTTTCATCCTTTTTAATGAAAGCTTTAGTTGCTTGTTGTTCAACGAATTTTCTTGTAAATTTCTTATTTCTAGAATCAGAATGGTCCTTTTTAATTGGATCTATTGCACCTGTTTTTTTAAAGTTCTTCGAGCCTCTTAAGCTACTTTTCTTATTGTTGGAAATAGCAAAGGATTTTCTGTTACCACTTTCTGCAAAAGAACTAGGGTCAACTTTTTTTTTAAAACTTGATGAAATTGTTAAAGTTTTTTTCTTCTCTTTATTTTTATCCATAGATTATTTAAAAACAATGTCTCTAGCAGACATAATTAATTGATCTGCCTCCTCTCTGGAAAGGGAAAATTCTTCTAAGTAACCCTGAAGTCTTATTTTTTTTCCTTTCACTTCATCAAATCCTCCTACTAATTCATCAGTTGATAAGTCTGCAAAGTCAGATAATTTCTTAATATTTTTTTGTCCTAAAATCACGAGCATGCCTTGTGTCATTCCTTTCAAATTAATAAGCTCATCTTCTACGCCAAGTTCTTTTAATCTTTTGCTAACTTCTTCCTTTACTTTAATTAAACTTTCTTTAGATCTTTTAATTAATTCCTTGGCAGTATCATCGTCTATTGCCTCTATTTTTGAAATACTATCTGGTTCAGCCTGTGATATTTCTTCAATACTTTGAAAACCCTCAGAAACTAATAACTGACCAAGTGTTTCATCTACCTCTAAATTTTTTATTAATGCTTCAGTTTTTTCTTTGAATTCTGCTTGCCTTCTTTCTGAGTCCTCTTTATCGGTTAAAATATCAATTTCAAAATTTGTCAATTTTGATGCTAGTCTAACATTTTGACCTCTTCTTCCTATAGCCTTGCTTAAGTTTTCCTCACTTAAAATAACATCAATTTTTTTATTAGTTTGGTCTATAAGAACTTTTTGAATTTCTGCTGGGGATAAAGACTCGGAAATTAAAGTTGGTAGGTCTTCAGTCCATTTAATAATATCAATTTTTTCGCCGTGTAATTCATTAACGATTGTTTGAACTCTGCTTCCTCTCATTCCTACGCATGCCCCTACAGGGTCTATAGAAGTATCTTTTGAATTTACACATATTTTTGCTCTGCTGCCGGGATCCCTGGCAACAGACTTTATTTCTATCACGCCCTCATAGATTTCTGGAACTTCTTGGAAAAATAATTTTGCTAAAAATTGTGGGTGTGCTCTAGATAAAAATATTTGATGTCCTTTTAATTCTTTTTTGACTTCATAACAATATGCTTTTACTCTTTCTCCTGTCTTTAGTACTTCCCTTGGAATAAGTTCGTCTTTTTTAATAACACCTTCTGCTTTACCGAGATCGACTATTACATTTCCATATTCAAGTCTTTTGATTATTCCACTTAATATTAAACCTTGTTTATCTATAAAATCTTCATATTGTCTATTTTTTTCTGCTTCTCTAACTTTTGAATTTATTACTTGTTTAGCGCTTTGTGCTGCTATTCTTCCAAAATCTATTTGGGGCAAGTCTTCATAAATTTTATCACCTAATTTGAGCTCTTCTTTATTGTTAATTGAACTGGCATCTTTTAATGTAATCTCACGACTTGGATCCTCTACTTTCTCGACAATGTCTAAAACTTTCTGAATATTAATATTGCCTGTTTCTCTATCAATCTTCACTAAAATATTATTATTATTTCCAAATTTTGTTAGGGCGGCTTTTTGTATAGCACTTTCCATAGAACCAATAACGATATCCTTATCTATTGATTTCTCGTTAGCAACTGCGTCTACAATTCTTAAAAGTTCAAGTTTGTCCAATCCTCTATTAAGCATTCTAATTCTCCTAAAAAAAAATGGGCAAAAGCCCATTTTGTATTTTTAATAAATTTATTTATTATTAAAGAATTATTAAGGTTTTTTCAAGATTACACCTTTTTAAAAAGTGATGTTTTATCAGTTTTTTCCCAAGAAAATTCACCATTATTTGTGGGTTTTCTTCCAAAATGTCCATAAGACGAAGTTATCTCATAAATTGGCTTATTAAGACTCAACAATTCTCTGATTCCTCGAGGAGATAAATCAAAATTTTTTTTAATAATTTTTTCAACTTCGGCTGTTTTATCAAGATCTTTTTCTGCTAATTTTACATATACAGAAAGTGGTTTAGAAACGCCAATTGCGTAAGACAATTGAATTAAACATTTCTCTGTTAAACCAGAGGCAACAATATTTTTAGCTAAGTATCTTGAGACATAAGCAGCGGACCGGTCTACCTTTGTTGGGTCTTTACCCGAAAATGCTCCCCCTCCGTGCGGAGCGGCTCCTCCATAAGTATCAACAATTATTTTTCTTCCAGTTAGTCCGGTATCGCCGTCTGGACCACCAATAATAAATTGCCCAGTTGGATTTATATAAATTTCAGAGTTTTTAAGATCAGTTAATAATTCTTTAGGTATAGAATTATAAATATATGGTTGAATGAGATCTTTTACCTTTTCTTGGTTCAAGTCTTTAGAGTGCTGAGTTGAAATGACGATTGAGGTCACCTTTTTTGGTTTTCCGTTTTCATATTGCATTGTGACTTGACTTTTAGAATCGGGCTCAATACCTTTAAGAATTCCAGATTTTCTATCTTGGGCCATTAATCTTAAAATTTTATGTGAATAAAAGATAGGTGCTGGCATCAAATCATTTGTCTCGTTACATGCATATCCAAACATTATACCTTGATCTCCAGCGCCCTCATCTTTGTTATCTTTTGAGTCAACTCCCATTGCTATATCTGTTGATTGTTCGTGAAGATGAGACTCAATTTTTGTTTGATCTTTCCAAGAGAAACCTTCTTGATCGTAACCTATATCTTTTATGCAGTTTCTTACTTTTTCGATAATTTCATCTTTACTAATGTTCGGTCCTCTTACTTCACCTGCCAAAACGACTTTATTTGTAGTAGTTAAAGTTTCACAAGCTACTCTTGAAAATGGATCTTTTGATAGATAACTATCAACTACCATGTCTGAAATCCTGTCACATACTTTATCAGGATGGCCCTCTGAAACTGACTCGCTAGTGAATAAATAATTTTTTTCAGTCATTTTTTTTATACCTAAAAGAGATAAAACAATATGTAAATAAAAGGACAAAAAATATCAAATCATTTTTATTTCCACCTTTTTTATCAATAATTGGTAGCCTATATTCTATATTCCCAGTTTCATTGTTTTTTAAGCTTTTTATAATTTGACCTTTGTTATTTATTATTGCACTAAAACCTTTATTTGCTGATCTTAAAACATAAGAATCGCTTTCAATTGCTCTAAAAATTGATTTTGAAAAATGTTGATGTGGACCTATCGTATCCCCAAACCAAGCATCCTCTGAAATATTAATTAATAAATTATGATTAAAATTTAATTTTTGGGTAAGTTCTGGGAAAATTATTTCATAACAAATTAAAGGTGTGATACTTAAACCGTTATAAAGGAATGTTTTATTTCTATTTCCCTTACTAAAAGACCCAAATCCTTCGGTAATTTTTTTTAAGCCAATTTTTTCTAATAGTGTTTGAAATGGTAGAAATTCTCCAAACGGGACTAATTTGACTTTATCATATTGAAATTTTTTATCCAAGTTATGATCTACAATTACAAAACTGTTAAAAAACTTATCTTCTTTTTTATCTATGGTATTAATACCAAG
>CACHHD010000017.1 GCA_902579605.1 uncultured Pelagibacteraceae bacterium
CATTTAGATAAAATCTTTGAAAAAAAGGTTCTGTCTGAAGATATTAGTTATTATTTACACAGACCTTCCGCTACAGATCCCAATATGTCACCAAAAAATCAAGATGCATTTTACGTTTTAGTTCCAGTTCCAAATAATTTATCAAATATAAATTGGTCTGAAGAAGGTGAAAAATTTAAAAATCTAATTTTAGAAAAAATGGATAAGTCAGTGCTACCCGGAATAAAACAAAATGTTGTAAGTGATTTTTATTTAACACCTGATTACTTCGAAAAAGACTTAGCAACTTTACATGGATCAGGATTTTCAATACAACCAAAATTTTCGCAATCAGCTTATTTTAGATTTCATAATCAATCAGAGATTTTTAATAATTTATACTTTGTTGGAGCTGGAACACATCCAGGAGCAGGAATGCCAGGGGTTCTCTCATCTGCTAAAGTATTGGATAGACTATTTTGATGAAAAATTTAATAAAAAAACATGCAAAATCTTTTTACTGGGCGAGTTTTTTTTTATCTAAACCAGTATTTAATCAATGTTCATCTCTGTATAATTTTTGTAGAACTTTAGATGATATTGTTGACGACAATAAAAAACTGGAAATTAAAAAAGAAAACTTTTTAAAGTTTAAAGAAGATTTTATCAATAAAGATAACCAAAACCCTATAATCAAAGAAATGTGGTCGATAATAGTTAAAGTGGGAATTTCTAAACAGGTTGTAATGGACTTATTCGATGGAGTTCAAACGGACTTAGAGGAGAAAGTTAAGATTAATTCAAAAAAGGAATTGCTAATATATTCCTATAGAGTTGCTGGAACAGTTGGTTTGATGATGTCCAAAATTTTAAAAGTAAACAATAGAGAAGCCTTGAAAGGTGCCATTGACCTTGGAATTGCAATGCAACTCACAAATATCGCTCGTGATGTTTGTGAAGACAAAGCGCGAAATAGACAATATGTTGAACATGATTTTTTTTCAATAAAGGAAATAATTGGTGAGTCTCAAATATTTTATGATAAATCTTTTTACTCGATTAGTAGTATTCCACTTAAATCCAGGTTTTCAGTAATTGTAGCTAGACGCGTTTATAGAAAAATTGGAGATTATATCCTCAAACAAAAAAATATAGAAAATTATAATAATGCAGGAAAAATATATGTACCAGTTTTTGAAAAGATAATTCAAACCTTTTTGTCTTTTTTTGACTTTATCAAATTATTATTTGTAAAAGAATTAAGTTACGAAAATCATGCAGATCATACTATTCTGGAAAAAGAAGTAAATTTAAATGAAAGAATTTGACTACGTAATAATTGGTGGTGGGTGTGCTGGGTTGTCTTTGGCCTATGAATTAGAAATTAATGATAGATTAAAAGAAAAAACTCTTGCAATCATTGAAAATCGTAAAGAGTACAAAAGAGATAAAACATGGTCCTTCTGGAAAGTTTTTGATCATAACTTTGATGATTGTGTAATAAAAAGTTGGAACAATTTTACAATCAATACTTCGGAAAATTCTCATGAATTAACAAATAAAAAATTTCCTTACCAAAGTATTGATAGTGGTAAATTTTATAATAAAATAAGTTCTAAGCTTTCTAATAATTCTAATGTCAGTTTTTATAAAAATCTTAACGAAATAAACTCAAAAAATTCAATAATTTTTAACAGTGTTTTTCAAAAACAACTTGATAAATCTGATTTGTGGCAACACTTTCAAGGTATTGAGATAGAAACACCGAAGAAAATTTTTGACGATGAAATAATAAATTTAATGGATTTTAATTGTGATCAGAGAAATGGAGTACATTTTTTCTACACATTGCCATTTAGTAGAAATAAAGCTTTAATTGAAACAACTTGGTTGTCTAATTTAGAAGATCATAGTCTTAGGGATTATGACCTTCAGTTAGAAAATTACATAAAAAATAATCTAGGTATAAAAAACTATAAAATAAATTTTACTGAAAAAGGTGCCATTCCGCTTTTTTACCCATCATTTAGAAATGATAATAAATTAATTAATATTGGATCAGCTGGAGGAATGACACGCTTAAGCACTGGTTATACTTTTTTAAATATACAAGAACACAGTAAGTATATTGTTAAAAATATTGAAAAAATTGATAAAATGAAAAAATTCAATCTAGGAAAAAAAATATCATTTTTTAGACAAAGTATTTCTTAGAGTTTTAGAAAAACATCCTGAAAAGATGCCAAAAATATTTTTTAATATGTTCAGGACTTCATCGAGTACTATTATAAAATTTTTGTCGAATAAAAGTAATTTGATTGAAGACATAAATATTATAAGCAAAATGCCAAAATTGATTTTTTTTAAGGCATTATTTAATTAATGGAAAAAATAAACTTTAAACACTCAATTATATTTTTTAATTTTTGTATATTGATAAGTCCATTTTATCTATTACTTAATTTTGAACCAATAATATTTTGTTTGTTTTTAATCTTAATTTTAGGAATTTCTCATGGAGCGTTAGACAATATCAAAGGAACAAGGCTTTTAAAATTATTTGGATATAAACATATAATTTATTTTTATCTTGCCTATATTTTTATTTCATTATTAATAATAATATTCTGGCTAATTTTTCCAAATACAGTTCTATCACTATTTTTAGTTATTGCATCCTATCACTTTGGAAAAGAAGACACTGTATTTTCTTTCAAAAGAAAATTTTTCATATCTGAATGTTTATTCTTCTTAAAGGGTTCTGCGGTAATTATAGCCCCATTATTATTAAAGAGAGATGAAACTAATGAAATATTTAGAGTTCTTAATTTTAATTTTTTTGAGGTGCAATTTTTTAGTGATGAATTTTTAATTGCTTTGTTGTGTCTAAGTTTATTGTCTTCTTTCTATATTTCGAAAAAAGAAAATATAAACCTTAAAAGTGTTATGATAGTAGACTTTCTCTCTTTAATTATATTAAATCTTTTTTTATCACCTATTTTAGCTTTTACTCTTTATTTTTGTTTTCTTCACTCTATAAGGCATTCGATTTCTCTTATTTTTGAACTGGACAATTCTTTCAAACCAGGTTTTAAAAAGTTTATAAAAAAAGCTGTCCCTTTAACTATCGTGACTGGAGTTATATTTTTATTTGCGATATTTTTTTTAAATAGTTTTTATAAGCTTGATGAGGCTATTTATAAGGTGATTTTTATTGGTTTGGCGTCGCTCACTTTTCCGCATATATTGTTAGAATATCTTTTAGAAAAAAATGAAAAAAGAACTTAAAATTTATTTAGCTTCGCCAAGGGGATTTTGTGCTGGGGTAAAAAGAGCAATAGACATTGTTGAAAAATCAATCAACAAGTTTGGGTCCCCAGTATATGTTAGGCATGAAATAGTTCATAATAAACAAGTTGTGGAGGAGCTAAAAAAAAAGGGAGCAATTTTTGTTGACGAATTATCTGATATAGAGGACGAAAAAAGACCAGTAATTTTTTCTGCTCACGGCGTCCCTAAGTCTGTACCGCAAGAAGCAAAATTAAAAAATTTATCCTATGTAGACGCTACTTGTCCTCTAGTATCTAAAGTGCATAGGGAGTCTGAACAATTACACAAAAAAGGTTTTGAAATTTTACTTATAGGGCACAAAAATCACCCTGAGGTTATAGGAACAATGGGTCAGTTACCAGCGGGATCTATAAAACTCATTGAAACAAAAAAAGATGCTGAAGCGCTCGAAATCAAAAAATTTAAAAAACCCTTAGCCTACATAACTCAGACGACACTTTCAGTAGATGATACAGCTGAAATAATTGATTATCTTAAAAATAAATTTCCAAACATTAAAGGTCCAATAAAGGAAGATATTTGTTATGCAACAACCAACAGGCAGGCAGCAGTTAAAAAAATAGCTTCAAGATGTGATATGTTTTTTGTTGTGGGAAGTCGCAATTCATCAAATTCTGTAAGATTAGTAGAAGTTGCCAAAAAAGCAGGTTGTAAAAATTCACAGTTGATGCACTCAGAAAAAGAAATTCCATTCGAAGAAATAAATAATTCTAATACTATAGGAATATCTTCAGGAGCTTCAGCACCAGAAAAATTAGTACAAACATTGCTAGATAATATAAAAAAAGAGAGGAAGGTATCCGTAGAAGAGGTGGTTGTGGCTGAAGAAAAAGTTGTTTTTAAACTTCCAAAAGAGCTTAACTAATGGCTGTCTATACAAAACTTGATCGTGATAAAATAGAGAAAATTTTATCTTACTACGATTTAGGCAAACTAGATCAATTTAAGGGTATTGAAGAAGGAATAGAAAATACAAATTATTTTTTATCCGTTGAAAAGAAAAAGTTCATTCTTACAATTTATGAAAAAAGGGTAAAATCTGAAGATCTGCCTTTTTTTTCTGATCTAATGTCCTCATTAAATAAATCAAATTTTAAGTGCCCTGCCCCAATAATAAATAAACAAAATAAAACTATTACAGATTTTGAGGGTAAAAAATTAATGATAGTCTCCTTTCTTGAAGGTAAAGCAAAGCAAAACTTATCTCCTTTAAACTGTAAATCAATTGGAATTGAAATTGCAAAAATGCACAAAATTACTAGAGATTTTAAATTTAGTAGAGAAAACGATCTTTCTGTAAAATCATGGAGAAGTTTATTTGAATCTGTTAAAGGCAAATGCTCAAAAATTCATAAAGATCTTCCAAAATTAATAGAGGAAAATCTAAAAGATGTAGAGAAAAATTGGCCAAATGATTTGCCTCGTGGGATCATTCATGCAGATTTATTTCATGATAATATTTTTTTTCTTCAAGACAAATTTAGTGGCATAATTGATTTTTATTTTTCTTGTGAAGATTTTTTTGCATTTGAAATAGCCATTTGTTTTAACGCGCTATGTTTTGACGGATTAAAAGATAACTTAAGTTTTAATGTTACAAAAGCAAAAAACTTCATTGATGGATACACTTCGATAAGAAAACTTAAAGAGGAAGAAAAAAATAATATTAAAGTTTTGTCTCAAGGGGCTGCTTTGAGGTTTTTGCTAACAAGAGTATTTGATGCACTTAATACTGTTGAAGGAGCTATTGTCAAAATTAAAGATCCAATTGAGTATTTAAAGAGATTAGAATTTCATAAAAATTCAAAAAATTTCGAGGACTATTTCTTTTAATGAAGTTAAAAATTTACACTGATGGAGCTTGTTCAGGAAATCCTGGAAAAGGAGGTTGGGCTGCAATTATTCTAGATGGAAAAAAACAATCAAATATTTCTGGCAGTGAAAATAAAACTACGAACAACAGAATGGAATTAATGGCGCCTATAATGGCCTTAAAAAAAATTAAAATTAAGTCGAAAATTACAATTTATACCGACTCAAGATATGTAAAAGATGGAATAACTGAATGGATAAAAAAATGGAAATTAAATAATTGGAGAGGTTCAAATAAAAAGCCAGTTAAAAATAAAGATCTTTGGGTTAAATTGGATAGTCACTGCCAAATACACAATGTGAGTTGGAAGTGGGTTAAAGCTCATGCTGGAAATGAACTAAATAATTTGGTGGACGAGTTAGCTGTTTCAAAAACTAAATAGACTTCAAAAAACTCTCTGCCCCAGATAATTCACAAGTAGCTGTTTCTTTTTCTTCAACCATCTTTTTCAAAACCTGGTTTTCAATAAGCATTGTATAACGATTTGATCTCATGCCTAATCCCTTTGCAGATTTGTCAACTTCAGCACCTATAGACTTTGTAAATTTTAAAAAAGGATCACCAGCCATAAAAATTTTTGTTCCTACATTATGATTTTCACCCCACGCTTTCATGACATTTGGATCATTTACTGCTACACAAATAATTTTCATTATTCCTTTTTTTAAAGCTAGATCATAATTCTTTATAAAACTAGGTAAATGAAGTGCTGAGCATGTTTTAGTAAACGCGCCTGGCATACCTAAAATTATAGTTTTTTTGTCTTTACACAAATCTAAAATATCAACTTTTTTAACATCATTGTTTTGATCAAGATAAAATAATTCTGAACTTGGTAGTTTTTCTCCAACTTTAATTTTCATTTAGTTTTTTCAATAATATATTTTTTTATTTCCTCTAATTTATTATCAATTATTTCAAATTTTTCAATTTTTTTTGATAAATTTGAAAATTGTTTGGGTGGATCTACATTTTTTCCTATTGCTAATTTTATTGTTTCTAAAAATTTGTAAGGATGTGCCGTACCTAATACAATAGTTTTTGAATTATTTTTAACTTTATATGAGGCGCCTACAGCAGTTGCAGTGTGTGGATCTAATATAAACCCATAATTTATAAAAAAATCTTTTATAATTCTTAAAGTGTCTGCGTCATTTATTTTTTCAGCAGAAAAATTTTCTCTGATCTTTTTTAGTTCATCTTTTTCTAATTTAAAAAAACCATTATCGTTTAAATCTTTCATTAATTTTGAGACTTTTTGATCATCACTGTTCAATACATCGAATAATAGCCTTTCAAAGTTGCTCGCTACTTGAATATCCATACTTGGAGAAAGAGATGGTTTTACTTCAGATGGTTTATATTCACCAGAGTTTATTATTCTACACAATATATCATTTTCATTTGTTGCTACTATTAACTTGTCTATAGGTAATCCCATTTTTTTGGCGATATAACCTGCATATACATCTCCAAAATTTCCCGTTGGAACAGAAAAATTTACTTTAGAAGACATTTGAAAATATGCATAAAAATAATAAACAATCTGACAAATAATTCTCGCCCAATTAATTGAATTAACACCAGACATGTTTATTTTATCTCTAAATTTTTCATCATTGAACATTTGTTTAACAATTTTTTGGCAATCATCAAAATTTCCTTTAACAGCTAAGTTATAAATATTATTACAGTCACATGTCGTCATTATTTTCCGTTGAATATTGGAAATTTTTTCATGAGGGTGCAAAACAAAAAGGTTGATATTTTTTTTTTCTCTTAAAGCAGCTATTGCGGCAGAACCAGTATCACCTGATGTTGCGACAATTATATTTATCTTTTTTTTATTTAAATTCAAAACTTCATACATTAATCCGATCACCTGCATAGCAATATCTTTAAATGCCAAAGTTGGACCATGATAAAGCTCTAGTAAATTTATGTTGTCTATCTTTTTAATTTCAACAATATTTTTTGTATCAAAACTTGAGTAAGCCTTATCAAGAATTAATTTTATTTTATTCTTATTTAAAACAGGCATGCAAAACTCAGATAAAATCTCAACACCTAAATCTATATAATTAAGTTTGCTCAATTCTTTTAATTCTTTTTCACTGAATTTTTTTATTTCATTAGGTAAAAATAAACCTCCATCTGGGGCTAGTCCTCTTAAAAAAATGCTACTAAAGTCGAAATTTAAAGATTTATTTCTAGTGCTTATGTAATTCATTGTCTTTTTCTAAAATATAAAAAATATAATAATATTGAAAGCGATACAGAATACCAAGTTATAGCATATTTAAGGTGATTGTTGGGCAAATCTGGGCTGACAATTTTGTTTTTAACTAAATTATTTTGACTGTTTTGCAAAAATAAAACAAAGTTTTTGAGTTTATAACCTGTAAATTTTTCAAGATCTTCTAATTTTAAAGAATACCACATATTATTTTTAATATCGTTTTCAGGTTTAAATATATTTGGTTTAGTAATCTTTTTTACAATACCCTCAAAGGATTTGGATTTTATATTATTAATATTTTTATTGTCCCTGAGATCTTTATTGATCCAACCTCTATTAACCAAGAGAATTTCGTTAGAATTAATTTTTATTGGGGTAATTATATCATATCCTGGAGCTCCTTTGCTATTCAAACTATAAAGATATATTTGTTTTTCAAAGTCAAAAATTCCACTAAATTTTACCTTTTGATAATTAATTAAATTTGTATTTGAGTATAGTACTGGTTCAGAATTAAGACCGTTATTAATTTCACTTATAAGATTAAGTTTCCACTGCAATCTATAGACTTGCCAAGTACCAAGTGAACAAAAAAGTATTATAGAAAAGTAAACAAAAATATTAAAAGATATCTTTCTCAAATATTCTAACTTCCCCAAATATAAATTGCAGCAAAAAGAAAGAGCCAAACAACATCTACAAAGTGCCAGTACCAAGCTGCTGCTTCAAATCCAAAATGGTGGTCAGGTTTAAAATGACCTTTCATCGATCTGTAGAGGCATACTGCCAAAAAAATCGTTCCTATGATAACATGAAAACCATGAAAACCGGTAGCCATATAAAAAGTTGATCCATAAATATTTCCATCTATCGTGAATGAAGCATGATGATATTCGTATGCTTGGAAACAAGAAAAAATAAAACCTAAAAAAACAGTTGCAATTAAACCATTAACTAAACCTTTTCTGTCATTCTCAATCATGGCATGGTGTGCCCAAGTTACTGTCGTTCCTGATAGTAATAAGATTAATGTATTTATCAATGGTATATCCCATGGGTCAAAAGTTTTAATATCTGCTGGGGGCCATATTTTCCCGATAGCTTCTGTTGGAAATAAACTTGCGTTAAAAAATGCCCAGAACCAAGCAACAAAAAACATTACCTCTGAGGCAATAAAAAGTGTCATACCATATCTATGGGTTATCTGAACAACCATTGTGTGGTGACCTTGTTTTTCAGCTTCGTCAACAACATCTCTGAACCACATGAAAGATCCGTATATTAATAATGCTGTTCCAATTAATAAGAGCCACAAAGCTTTAGTGTGAAAATAATAAACTGCTCCAAATGCTAAAACCAAGCAAGCAAACGAAGTAAATATTGGCCATGGACTAGGGTCAACTAAGTGGTAATCGTGCTTTTTTTCTCCTGATGACATTTAAGCGCTATCCTTTTTGTAATAATCTGACGAAAAAAAAGTGAATGATAATGTAACGTCAGAAATATTATTTGTTTTATTATCATCTACAACTTTTGGATCCAAGAAAAATGTTAATACAAAATTCCTTTTTTGGCCTGGATTAAGCGTTTGTTTCTCAAAACAGAAGCAACCAATTTTATTTAAATATATCCCAAAGGGTGAGGGAGAAACATTAAAAGTGGCAGATCCAGAGGTAGGTTGATTGGATTCATTTTCCACAATAAATTTTACAGTATGCACCTCCCCCGGTTTTAAAATTATAGTATTTTTCTCCGGGTAAAATTTCCAATCTAAGGCTCCATTTGAATTTGTGTCAAAACGTATTTTGTAATCTTTGTTAATTACAATTTTAGGGATTTCTTTATTTTCAGCATTTTGTGTTGTACCTCCAAACCCAGTTACTCTACAAAACAAATCGTAAAGTGGAACTGCCGCAAAAGATAAACCTAGCATCAAAAAAAATATACCAGCAAGTACAATAGGTGTAAGGGTTTTTTTGTTCATTTAAATTTCTCTATTATATATTCCAACATTATAAAAAGTTAGAAAAAATAAAAGTAGCATAAACGCAACTAATAAAAGAGC
>CACHHD010000018.1 GCA_902579605.1 uncultured Pelagibacteraceae bacterium
CAAAAAAAGCAGGTGGATCATCACGTAATGGACGAGATAGTAAAGGCCGAAGGTTAGGGGTTAAAAGATACGGTGATCAACTAGTTATTCCAGGAAATATTATAGTTAGACAAAGGGGAACTAAAATTCATCCAGGTAATAATGTTGGCATGGGTAAAGATCACTCAATTTATTCATTGATAAAAGGAAAAGTAAAATTTAAAAAATCTAAACTTAACAGAACTTTTGTTTCTGTAATCCCCAGCTAAAAATATAAATAACTTAAATTATTTATATCAATACAATGAAATTTTTAGATCAAGCAAAAATCAATTTGAAAGCAGGAAATGGTGGTTCAGGTTCCGCAAGCTTTAGAAGAGAAAAGTTTGTTGAATTTGGGGGTCCTGATGGGGGTGATGGTGGAGATGGAGGTTCAATTTTATTTGAGTCAGAAAGAAATTTAAATACACTTATTGATTATAGATACTCTCAACATTTTAAAGCTGAAAATGGGAAACCAGGCAGCAAAAGAAATAAAACTGGGGCAAATGGAAAAGACTTAATTTTAAAAGTGCCAATCGGAACACAAGTATATGAAGAAGATAATAATACAATAATTTATGATTTTAAGAAAAATAAAGAAAAATATTTGGTAGCATCAGGTGGAAAAGGTGGATTAGGAAACGTAAGATTTAAGAGTTCCATAAATAGAACTCCAAGAAAAAAAACTAATGGGAAAAATGGTGAAGAGTTTTGGGTTTGGCTTCAACTTAAAATAATTGCTGATGTTGGAATCATAGGTTTGCCTAATGCTGGAAAATCAAGTTTGCTTGCTTCTATAACTAGAGCAAAACCTAAAATTGCTAATTATCCATTTACTACAATAAATCCAAATCTTGGAGTAGCATATTATAATAATAAAGAAGTTACTTTAGCAGATATTCCTGGATTAGTTGAAGGTGCTCATAGAGGTGTGGGTTTAGGGGATAAATTTTTAAGACATATTGAAAGATGCAAGATATTACTGCATTTAATTGACGTGACCGAAAATAATTTAGCTAAAAATTATCTAAAAATTAGATCTGAATTAAAAAATTATGATTTATCTTTATCCAAAAAAAAAGAAATAATTTATTTTAATAAATCAGATCTTGTTGAAAAAAGCGTTCTTAAGGAAAAACTTGATCTTTTTAGTAATAAAGTAAAAAAAAAATTTAAAATAATTTCGGTATTTAAAAAGGATGATATACAAACTATAAAGAAGTTGCTTGTTACAGACGTTAATAAATAATTATTAAGATGGTTGCAAAATTGTCCACAATTAAGAGAAAAATTAGGAACGGAGAAAAATTAGGATTCTCTGAAAAAGCTAGGGCTGTAAATAAAGGACTGCTACCGAGCAAAATGAAGAAAAAGAAAAATGTTAATAGATAATTCAAAAAAAATTGTAATTAAGTTGGGTTCAACTACTGTTATAGATAAAAAAGGTAATTTTAAAAAAAACTGGGTTGATAGTCTAACAAAAGATATTAAAAGGTTTAAAAAAAATAGAGATGTTGTAATTGTTTCTTCCGGTGCTATTGCTCTTGGCCAAAACTACTTAAAGATTAAAACAAAAAAAATTAAACTTGAAATGAGTCAGGCTATAGCTTCAATTGGACAAATACGTTTAACCGAAGAATTTCAAAAAATATTTAAAAAAAATAATTTGAAAGTTGGGCAAATTTTAATTTCGCCAGACGACACAGAACAAAGAAGAAGAGCTTTAAATGTCAGAAGAACATTTGATAATCTATTTAAATTAAAAGCTATACCCATTGTAAATGAAAATGATACAACTGCTACATCTGAAATAAAGTATGGTGATAATGATAGGTTGGCAGCAAGAGTTGCTCAAATAATAGGCGCTGACACACTTATAATTTTTTCAGACGTTGATGGTCTTTACGATAAAGGGAATACAAATAAGATTATTAAAGAGGTTAAAAATCTTAATAGTAATATCTATAAATTAGCTGATACAAAAAAAAATAGTTATGGTTCTGGAGGGATGATTACGAAACTTGAAGCTGCAAATATTTGTATGAACGCTGGTTGTCATATGTTTATAAGTAATGGAAATAGAAAAAATCCGATTAAATATATGATAGAAAAGAAAATGTTCACTAAATTTATACCTAAAATATCGACGTTGGCTGCAAGAAAAAAATGGATTGTAAGTTCATTAAGTTCACACGGTACTATTTTTATTGATAAAGGGGCAGCAAATGCTTTAAAAAATGGTAAAAGCTTATTGGCTGCTGGTATAAAAACAGTCAGTGGTAAATTTAATAAAGGTGAAAATATTTTGATAGCAGATGAAAATAATAACAAGCTCGCAAGAGGATTGGCGTCTTTTTCTTCTAATGAAATTGGAAAAATTAAAGGTAGACAAAGCAGTGAAATAGAGAAAATCCTTGGGTACGCTAGCAAAACGGAAGTTGTTCATAAAGATGATATGGTAAAATTGTAATATGAAAAATATTTTAGTCATTGGTGAAAAATCAAAACAAGCTTTTGAAAAATTAAAAAAAATAAACCATAAAAGAATTAATAAAACTTTAGATGATTATATTAAGTTAATTTTGTTAAATAAAAAAAAAATTATAAGAGAAAATATAAAAGACGTCAAAAATTTAAAAAGGAAAAATATATTGGACAGACTTATCTTAAATGAGAAAAAAATTGAGGATATAATTAAATCTATTAGTGAAATAAAAAAATTTTCAAATCCTATCGGTAAAACGTTAGATAGCTGGATAGGAAAAAATAAGTTAAATATTAAACGAGTTACAACTCCCATTGGAGTAATAGGAATAATATATGAGAGTAGACCAAATGTAACCGCTGATGTTGCAGCATTATGTCTTAAATCTAGTAACTGTGCTATTCTAAGAGGGGGGAGTGAGGCCTTTTACTCAAATAAAATTCTTTCAGATTTATTTAGAAAGTCTTTAAAAAAAAATAAAATTGACCAAAATTGTCTTCAGTTCATAAAAAATAAAAATAGAAAAATTGTAGATTTTTTATTGTCTAAAATGAGTAAATATATAGATGTAATCGTACCTAGGGGAGGAAAAAGTTTGGTTGCTAAAGTTCAAAAATATTCAAACGTCCATGTAATTGGTCACTTAGAAGGCATTTGTCATATTTACTTGGATAAAGAGAGCAACCTAGATAATGCAATAAAAGTAATATTAAATGCAAAAATGAGAAGAACTAGTATTTGTGGAGCTTTAGAGACACTTTTAATAAATGAAAAAATTTTAAAAACTAAAGGTATTAAAGTTATCAATTCATTAATAGATAATGGCTGTAATATTGTTGTAGATAAAAAAATTAATAAAATTTTTAATAATAATTTTAAATTAGCAAAGGAGTTAGACTGGAAAACTGAATATCTAGATGCCAAGCTATCTATTAAAAGCGTCAAAGATGTGAAAGAGGCTGTTTCGCATGTTTTAAAATATGGCACGATGCATACTGATTGTATAATTTCTAATAATAAAAATAATACTTCATATTTTTTAAACAATGTGAATAGCTCAATAGCAATGCATAACGTTTCTACACAATTCGCTGATGGAGGTGAGTTTGGTTTTGGGGGAGAGATAGGAATATCAACTAATAAGCTTCCACCGAGAGGACCTGTAGGTCTTAATCAATTAACCTCATATAAATATATAGTTAAAGGAAACAGCATTACTAGACCATAAAACTAATGGTAAAAAATAAATTAGAAAATATTGGTATCCTTGGTGGAAGTTTTGACCCACCTCATAAAGGACACTTATATGTAAGCAGAAAAAGTTTAAAACTTCTTAAATTAAAAAAAGTAATCTGGGCAATAACAAAAAAAAATCCATTAAAAAAAAATCCATTTTTATCTTTTTCAATAAGAAAGAAATTATGCCGAAATATTTTAAAAGGACACAAAAAGATTTATCTTAAACATTATGAAGATAGAATTAAATCAAAAACCACAATAGCGATGATAAGATTTTTAAAAAAAGACAGTAAATGTAAGATTTTTTTTATCATCGGATCAGATAATCTCATAAATTTTCATAAATGGAAAAACTATAAAGAATTATTAAAAATGAGTAATTTAGTTGTTTTTTCAAGAAAAGGATTTGACACAAAAGCAAAAAAATCTGTTATAATGAAACATCTGAAAAACAAAAATTTTAAATTTTTTAAAAATTTGAAGATCGATGTATCTTCAACACAGTTGAGAAATAAAATTATTAATGGAAGTTAAAAAAATTAAAAAAGTAATAGAAGACTCATTAAGCAAGAATAAAGCAAATAACATAATTATTATCGACCTTAAAAAAAAATCATATATTGCAGATTACATGATAGTTGCATCTGGAACTTCCTCTAGACATCTGCAGTCTTTATCGGAAAATCTTTTGGTAGAGTTAAAAAAATATGGATTGAACAATTGTAGAATAGAAGGCTATGAAAGCAATGATTGGAAGCTTGTAGATGCTATAGATGTAATAGTTCATTTGTTCCATCCAGAAAAAAGATCATTTTATGATCTTGAAAAAATGTGGTCAGAAGACCTGCCTAAAGAAAAGGCATTGATATGAAAAAAAAAATTTTAAGCACTTTATTATTTTTTTTTATTTTTTTTAGTACCAAAGCCTTTTCCAATACTGCTTCCGATAAACTGTATGAAAAGATAGATCTATTTGGTGAAGTATTAGAAAAAATTCAAAAAGAATATGTTGATGAAATAGACCAAGCAGATGCAATGGACTCAGCAATAAATGGCGTATTACAATCTTTAGATCCCTATTCTGCTTATATGTCGCCTGAACTTTTTAAAAATATGCAAACAGAGTCGAAAGGTGAGTTCGGAGGATTAGGAATTGAAATTGGGATGGAAGCTGGTGTTGTAAAAGTAATATCACCTATTGCGGATACTCCTGCAGAAAAGGAAGGGATCAAAGCTGGTGATTATATAGTAAGAATTAATAATGAGCAGGTACAAGGAAAAACATTAATGGAGGCAGTTAAATTAATGAGAGGACCTGTCGGTTCAAGTATTAAACTAACAGTAAGAAGAAAAGGTGAAAAAAAACCATTAACTTTTAATATTAAAAGGCAAATTATTGAGGTAAAATCTGTGGAATCTAAAATTTTAGGTAAACAAAAAAATATTGGTTACATAAGATTAAAATCTTTTAATGAAAATAGTGATAAACAATTTATTAAAGAAATAAATAATTACGAAAAACAAAAAAAATTAGTTGGCTATATAATTGATCTGAGAAATAATCCCGGTGGTTTACTAACACAAGCAATCAGTATTACTGATTTTTTTTTAGAGGAAGGTGAAATAGTTTCGACTAAAGGAAGACAAATAAGTGAAACAAGAAAGTTTTTTGCAAGAGCTGGTGATGGAATAAAAGGTAAGCCGATTATTGTGTTGATAAACAATGGATCTGCTTCTGCATCTGAAATATTTGCTGGCGCACTAAAGGACCACAAAAGAGCAATAATTATTGGAGAAAACTCTTACGGAAAAGGCTCTGTACAATCTATTATTCCACTTAATAATGGAGGTGGAATACGTCTAACAATATCAAAATATTATTTACCCTCTGGTCAATCAATCTCCGAAGTGGGGGTGTCTCCGGACATAATTGTAAAAGAAATAGAAGAATTTAAATTAGACTCTGATAAAGACAATCAGTTAAATTATGCTATTAAACTTTTTCAATCTTGAAAATGTTAAGTAAGTTACCTATGAGAAATGGTGTTGGCGTAATTGTGCTTAACAATGAAAACAAAGTATTCGTTGGCAAGAGAAAAGATAATCCTGTGGACCGATGGCAAATGCCTCAAGGAGGAATTAACAAAAATGAAACGCCTTTTAATGCAATGAAAAGGGAGCTTGAGGAAGAAACAAGTATTACAAAAATTAAAATTTTAAAAGAAATTGAAAGTTGGTTAGAATATGAACTTCCTCCAAATTTACTCGGAAAAATTTGGAAAGGAAAATATAGAGGGCAAAAGCAAAAGTGGTTTATAGTAAAGTTTATTGGAGATGAAAATGAGATAAATTTGAAAACAGAACATCCTGAGTTTATAGAGTGGAAGTGGATTGATTATAATACGCTTCCCGAAGTAATTGTGGATTTTAAAAAAGAGGTTTATATTAAATTAAGATTAGAAATTAAAAATTTTATAAACTAATTTGCTCTAAGGTTTCTATTTTATAATTAAGAATATATTTTTGTTTATCTGATATTTGATTTGAGGAAATTTTTTCTTTAGCGTCTTTAAGCATTAAATTAATTTTTTTTTGGTCAATGTATTTTATATTTTGAACAGAGGTTGACAAAATTAGAAGATTATTATTTGAAAATTCTACTGTTCCGTCTTCAACATAAAATTTTTTATCATTTTCTATTTCAACTAGTCCCGGTCTAAGGAAAGTTATTAAAGGAATGTGATCCTTTAAAATAGTAGCCTGACCTTCAAAACAGGGTATAACTGCCTCTTTGATTTCTCCAGAAAAAATACCTTTATCCGGGCTAATAATTTCAATTTTAAATTTTTCTTCCACTTTTTTATGAGTCTTTTATTAGTTTTTCGGCTTTTTCAACTACTTCTTCTATTGAACCTACCATGTAAAACGCTGCTTCTGGAAGATTGTCATATTCACCTTTACAAATTGCATCAAAACCTTTTATTGTTGAGTCTAAATCAACTAACTTTCCTGGAGATCCTGTAAATACTTCAGCAACAAAGAATGGTTGGGATAAAAATCTTTGTATTTTCCTTGCACGTGCAACTGTTAATTTGTCCTCCTCTGAAAGTTCATCCATACCAAGAATAGCTATTATATCTTGTAAAGATTTATAAGCTTGCAGTATCCGTTGGACTTCTCTAGCTACTCTATAGTGTTCGTCTCCAACTACTCTTGGATCAAGTATTCTAGATGTAGAGTCTAATGGATCTACAGCTGGATAAATTCCAAGTTCGGCAATTTGTCTAGATAAAACTGTTGTGGCGTCCAAATGAGAAAAAGATGTTGCTGGCGCTGGATCTGTAAGATCGTCAGCAGGCACATAGATAGCTTGTACTGAAGTAATTGACCCTTTTCCAGTAGACGTAATTCTCTCCTGAAGATTTCCCATATCTGTTGCTAGAGTTGGTTGATATCCTACTGCTGATGGAATTCTACCTAATAAAGCGGATACTTCTGAGCCTGCTTGAGTAAATCTGAATATATTGTCAACAAAGAATAATACGTCTTGTCCTTCTTGATCTCTGAAATATTCCGCAACTGTTAAACCTGTTAAAGCTACCCTTGCTCTTGCGCCAGGTGGCTCGTTCATTTGACCATAAACCAAAGCTGCTTTAGATCCTTTTCCATCTTTCTTAATTACACCAGACTCGATCATCTCATGATAAAGATCATTGCCCTCTCTAGTTCTCTCTCCCACCCCGGC
>CACHHD010000019.1 GCA_902579605.1 uncultured Pelagibacteraceae bacterium
GACATTCTCTTATATGCCGTATTGGAGAGCTGTGGACGCAAAAGTTGAAGGAGCTTCTCAAAGAATACAGGAAGATGCTATGAATTTTGCTAAAATTGTTGAGAGTCTAGGCTTGCAAATTGTTAGAGCTATAATGCTTTTAATTGCTTTTATACCTATTTTATGGGGTCTGTCTTCAAATGTAGTAATACCATTTTTTAAAGATATAACTGGATCTCTAGTATGGGTTTCTTTAACCGCTAGTTTAGGCGGTTTAGTTATAAGTTGGTTAGTAGGAATAAAGCTTCCTGGTCTAGAATATAATAATCAAAAAGTAGAAGCCGCTTTCAGAAAAGAACTTGTTTATGGTGAAGATGATAGAAAAAACTATGTTCAAGCGCCAACAATATTTCAATTATTTACAGGAATAAAATTTAATTATCATAGATTATTTTTACATTATGGTTATTTTGATCTTTGGATTATTATGTACAACCAAACAATGATAATAGTACCTTATCTTTTAATGGGTCCTGGATTGTTTACTGGCGCAATGACATTAGGAGTTTTAATTCAAACGTCTTCGGCTTTTAGGGAAGTTCAAAGTAGTTTTTCTTTATTTCTGCAAAATTGGACAAGAATTACAGAATTAAGATCTATATATAAACGTCTTAATGAATTTGAGTCTGCAATTAACTTTGGAAATAAGTTGAGAAAACCCCGAAAATCTGATGTAAGAGCTTAATGGAGCTCTATCTAAAATTAATTGATGTTCTTTTTCCCGTCTTTTTTGTAATAGGAGTGGGTTATTATTTAGGCAAAAAAGATCGAAAATTCGATACTACTTTTATAACTAATTTTGCGGGTAACATAGGTACACCCGCTATGATTTTTTATACAATTACCACAACAGGTGTCACGCTAGATATTTTTATTGAATACTTTATTTATGCTGTAATAATTATTTGCGGTTTTGCAGTTGTAGGTGTGTTATTTTTATTATTTCTTAAAAAAGATGCTATTACTGAATTACCCCCTTTGATATTGCCGAATACGGGAAACATGGGAGTTCCTATATGTCTTTTTGCTTATGGTACAGAAGGATTAGGTGTTGCCTCAGCCATTGCCTCAGTTATTATTTTATTTCACTTTACTATTGGAGTTTTGCTGGCAAAGAAAAGTTTTTCTTTGGATATACTTATTAAAAATGTTCCTATCTATGCAATTATTTTATCAGTAATTTTTTTATATTTTGAATGGGAAGTCCCTGGTTATATTGAGAACACTACCTTCTTATTAACCTACACAACAATATTTTTAGTTTTAATGTCCTTGGGTATCGCATTAACTAGACTAAAGGTTGTTTCCTGGTCTCATGCTTCTATACTTGGAGGCGTTAGAGTGATTATAGGGCCTATTATAGGATATGCTCTGATAAGAATACTAAATTTAGATGGTTTTGCAGCTGGTGTACTGCTTATTCAATCAGCTATGCCAAGTGCAGTTTTAACTTATTTAGTTGGATCCATGTATTCAAAAAAGAGGGCAGTAGATAACGTAGCAAGTGTTATAGTTACTTCGACTTTAATGTCTTTTATTTCTGCTCCTATTATTGTTTATATAAGTCTACGTTTTTTTCAATAAATACAGTGATTTAAAGATAATTATTAAAGTAAATTATTAATATATAAGTAAATAATACTTACCTTAATGTAATAATAACTACAAAAGCATTGGTATTATTGACATATTTAATTAATATTATGAAAAAATTAAATTATATTAAGTAAAAAACATCAAATCAGACCTTAAAAATACCCCTAAAACCAATCATTTTTAGCTCCTCTAGAAGCAGCTAATACTGCGAATTCTAGAGCAATGCATAAAGGGAATATAGCGTTTAAAAGCCCATAGATAGCTTTTTTTTTGCGATTTTATATTCTATGGTACAACTGAGCCGCGAGTAAACAAAAGAAGCAACCAAAGATAGAGAATTATGCTAAAACGCCCGTCAAACAACAATTCTAGAGCGTTATACCCTCCTTTTTTAGCAGTTTTCTTTTAGTTTTAATACCACCTTTACCTGAATATCCTCCTAGTGAACCGTCTGACTTAATCACCCTATGACAAGGTATTTTGGGAGCATAGGGGTTTTTACGTACTGCATTGCCCACAGCACGAGCTGAGTAGGGGCTTTTAATGGCCACAGCTACCTCTTTATAGGTTTTGACCTTGCCTTTTGGTATTTTAAGCAAATACTTCCAAACTTTAATCTGAAAATCAGTGCCTTTCAGCTTCATTTTGATATTTTGAACTTGTTTTGCTAGAGTGGTGGGGACCAACCAGCATAATAGTCCACGCAGGCTTATTATCCTTTAGTTTAAGGCTATGTTTGTCCGTGTTTTTTCTGAAACCAATGTATCCAGGACCTCTCCAAAAAGTACCTTTATCAGTAGTTTCCCAATAACCGCCTTTTAATATAATTGTAATATATGACCAATAATGATCATGTAAACTGCCATTGTCATCTTTAAGTATTTTATGAACTAGTATATTGAACGGAAACCATTTGGGTCTTTTACGAAATAAAACATAATATCTAATCATAAATGGCTCTGCTTTGTCGTAATCTGGCCAGCTTGGCCCTCTATCTAGAACAACTCTTTTCCTGCTCTCAAACATGATTTAATCAATTAATAACGCTATAATTAATAGAATTCCAACAATTAAAATAGCTACACCTGTTGTTAAAGTTAAATTTCTACTTTTGTTTTTTAATTTTTCCCAACGATACATTAAAAAAAAAGCTACGATCGGAACTGATAAACCTAAAATTATATATTTAAGCATAAAATTATTTTATCTTATTTGCTTGACTTCTAAAATGAGTTATTATATTACTAATGATAATTAATTGTTATCAATAGTAATGATATGAATGAAATAACAACCGACATTAAAGCCTTACATGAGGAAACTTTAAATAATCTCAAAACCTCTAAAGCCAATAATACTCTTAGGGCGTATAGATCTGATTTTAAGGATTTTGCCGTTTTCTGCATTAAATATGGATTTAAATCAATGCCTACAGATCCAAAAGTTGTATCTCTTTACTTAACCCACTTATCAAAAAAATCAAAAATTAGCACTTTAAGACGTAGATTAGTGTCCATAAGCGTTGTTCATAAACTAAAAGGCTATTATTTAGATACAAAACATCCAGTAATCATTGAAAATTTAATGGGTATAAAGAGGATAAAAGGGAGTAAACAAGTAGGTAAAAAACCTATATTAATCAATCATTTAAAACAAATAATTAATGTAATTAATGAACAAGATATTGAGGAAATTGTAAAATTGAGAAATAAAACATTGATACTAGTTGGTTTTGGAGGTGGATTTAGAAGAACAGAACTAATATCTATCGACAAGGAAGATCTTGAATTCGTTGATGAGGGAGTAAAAATAGATCTTAAGAGATCTAAAACAGATCAATTTGGTGAAGGAATGATAAAAGGACTACCCTATTTTTCTAAAGAAACTTATTGTCCAGTAATAAATCTTAAAAATTGGTTAAAAATATCAAAAATTAAAACTGGACCAATTTTTAGAAGATTTGCTAAAGGATCTGCATTAACAGATTATAGGTTAACAGATCAATCAGTAGTTCTTATAATTAAAGATTGTTTAAAATTGGCTGGTATTGAGCATAACAATTTTTCAGGACATAGTTTAAGATCTGGATTTGCTACTGTAGCTGCAGAGGCGGGAGCAGATGAAAGAAGTATAATGGCAATGACAGGTCATAAAACAACACAAATGGTAAGACGATATATTAAGGAAGCCAATATATTCAAAAATAATGCTTTGAATAAGATAAAAATATAAAAATATTTATGATTAAAGACTTGGAGTTCTTTTTTAAAAAATTATTCTTCTCTGAAAGCTATTTATTAAAAAAAAGATTAATACGAGCAATTAAAAAAAACTATGAAAAAGAACTTCAAATTATTGATAGATTTGCAGATAAATCAAAAGATGCTTTAGATATAGGTGTATATAGGGGTGTATATTCTTATAAGTTGTCTCCAAATTTCAAAAGAATCCATTCTTTTGAGCCAAATCCCCTACTTTTTCCATATCTTGAAAGAAATCTAAAGAAAATAATTCCAAATATCCAGTTATATAACATAGCACTTTCAGATAAAAATGGTAAAATTGATTTAAAATTACCTTTGAGATCTAAATCTATTTTTAAAGATAATATAGAAGAGCTTTTTAAACTAGGTGCAGCATCAATACATCCAAATAAAACTTTTAATAAGTTTAGAAATATACCTGTTCAAATAAGTAAACTTGATAATATTAAATTAAGTAATAATATTAAATTTATCAAAATTGATGTAGAAGGACATGAAATAGAAGTTCTTAAAGGAGCTGAAAAAACTATTAAAGACAATCTTCCGGTATTACTAATCGAAATTGAAAAAAGACATAATCAAAGAAATGTGGAAGACAGCATATCTACAATAAATGAATTTGGTTATAAATGTTATTTTGTTAAAAATAATGAACTAGTATCTAGTGATAAATTAGAAAATAAAGATCTTGAAAATAATTACTTTTTTTTACCAAATTAAACATATATTTTCTCTAAATTAATTTAAATATTTCATCAGATAAATTCACAAATGATTTTCGGAACAAATAATTATAATTTCTAAAGTGACTAGTCCATTTATTATATGGATATTGTTCATCTATGATGTCGATTTGTTTAATTTTTCTAGCAGAAGCTATATGTGAGATCCAACCATGACAGGTAATCAACAAGTTAGATTTAAATACAACATTTTCTAATTCTAAAAGATTTTGATTTTCTAAAATTATAGCTTTATCTGAATTAATTTTATTTTTGATATTGGTGAGTAATTTTGTTTTTATTTTACCTGTTGTTATTATGATATTTCTATCTTTAGAAATAATTTTATTGATAAAATCAAGTAATTGGACATCTGTTGGTTCAATATTTACGTATTTTTTAATATATTTTTTATGAGACCATTTTTCGTCGATGTGTAATTGCACATAATTGCTAAATGGAATGTCTATAAAGGTATGTTTTCTGTTTTCCAAAAAATCTAAACAACTGTTGTGGTAGGTCATGCCAAGGTCATTGCAAGCTTTCCGAATAATATCTAATTGAGTATCAATTAAGTTTGTAAAACATAAAATTCTTTTTTTATATTTAAGAAAAAAAGATACAAATCTTGATCTATTTTTTCCGTCATGAACAATAACGGTATCATAATTGTTTTTTCTCAATTTGAATATCAAATTAAGTTTTGAAAATAACGAATTATTTAAAAGAACGACATCATGAATCTCATCAAAAGACCTTATATAATCATAATTTTTTTTCGAAGCTACTACCGTAATTTTTGAATTAGGGTAATTAATTTTAATAATTTTTATTAATGACAATGATAATAAAAAGTCCCCCACTCTATCAGTTCTAAATAATAAAACGGATTCCATTTTGTTTTTTATCTTTCCCAAGCAAATTTTATTTTATTTTTAATGTCAAAGGTCTTTTTGATAATAAAGTCAGCTACAAGCGTTGAATTGAAAAACTTTAGATATTTTTCTCTGCCTTTTTTTCCTATTTTTCGTCTTAATCTTTCATCTTGTGATAATTTTGTTATTTTTTCCGCTAAATCATTAACGTTTTTATAAAAAACCATTTCTTTATCATTAAAGAAATCTCTATATCCAGTCTTTTCATCAATTAGAGTTACTAATCCGTTACCTATTATTTGGGTTATTCTATCGCTACTGTAATATTTTATTGGCTCACCCCTACTTAAATTTAATCCCATTTTAGAATTCGATATAGTTTTAAAATAATGGTCCGCCCAAATAGGTTGTACCTTGTCTATTCCGTAAATATCATATTTAACATTATTCGTTAGACTAATTAATTTTTTAACAAAAATTGCTCTATCATCATATTTTCCAGATTTTAAAATTCCTCTATGGACACCATGACTTAAAGCAAAAAAAACATCCATGTTGCAATCCTTTTGATGATTTTTTAAAGTCTCAAAAGATTTATCTGAAGGATTTGGAATATAGAAATTATTAGATTTTCTTGGTAAAAAATTAAGAACATCAGGTGAGGTAGTTAAAAAAGTTTGACTCCATATAATCTATTTTATCTAATATTCTTTGTTTGTTTCTATTGAAATCTGGACCACGCTTATTTAATGGATCTAAAAACCATTGTGACATTTTTAAATTTGGATAATCATCACGTAACTCACCTAAAGTATCTGAGGAAATTAGATCTGCGTGACCAAAAATAATAAGGTCCGGTTTAAAATTATAGCAAGTTTTTTTTAGTTTGTTGTTAAGGTTAGTTGAGCCAGAAATATCTCTAAGATTTTTATAATATTTTTGTATATCTCTGTCACTAAAAGCCAAAATACTATGACCTAATCTTATAAGACCGTTATTAATACGTCTACCGGTGTTAAAAAAAAGTCTACCATCGTGTCTTTCATTGAAATTTGTTACATGAAGAATTCTTAAACTAAGATTTTTTTTTGTAAAAAAAGTATTAACAAATTTAAATTTTTCATTACGATATTCATCAATTATACGTGATACAAAATTATGAGTTAAATAAAAATTAGAAATTGATTTCTTCTGAAGTTCTAGTCTTTTTAATTTATTTTTAATTAGATATTCAATATTTTTATATAAACTTTTAGAATTTAGTTTTTTTAAAATAATTCCATTAGTTATTGTTTCTGGTAAACCACCTCTATTACTAATGATTACAGCGCAACCTGCAGAGGAGGCCTCTAAACTAGTTCTACCAAAAGGTTCTTCCCAACGAGAGCAAACAACAGCAATGCTAGATTTTTTATAGACTTTAAGTACTTCTTTATGTTGTTGAAAACCTAAATTTAATAAATTTTTATGTTTAAATTCAATCCTGTCCCTTTGTTCATCCCCAATTACATTAGCTTTCCAATTGGGATATTTATTAAGTATTTTGATAATGGCATTTCCAAAAATATCATATCCTTTTGATTTATTTAGCTTCCCAACAAAAGTAATTTCATTTTTTTTACTTCTCAAATTTACATTAAGTTTTTTAGCTGATTGAAATACAACTAGTAACTTCTCACTATTAACAAACTTATCATGCATTCCCTCTAAAAACCTTTTTTTTGACCAATTACTATTAAAAATTATTTTGTAACAATATTTTAAAAGTTTTTTTCTTTCGTTAATTGA
>CACHHD010000020.1 GCA_902579605.1 uncultured Pelagibacteraceae bacterium
TCTCGATTATTTTAAAAAGGTTGAAACCATTCTTAAAAGCTTTTCTCAGATAAAAATTAAAAAAGTAAAAAAAATAATAACTATAAAAACTAAATTTTTTCTAAAGGCAGAAAGAAAAGGTAACAAGATTAACTCTCTTTCTTTTTCTTATCGTTGATTATCAATCTTATTTAATCTTTTCTTTAGTTTTGTTGGTAAATTTTTAAACCATTTTTTTTCACCCCCGGATTTAGGTAAAATTTCACCATATTCGATCATTTGGCTTGGTTTTAAATCTAGTATATATACCCAAATATTATCTTTCTTTAATCTGGTATTTTTTCTAATAGTTTCCCTTAATCCCATTATTAGTTTATTTTTGATTTTAGTTGTTCTACCTGATCTTATATGGCCATATATAAAAATTTCTGGTTTTGAGACCATTTTGCCACCCATATAATGATCCCCTCTTTTACAATTGTTAAAAATAACTTGTGCAAAATATTTATTTGCACCAGTAGCTTCATTATGAACTTTTGTTATTTTTTTTGCTAATTTTTCTTTTATATTTTTTTTAATTTTAATATTTGATGCGTTAACGAAGTATGTAGGCATAACAAATTATAACTTAGAACTTGTCTAATAAAAGAGGTGTATAATCATATATTTGGTATTTTTAATTTATTACATCTATATATTGTGGTCATTTAATCAGATTGAAATTAAGCAATAGATTCTACATACTTTGTTTTTTGAAATTTAAATTTCAAAATATTGTTAACAATAAAATGAGGATATCATAAATATGATTAAATCAATTAAAACTTGGATTTTAGTTGGATTTGCATCTCTTTTACTTGTGGCTTGTGGCCAAGGTGGGGGTGGTGCTGGTTCTAAAAAATCTAAGACTTTAGACAACACAAAGAAAGCTGGTTTTGTAAAATGTGGAGTTTCACAAGGACTTCCAGGGTTTTCAAATGCTGATGAAGCAGGAAACTGGACCGGTATAGATGTGGATGTATGTAGAGCTGTTGCAGCAGCTGTATTAGGCGATGCTGACAAAGTTAAATACACTCCATTAAGTGCAAAAGAGAGATTTACTGCATTAACTTCAGGTGAAATCGACGTACTTGCACGAAACACAACTTGGACATTATCAAGGGATGCTGACATTGGATTAACATTTGTTGGTGTGAACTTTTATGATGGTCAAGGTTTCATGGTTAGAAAAGCTTCTGGAATCAATTCTGTAAATGATTTCAAAAATGGTATATCTGCGTGTACAAACACAGGTACTACTACTGAGCTAAACATGAGAGACTTCTTTAATTCTAAAAATATAAGTTATGAACCAATTGCATTTGAAAAAGCAGATGAAGTTGTTCAAGCTTATGACGCTGGAAGATGTGATACTTATACAACTGATAAATCTGGATTAGCAGCTCAAAGAACTAAGTTGAGTAATCCTGATGAGCATAAAGTATTACCAGAAACAATTTCTAAAGAGCCATTAGGTCCCGTTGTAAGACAAGGTGACTCTGTATGGGAAGATATTGTTAGATGGTCTCTTAATACTATGATCGAAGCAGAAGAATATGGCGTTAATTCATCTAACGCTTCAAGCTTAAAAGACTCTGATAACCCTGCTATTAAAAGATTAGTAGGTGCTGAGGGTGAATTAGGTGCTGCTTTTGGCTTAGATAATGACTGGAGTTTAAGAATTATCGAGCAAGTTGGAAACTACGGTGAAAGCTACAAAAAACACATAGCAGACACAGGAATTTTACCAAATAGAGGTCCAAATGAGTTATGGACAAAAGGTGGAATTCTTTACGTACCACCAGCAAGATAATTGCTAATTAAATTAAAAAGGGCTGGATTTATCTGGCCCTTTTTTTTATTCTGCATAAAATGAATTTTAAAAATCTTAAATTAAACCTTAGCAATAAAAACAAAGATTTAATACCTCAAATTTTAACAGTTGTTTTTTTAATTATAATTGTAATTTATTTTACTATTAATGCCCAAAGCAATATGGGAAACAGAGGGATTTCATTTGGATTTGGTTTTCTATCTCAAGAATCTTCTTTTGATATAACTTTTTCACTCATAGATTATGATGGATCTCATTCATATGCCAGAGCGTTTCTGGTCGGTCTCTTAAATACTATTTTAGTATCTGCAATAGGAATTTTCTTTGCTACGATTTTAGGGGTAACAATTGGTATAGCAAGACTATCTCAAAATTATTTAGTTGCAAAATCAGCAGAATGGTATGTGGAAATATTTAGAAATATACCTTTAATACTTCAAATTTTTTTCTGGTACTTCGCTGCTTTAAGGGCCTTACCTTTGACAGTAGACTCAATAAATTTTTATGACATTAGTTTTTTGAACGTAAAAGGATGGTACGTCCCAAAATTTGTTTGGACTAACTTTTCTTTATTTATTTACTCTATAATTTTTACATTTATTTTAATTTATTTTTTAGCTAAATATGCTCAAAAACAAAGGGATAAATTTGGTAAACAAATTCCAACATTTTATATATCAATTCTATTAATTATTGGTTTACCGTTTTTAACATTTTTAATTGGTGGAGTAAGTTTATCATTTGAAATTCCTGAATTAACTCAATTATCCAAAACTGTTTATGTATATCGAGGTGGAGTTAGTATAATCCCTGAATTAATTTCGTTAGCATTAGCTTTATCAATGTACACTGCAACTTTTATCGCTGAGAATGTTAGAGCGGGTATACTAGGTGTTAGCAAGGGACAGAAAGAGGCCGCTGCTTCAATTGGATTGACAAAAGGACAAATTTTAAAACTCGTAGTAATGCCACAAGCATTAAGAATTATAATTCCACCTACTACTAACCAATATTTAAACTTAACAAAAAATTCATCCTTAGCTGCTGCTATAGCATATCCAGATATTGTTTTAGTATTTGCGGGAACTGCCTTAATGCAAACTGGCCGAGCTATTGAAATTATTTCAATAACAATGCTTACATATTTATCTTTAAGTCTCTCTATTTCAGTATTTATGAATTGGTATAACAAAAAAATGGCTATAAAAGAAAAATAATGAATTTATCAATACTTAAATCTGACAAAAAAAATCTTAATTCTTTCATTTCTGCTGGAAGCGCCCTAATTTTTATTGGTTTTATTGATATTTTTTTCAATTCTTTTTTTAGTACAAACATAACTTCATTTTTACCCGATAAAATAAGTTATCTAACTCCACTATTGTTTGGATTATTTGGTCTTTATTTAATAAGAATTGAATTTAGTGGAAATAAGCTACTTGATAAAATTAATACTAATTTTAACTCATCAAATTTCAACGCACTATTAACACTTCTTGTAATATTTGCTCTTATAAAATATATCCCACCTTTATTAAATTGGTTTGTTTTTGATGCTAATTTTGCGGGTAATACAAAAGAAGACTGTACAAGTGGAGGGGCTTGTTGGGTTTTTGTAAAAGTGTGGTTAAATAGGTTCGTTTATGGATTATATCCTGACAGTGAACAATGGAGAATAAATACTGCTTTTTTAACACTATTTTTACTTGTCGGAGCTTCCTTTTTCGTTCCTCAAAAGTTTAAAAAATATATCATTATCTTTTTATTATTCGTATATCCAATAATTGGTCTTAAACTTATATCAGGTGGAGATTTTGGTCTAAAATATGTTGAAACTGGTGCTTGGGGCGGACTTTCATTAACATTTATTGTATCGGCTTTTGCTTTGATACTTTGCTTTCCTATAGGGACTATTTTAGCATTAGGGAGAAGATCTAAGCTTCCTGCTATAAGATACACCTCTATAGGATTTATAGAGTTATGGAGAGGCGTTCCTTTAATTACGGTATTATTTATGTCTGCAGTTATGTTTCCTATGTTTCTACCAGATGGAACTTATGTAGATAAATTGATAAGAGTATTAATTGCAATCACATTATTTGAAGCTGCATACATGGCTGAAGTTGTTAGGGGGGGGGCTACAAGCTTTACCTAAAGGGCAATACGAAGCTGCTAAATCACTAGGTATGGGATATTGGAAAATGCATTTTTTAATAATTTTACCTCAGGCATTAAAATTAGTAATCCCCGGTATTGCAAATACATTTTTAGCGCTAGTAAAAGATACTCCGCTAATATTTGTTGTGGGTCTACTAGAGTTAGCTGGAATGGTCAATTTAGCTAAGACTAATCCAAAATGGCTTGGAATGGCCATGGAAGGCTATGTATTTGCTGGTTTAGTATTTTGGGTAATATGTTATGTTATGAGTAGATATAGTCAAAATTTAGAAAAAAAATTAAAAACAGAAAGATAAATGAGTAAAATAATTGAGTTAAAAAACGTTAATAAATGGTTTGATAAGTTTCAAGCTTTAAAAGATATAAACCTTGAAGTAAATCAACAAGAGAAAATAGTAATTTGTGGACCCTCTGGTTCAGGAAAGTCCACTTTAATAAGATGTATCAACAGATTAGAGGAGCATCAAGATGGTGAAATAATAGTTGATGGTAAAGAAATTTCCGAAAATACTAAAGACTTAGAAAAAATTCGAGCTGAAGTAGGAATGGTGTTTCAGCAATTTAATTTATTTCCTCACTTATCAATTTTAGATAATTGTACTTTGGCTCCTATATGGGTTAAAAAAATGCCAAAAAAAGATGCTGAAGCACTAGCAATGAAAAACTTAGAAAGAGTTCAAATTGCTGATCAAGCTAAAAAATTTCCAGGACAGTTATCCGGAGGTCAACAACAAAGATCAGCACTAGCACGAGCGTTATGTATGGAGCCAAAGATTATGCTTTTTGATGAACCCACTTCAGCACTTGATCCAGAAATGATCAAAGAAGTTTTAGATGCAATGGTTGATCTTGCCAAAGCAGGGATGACCATGATTGTTGTAACACACGAAATGGGATTTGCAAAAGAAGTTGCTGACAATATGATTTTTATGGACGAAGGTAAAATTGTTGAAAAAGCTAAAACGAAAGAATTTTTCGAAAATCCTAAATCTGAAAGAACTAAGTTATTTTTAAGTCAAATTTTATAACCATTTTGGTATAGGTAAATTTTTACTTTTTAAAAAATCTTTGTTAAAAATTTTACTTGCATAGCGTCTACCATCATCACACAGTATAGTAATAATTGTTTTTCCTTTTCCAAGTTTTTTTGCAAGTTTAACTGCTCCAGCAATGTTTATACCAGATGAACCACCAAGAACAATATTTTGTTGTTCTATTAAATCATAAACAATTTTTAAAGCAACAGTGTCATCTGTTTGAAAAGCTTCATCTATAATAGCCTTCTCAAAATTTTTAGTAATTCTTGCAGTTCCAATTCCTTCAGTTATTGAACTTCCTTTACTCTCTAATTTATTATTTTTTATATATGAATACAAAGATGAACCCATAGGATCAGAAAGTGCAATTTTAATATTCTTATTTTTATTCTTTAAACCAATTGAAACACCCGCTAAAGTTCCTCCTGTTCCAACAGCACAAGTAAAACCATCTACTTTACCAGCCGTTTGAGACCATATTTCATTTGCTGTAGTTTCAATATGTGCTTCAGTATTAATTATATTGTCAAACTGATTACCCCAAACAACTCCGAAATTATGTTTTTTGGATAGTTCATCCGCAATTTTTTTTGATTGTTTGATATAATTATTAGGATTTGAATAAGGTACAGCATCGACTTCAATTAATTCAGCCCCTAACTTTTTTAATGTATTTTTTTTTTCAATTGATTGCGTTCTTGGTATAACGATTTTTAACCCAAGGCCAAACTCTTTACAAACAACAGCTAGACCTATTCCAGTGTTTCCAGCAGTCCCCTCTACTATAATTCCACCTTTTTCAATTTTTTTCTTTTTAAAAGCATCTTTTACAATATAGAGTGCGGCACGATCTTTTACGGACTCGCCTGGATTAAAATATT
>CACHHD010000021.1 GCA_902579605.1 uncultured Pelagibacteraceae bacterium
ATGTTTTTCAAAAGTACAAAGATTGTAATCTTCAGCCATAAAGAATAAGTGATCTTTATATGGGCTTAAATATTTTGGATGAAATAGCTGATTTCCTAGAATTATGAATAATTTCATTATGCTTAATTTACATTGTTTTTATTACAAATTACACGCGTCATTATTAGGCTGTGCAAATTTCTAGATCGTGGTATTTATCCTTATGAAAAAATTAATAATTGGAGCTACTGGTTCCATAGGATCCGCAGTTTCAAGAAATATCCAAAAAAATGGTGGAAAAACTCATTTAGTGGGAAGAAATGAGAAGGAAATTTCTTCACTAGCTAATGAGCTCGGTTCAACTTTTACTGTGGCTGATGTGTTAAATGAAAATTTTAGCGATAAAATTATTAGCGATTTAAAAAACGATGAAATTGATGGTTTAGCCTTTTGCGTGGGATCAATTGATTTGAAGCCTTTAAAATTAACTAAGAAAAGTGATTACATGCAATGCTTTAATTTGAATTTGATTTCGGCAACAGAAATTATAAGAGCGAGTTATGATAATCTTAAAAAAAATAAAGGTTCAATAGTTTTATTTTCGACAGTAGCAGCAAGAAAAGGATTTTTAAATCATAGTATTATTAGTTCAGCAAAAGCTGCGGTTGAAGGATTGACAGTAGCGTTAGCTGCTGAATTTGCACCACATGTAAGAGTGAATTGTATTGCGCCAAGTCTTTCAAAATCAAAAATGGCTGCACCAATGTTAAAAAATGAAAAAATGTCTGAAAGTATTGCAAAAATGCACGCACTTAAAAGAATAGGTGAGGGGGATGATTTTTCTTCTATGGTTAATTTTTTATTAAGTAAAGACAGCTCTTGGATGACAGGTCAGATTATTGGAGTAGACGGGGGAAGATCATCTGTCGCATGACAAATTAAAAAAAAACTATTATTTATAAATTTATGAAAAGAATTGTAATATTAATTTCCACATTCCTGTTAATTTCAAACATAGCATTAGCGGCAGGCGGCGATAGCGGAGGAAGTAGTAGCGGAGGTTCTGGAGACTCAAAAACTTCTCTTTATAAAGAAGCAGTTAGTTTAGTAAAAAGAGCAGGAAAACTTGAAAAGAAAGAAAAACAAGGTAAAGCTGCAAAACTTTATACACAAGCATTTAAAAAATTAGAAAAAGCTTATAGAACGGATAAAAAAAATCCAGACATTTTAAACTATATGGGTTTCACATCTAGGAAAACTGGCAATTTTAAAGATGCAGAAAACTTTTATTTAAAAGGTTTAGAAATAGATCCTAAACATAACGGCATTAATGAGTATTTAGGCGAACTATACGTTCAAACTGACAGAATGGATAAAGCTAAAGAAAGATTAGAAGTGCTTAAAAATTGTAATTGTGAAGAATATCAAGAACTTGAGTTAATTATAAAAACTCGAGGAACAAAAATTTACTAAGATAAATCTGCTGCAAATTTTTTTAATTTTTCAATAGGGATTAGCTCAAGAGTTTTAATATTCGTCTTTTTTAAAAATATTGCGCAAGCTACATTTTCTTCTATTGATCTTGCATACCAAGTAGCACAAACACACCAACAATCTCCATCTTTTAAACCAGGAAAACCAAACTCGGGATGTGGTGTGATTAAATCATTTCCTACTTTTTTTGACCACTCTAAAAATTCATTAGAAACTTTCGCACACACTGTATGAACTCCACGATCATTATTGTCAGTGTTACAACATCCATCCCTAAACCAACCTGTTAAAGGTTCATTAGAACAAGGTTCGAGAGGTTCGCCGAAAACATTTTTTTGAGTTTCTTTGGACATCTTTAAAGTTTAGTTGGATTAGGTTGTCCTTTATAAACTTTTTCTGGATCAAATTTTTTCTCTTTTTCTTCAAATTTCATTTCTACTTTCTCAGACTGATCTATTTTACCTAACGGGATCGATCTATAAAAACATGATTTGTAACCCACATGGCAACTTGCACCATCTCCAATATCGACATTTAACCAAACAGAGTCTTGATCGTCATCTATTCTTATTTGAATTACTTTTTGAGTGAATCCACTTGTTTTTCCTTTGTGCCAAATAGATTTTCTTGATCTACTCCAATAATGGGCTTCTTTTGTTTCTATAGTTTTTTTTAAAGCTTCAGAATTCATATATCCATGCATTAAAACTTCACCAGTTTTACTATCCGTAGTTACCACCGGAATTAAGCCTCGATCATCAAATTTTGGAGATAAAAATTTTCCTTCTTCTACCTCAAAAACACTATCTCTTTTTTTAAACATATTGCTAAAATAGTGAAAAAAAGACAAAATAGCAATTTGCATAAACAACATATGTCCTATAATAATGTTTAAAATTTTATGAAATTAGTCAAAGATCTAGAAAAAACATCGATAAATCAAAGCGGTGTTACAGATAAAGAAGCAGAAGATGCTTTCAAGACCATTTTAAAATGGATAGGAGAAAATCCTGATAGAGAAGGCTTAAAAGAAACACCTAAAAGAGTCGTAAAAGCATTTAAAGAATATTTCAGCGGTTATCACCAAGATGCCAACAAAGCGCTTAATAAAACTTTTGGAGATGTTGACGGTTATGATGATATGGTTCTTGAGAAAAACATTTCTTTTGAAAGTCACTGTGAACATCATATGGCGCCAATTATCGGAGTTGTTCACATTGCTTATATTCCAAACAAAAAAGTTGTTGGTTTAAGCAAGTTGGCTAGAACAGTAGAGGTTTATGCAAAGAGATTGCAAACGCAGGAGAGGTTAAATATGCAAATAGCAAAAACTTTGATGAGTGGATTAGAGGCTAAAGGGGTTGCGGTCACAATTGATGCTTCTCATCAATGTATGACCATGAGAGGTATAAAAAAAGAAAAAGCGATGACTCTAACAAATTATTTTTTAGGAACATTCAAAGAGGATCTTTCACTTCAAAATAGGTATTTAAAACATATCGGAAAATAATGACTGTCAAATTTAAAGCAGTAGTCATAGATAATCAGAACGAAAAATTTACAAGAGACATCAAAGAAATCGACAGCAACCATTTAAAAGATGGAAATGTTTTAATCAAAGTTGATTACTCAAGTTTGAATTATAAAGATGCTTTGATTTTAAAAGATGGTGGAAGAATAGTTAGGAAATTTCCTTTTGTTCCGGGTATAGATTTTTCTGGAAAAGTTGTTGAAAGCGGCGATGATAAACTTAAAAAAGATGAAGATGTAATTTGTACAGGATTTAGAGTTGGAGAAATGTATTATGGGGGATTTTCACAGTACGCAAAAGTAGATTCGAATTTTTTAATTAAAATTCCAAAAGGAATTGATTCTGAAAAATCTATGATGTTAGGCACTGCAGGTTTTACGGCTTTGCAATGTTCATTTGCTATTAAAGCGAGAGAGGAACTTCTTTTAGGTGACAAGGTTAAAGATGTTCTTGTAACCGGAGCTACAGGAGGAGTTGGAAGTATTGCAGTAATGATTTTGTCAAAAATGGGTTACGATGTTCATGCTGTGACAGGCAAAAAAGATAAAAATGATTATTTAAAAGATTTAGGTGCCAAAAATATAATTGAAAGAAAAGAATTTGATGGTGAGAGTAAGCTGTTAGAAAAAGGGACGTGGGACGGTGTCGTTGATACTGTAGGCGGACCATCGCTTACAAAAATATTAGCTCAGGTAAAGCCAAACGGTATAGTTGCATCTTGTGGAAACGCTGGGGGCATAAAAATAAATACGACTGTTATGCCTTTTATAATAAGAGGTGTTAAACTGTGGGGAATAGACTCCTCTGGTGCATCAATTAGAAGAAGAGAATTTCTATGGGACGAAGCTGTTAAACTTATAGATTTTAATAAATTGAAATCATTTACAAAATCTCTTTCATTTTCGGAACTTTTAGACACATATCCAAAGCTTTTAGAAGGCAAGTTCTTTGGAAGAGCTATAGTAAATCCTAACAAATAATCTATAATATTTTTTAATGGACTGGGATAAACTAAAGATATTTCATACAGTTGCCGAGGCTAGTAGCTTCACAAAAGCATCAACAATCTTAAATTTAAGTCAATCAGCTATTAGTAGACAAATCCAATCTTTAGAAAGTGACCTTAAAATTAAGCTTTTTGAGAGACACGCTAGAGGATTAGCTCTCACTGATAATGGCAAATACCTTTTTAAGACAGCGCACGAGGTAATTTCAAAGCTTAAAGATGTAGAATCTAATTTAAGCGAAGAAAAAGATAAATTGAGTGGCAAACTTGTTGTTACTACTGTTGTAAGCTTCGGAACCACATGGTTAACCCCTCGAATAAAAGAGTTTATGGATTTAAACCCTGGTATTGAAATAGAATTGATATTTAACGATAAAGAACTTGATTTAGCAACCCGCCAGGCCGATGTGGCTATCAGAATGAGAAGGCCAAAACAACTTAATTTAATTCAAAAAAAGTTTGTTGATTTCAACTATCACATTTATGGGTCAAATGAATATTTAGAAAAAAACGGTTATCCAAAAACTTTAAAGGATTTAGATAAACATAAATTCATTACCTACGGTAAAGGCGCGCCATCCCCTGTTTATAATCCAGACTGGGTATTAAAAGTAGGTACAAAAGATGGAAAAAAAAGAAAGTCTTTGTTGAAAGTAAACAGTGTTTACGGACTACTATTAGCAGTTCAAAGTGGAGTTGGGTTAGCGGCACTACCAGATTATATTACACACAATATTAGCGGTATTACAAAAGTTTTACCAACTGAACCTGGCAAGCCAACAGAAACACATTTTGTTTATCCAGCGTCACTTAAAAACAATGCTAGATTAGTTGCGTTCAGGAATTTTCTTTTTAGCAAGGTCAACGAATGGAAATTTTAAATTTTATAATACCATTTATTATTTTACTTACCATAGTTGTATTCGTACATGAATACGGCCATTATTATTTTGCTAGAAAATACGGTGTAGGTGTTACTGATTTCTCAATAGGTTTTGGTAGAGAATTATTTGGCATTAATGACAAAAACGGAACAAGATGGAAATTTTGTTTAATACCTTTAGGTGGATATGTTAAGTTCTTTGGTGACAGAAACGTTTTTAGTCAGGCGGAACAAGCGGAGCTTTTAAAAAAATACAATGAAATTGATAGAAAAAAACTTTTTGTAGTAAAACCTCTTTACCAAAGATCATTAATTGTCTTTGGAGGACCATTAGCAAATTTTATTTTAGCTATATTTATTTTTGCTTTTATATATATGTTTTCCGGCAAAGATTTCACTCCAGCTAAAATATCTGAAATACAAGAAAATA
>CACHHD010000022.1 GCA_902579605.1 uncultured Pelagibacteraceae bacterium
TACTTACATCATTTAGTTTAAATAGTTTTGCATTTAATCCGTCTTCTAGATCATGACTATTATAAGCAATATCATCAGAAATTGATGCAATTTGAGCCTCTAATGAGGGGCTTGTGTTAAAATTAATTCTATTTTTAAAAAAATTTTTGCCTAATATCCTATTAATTTTAGTTTTATTTAAAACTGGTCCATTATGTTTTATTAATCCATCTAAAGTCTCAAAAGACAGATTTAATCCATTAAAATTATAATATCTATTTTCTAACAAAGTAACTATTCTTAAGGTTTGTATATTATGATCAAATCCGCCGCTATTAACCATGCATTCATTTAAAGCTTCCTCACCTGCATGACCAAAGGGAGTATGTCCAAGATCGTGAGCGAGACTTAGTGTTTCTGAAAGATCTTCATTCAACTTAAAGACTTTAGCTAATGTTCTAGCGATTTGTGAGACTTCAAGGGAATGAGTAATTCTTGTTCTATAATGATCTCCTGATGTATTAACAAAAACTTGTGTTTTATGTTTTAATCTCCTAAAGGCGGTAGAATGAATAATTCTATCTCTATCTCTTTGATAAGGTGATCTTAAATTGCTTTTTTTTTCAATAAAAAATCTACCTTTGGAATAAATTGAAGCAGATAACTTGGAAAAGGTATATCTTTGCATATATGTACAATAACTTATATACTAAATATTAACATATTATGATAAAAAAAATTGAATTCACGGAAAGAGCAAAAAAACAAATTAAAAAAATTACTGCTGAAAACAAGACAAAAAAGTATTTTAGAATTTCAGTAAAAGGTGGTGGTTGTTCAGGTTTCAAATATAATTTTAGTTTTGATAACTCAACTAATGAGAATGATGTTTTGTTTAACAATACTGTAATTGATAAAGCATCATTAGAAATTATTAATGGATCAATAATAGATTTTAAAATTGAAATGATTGGGGAGTCATTTGTTATAAATAATCCCAAAGCTTCATCGTCTTGCGGTTGTGGTCTTTCTTTTTCAGTTTAATGAAAATTATTTCTTGGAATGTGAATTCTGTAAGAGCAAGAATTACAAATATCTTAGAATATATAAACCAAGCAAAACCAGATGTTTTACTTATCCAAGAGATAAAAACAGAAGATAAAAATTTCCCATATGAAGATTTTGAGAAAAATGGGTATTATTCATATGTTTACGGACAAAAAAGTTATAATGGAGTAGCAATAATATCAAAAGTCGAAATTTCAAACATTAATAAAGATTTCATAAAAGATGATTTAAAACAATCAAGAGTTATTACTGGTGAAATACAATTAAAAAATAAGAAAATAGAAATAATTAATATTTATGTGCCTAATGGGAATCCTATAGAAACTAAAAAATATGATTATAAAAAAATATGGTTAAAAAAATTTATTCTCAATATTAAAAAAAAACTCAATAAAAATTCCAACTTAATTATTGCAGGAGATTTTAATATAATTCCAGAGGAAATAGATGTTCATGATTTCAAAAGATATGAAAATGATGCTTTAGGAAAATTGGAAATAAGAAAAAAATTTCGTGAGTTACTTAATCTTGGTTTCAGTGATGTATATCGATTGAAGAATAAAGATAAACGAGAGTATACATTTTGGGATTATTTTGCTGGGTCATGGCAAAAAAATAATGGGATGAGAATTGACCATTTTCTTTTATCAAATAATTTGCTTGATGATATATCATCAATAAATATTAATAAAAAACCTAGATCAAAAACAAAACCTTCTGACCACACGCCTATTGAACTAGAAATTAATTAACTCGGCCGTAAATATCTTCGTACCTAATTATATCTGTTTCTTTTAAAACTGAACCTAATTGAGCTTCCATTATCTTGACTGTTGTGCGACCAGGATTTTGAATTCTATGTATTGCTCCTTTTGGAATAAAAATTGTTTCATTGGGTTTTTTTAAAAAAAACCTTTTGTTTAATGTAATTTTAGGTTTTCCTTTTGTTATGACCCAATGTTCGGATCTATGAAAATGTTTTTGTAAACTTAAAATACCTTTGGGTTTTACAATTAGTTCCTTAATTAGAAAATTATGACCACTATATAAATTTATGTAATTCCCCCAGGGTCTATGAAAAATATTTTTTTTATTGAAATACTTTTTTTTATTTTTGAAGAACATTAATAATATTTCTTTCCAACTACCTAAATCAGACCAGGGAATATTTAATTTAATAGCATTTATATTTTTCGTTTTTTCTAATATAGCATAGTCAAATGATGTTGAGGTATTTTTAACAAATGCATTTTTATTCAAATAGTAAATATTTTTTTTAAATCTACTTCTATTAACTGCCGTTAATGAGTTTTTATAAATATTTTTTTGATATTTTTGAAAATTATATACCAACGAATCTTTTCTTAAAAAGAATATACCAGAATTCCAATATCCTCCGTTTTGTATAATGTTTTTAGCTTTTTCTCTACTTGGTTTTTCAAGAAATTTAGAAACAACATTTAAATTTTTTTTTCTTTTAGTATGAAAATAACCAAATTGATCAGAAGGCGAATTTGGTCTAATCCCAAAAATGAAAATATTATTATTGGTCAAAAATTTTACATTTTTTTTAATTTCAGAGTTAAATTTATTGAATTTTTCAATTAGGTGATCTGCCGATAAAAAAATTAAAGGCTGTTTATCTGGTATTTCTTTTATTAAAGCTGATGAAAGTATTGCAGGTCCTGTATTTTTTTTTGCAGGTTCCAATATAATTCTATATTTTTTAATATTATTTTTTATTAAAATTTTTTTGATAATTTTTGTGTATATAGAATTTGTACTAATTATTGGATAATCGTACGTTGAACCTTTAATTCTATTCAAAGTTTTACCAAATAAAGTCCAGCCTCCAAAATCTATAAACTGTTTTGCCTGATGTTTTTTTAAATTGGGCCATAATCTTGTTCCTGCCCCACCACATAGAATAACAGGTCTAATTTTCATTAAATTTTTGAATATTCTTTTACTTCTTTTTTCTTACCAGGGTGTGTTGGTGCACCAAGATAAGCTGGACCAACTGTTTGGGCATATTTCCACAAAGTTCCTGAACCAAAAGAAGGTTTTTTAGCTTTCCATTTCTTTTTTCTAGACAATAATTGTGCCTTAGATAACCTAACATTGATTGTTCCTTTTTTCGCATCAATATCAATTACATCTCCGTTTTTAATTAAAGCTATAGGACCGCCCAACGCTGCTTCGGGGCCTACGTGACCGACGCAAAAACCTCTTGTAGCTCCAGAAAATCTTCCGTCAGTTATCAAAGCAACTTTTTCTCCTTTGCCTTGACCATAAATTGCACCTGTTGTTGAAAGCATTTCCCTCATTCCTGGCCCCCCTCTAGGTCCCTCATACCTTATAATAATTATATCTCCATCTTTATATCTTTTTGTTTGAACGGCTTTCATAGCATCTTCCTCATTATCAAAACATCTGGCTTTGCCAGTAAACTGTAATTTTTTTAACCCAGCGATTTTAACTATGGCTCCTTCAGGTGCTAGATTGCCTTTTAAACCAACTACACCTCCATCTGGAGATAGGGGATTATTATATTCTCGCAAAACTTTTTGATTTGGATCAAATTTAATATCTTTAAGATTTTCTTTCATAGTTTTACCTGTAACTGTCATGCAACCACCATGTATAAAACCACCGTCATATAAAGTTTTTAACAACATTGGAACACCTCCTGCTTCCCACATATCTTTTGCAACAAATTTTCCTCCCGGTTTTAAGTCAGCAAGATAAGGAGTTTTTTTAAATATTTTAGCAACATCCATTAAGTCAAATTTTACACCTATCTCGTTTGCTAATGCTGGTAAGTGAAGAGCTGCGTTAGTAGAACCACCTGTGGCAGCCACAATAGTTGCAGCATTTTCTAATGATTTTTTTGTTACTATATCTCTTGGTTTAATATTTTTTTCTAACAAATTCATTACAGTTTTACCACTTTCAAAAGCGTATTTATCTCTTTCCTCATAAGGCGCAGGTGTGCCAGCTGAATAAGGTAGAGCTAATCCAATGGCTTCGGACACGCATGCCATTGTATTAGCTGTAAATTGCCCCCCGCAAGCTCCAGCGCTAGGACATGCTACCAACTCTAATTCTCTCAATTCTTCAGAGGACATTGATCCAGAAGAATGTTTTCCTACAGCTTCAAACACATCAACAACAGTCACGTCTTTACCTTTATATTTACCAGGTAAAATCGAACCGCCATAAATAAAAACACTTGGAACATTAAGTCTAAGCATAGACATCATTAACCCCGGTAATGATTTGTCACAACCAGCAATACCGACTAAAGCATCGTAGCAATGTCCTCTAACAGTTAATTCAGCAGAGTCAGCTATAACTTCTCTCGAAATTAAAGATGATTTCATTCCTTCATGCCCCATAGCTATTCCGTCGGTTACAGTAATTGTGCAAAATTCTCTTGGAGTTCCCCCATATTCTTTTACCCCTTTTTTTACTGACTGAGCCTGCCTCATTAATGCAGTATTACATGGTGCTGCCTCATTCCATGTTGATACAACTCCTACAAAAGGTTTGGCTACGTCTTGCTCAGTTTCACCCATTGCGTAATAGAAAGAACGATGCGGGGCTCTATCTGGGCCCAATGACGTATGACGACTTGGTAATTTTTTTTTATTTATTTTTGACATATTTAATTAATACTTGTTACAATACTTCTTAATTTTTCTTCTTCAATAGTCAATTCTTTTGTTAGTTTTTTATCATTTTGTACTATTTCTTTGGGTGCCTTCTTCAGATAAGCCTTATTTTTAAGCTTATTATTTAGGTTAGATATTTGTTTATTTATAGACTCTATTTTTTGTAAAATTTTCTCTTTTTGCGAGGCTAAATTAACATCTTCACTAAACTCTAGTGAAATTTTTTCTTTTAAAACTAAAATATCAATTGTGTTTTTATCATTAATTTTGCGCTTTATGACTCCATTAATTCTACCAACCTGCTTAATTAAATTAATATTATTGTTTATTAATTTATGAAGTTTTTTAGGTTTTTCGGAAAAAGAGAGATCGCAAAATAGTTTAGGTGCAATCTTTAGCTCAGCTTTGGTAGATCTTATGTTTGAAATAAGTTCAATTAAATTATTTATATCAACTTGATTTTTATTAAATTTGCTTAAATTTTTATAATTTGGCCATG
>CACHHD010000023.1 GCA_902579605.1 uncultured Pelagibacteraceae bacterium
TTTTATCCTTCAAGTAGTGATAGTGGTTTTTCTGTAAAAGACCATTATAAAATTGAAAAAAAACTTGGCAATTGGTCTGATATAAAAAAAATTTCAAAATCTAATGACATTATGGCTGATATAGTCATTAATCATTCTTCGGCAAGAGGTTTGTGGTTTAGAAACTTCTTAAAAAATAAAAATCCAGGTAAAAATTATTTTTTAAAAATTGACTCTAAATTTAATACTTCAAAAGTAGTTCGACCAAGGGATCATAAGTTATTAAAAAAGATTAATTTTTTTAATAAAAAAGAGTACCTTTGGAGAACTTTTAGTTCAGATCAATTAGATCTTAATTTCAAAAATCCATCCGTTTTATTAAGATTTATAAAAATTATGATTAATCTTATAAATCATGGTGTAACTATTTTTAGACTAGATGCGATTGCATATCTCTGGAAAGAAAGTGGTACAAAATGCATTAATTTAAAACAAACTCATGAAATAATTAAACTTTTAAGACAAATATGTGGTTTGCTAAATGTGCAAACCACAATTGTTACAGAAACAAATTTGCCTGAAAAAGAAAATTTAAGTTACTTTGGTAAAAATGATGAAGCTAATTGGATATATAATTTTTCTCTTCCGCCATTATTAATCCATGCGTTTTTATTCGAAAATAGTTTATACTTAAATCAATGGAGTAAAAAACTTCCGATTGCAAAAAAAGGAAATAGTTATTTAAATTTTATATCATCTCATGATGGAATAGGTATAAGGCCCACAGAGGGAATATTTAAGAAAAAAACATTAAACAACTTTCTTACAAGATTAAAAAAAAATGGATCAAAATTTTCATATAGAAAAGTTAAGAAAAAAACAAAAAAAGTCTATGAAGCAAATATAACTGTTTTCGATGCACTTAAAAAATCAGATACTGATTTCAAAGGGGAATACCTTTTAGAAAGATATGTTTCTGCACATTCTATTATTATGTCTTTTGAAGGAATCCCCGCAGTATATTTTAACTCCTTATTTGGGAAATCTAATGATGAAACTAAATATATAATAACTGGAAATAAAAGAGACGTTAATAGATATAAATGGAATTATAAGAATATTTCAAAAAAACTTAATAATACAAATTCCAAGCAAAGTATTTTTTTTCAAAAAATTTCAGATTTACTTAATGTTAGAAGAAAACAAAAAGCATTTCATCCAAATGCTTTAAGACAGAATATTAACCTTGGTTCAAAAATTTTTTCTTTCAAAAGAATAAGTATTGATAAAAAGCAAACTATAATTTGTATTACAAATTTGTCATCAATAACCCAAAAAGTGAACCTTGATAAAGTTTATTACAATTGGAAAAATTTAATTGGATCTAAAATAAAAGTTAACAATAAGCTTTTAATATTAAAACCTTTTGAAACAATTTGGTTAAGCAATAGATAGATATTTTAAGCTTTAACAACTCTGTGTTTTTGTTTTCCTAATTTATCTATTCCCAGGCTAAGTTCCTCTCCGCCTTTTAAAAATTTAGGTGGTTTCATATTTTCCCCGACACCGTTAGGAGTTCCGGTGCAGCAAATATCTCCTGGGTATAAAGTCGTACAGTGACTCATGTAAGAAACAAGTTGTTCGATATTAAATATCATATCTTTAGTGTTTCCAGTTTGCATTCTCTCACCATTTACATCCAAAAACATATTAAGATTATTGTAATCTTTTACCTCGTCTTTTGTAAGTATATATGGTCCTATTGGTCCAAATGTATCGAAGCCTTTACCTTTATCCCATGTAAGACCTTTGTTTTTTTGAAACTCTCTTTCGCTGACGTCGGTAACAAGAAAAAAACCAAGAACATAATCAAGTGCATTTTTTTCTTCAACGTATTTTGCCTTTTTTCCAATTACAAATCCTATTTCAACTTCCCAGTCAGTATGATTTGAATTTTTTGGGACTTCTATGTTATCATTTGGTCCAACAATACAATTAGTAAATTTTGAAAAGATAATTGGTTCTTTTGGGATGGGTAAGTTTTGTTCTTTCGCATGGTCTTTAAAATTCAGACCAATTCCTAAGAACTTTGAAGGATTATTAACACAAGCACCTATTCTAGAGTTTGCATCAAGTGTTGGTAAATCATTAATGTTTAATTTATTTATTTTATCAAGAGTTTCAAAGTTTAAATTTTCAGGATTAAGATCAGATATTGTGCTTGATAGATCTTTATATAAACCATCTTTATCAATAATGGCTGGTTTTTCTTTTCCAAATTTCCCTATTCTGCAAAGTTTCATAAATTTACTTAATTATATTTCTCAAACTTTTTTCTAATATTTTTCCTTCTAATGACTTTATATTAACCTTTATCTTTTTATCAACTCTCATATCTACCCCATTTTTCCATATACCAGCAGCTAAATGCATAATGCCTATCTCGTTATTAGGGATATTTGGCTCTTTAAATGTTTTATTTCTTTCGTCATAAACCGGGAGAAGATGGCTTGTAATCCAATTGTGACTAATGGGTAAAAATTCAGTTGGGATATTATCTAAATATACAGACATGTTGATCGCTAATCCCTCTGATCCAAATACTCTTCCTTTATTTAAAACTTTTTTTAAATTATTTTGCCAAGTTTGCCAACTAGGTGAATTTTTCATTAGAGAAAAAACTCCAATATTTAAATGTGGTGCGAATGCTATTTTTCTTGCATTATTTTCTGAAACGCCTGACATTTTAGCGTGTTTATAATTTTGAGTTTTGATAACTGCAAATTTCCCAAGTATCCAATTTACTTTTGCTAAGCTTCTGTAGCCAGGTCCTATTGATTGTGTGATACCTAATTTACTATTTTCGCAAGCTTTAAAATAATTTTCAATACAACTCCAAGAATTTATCCAAGCATCACAATCTATCCATAAATATTTATCGTAGTTAGGAAAATATTTAGGCAAAAAAGCTCTGGACACTTGGCTTTTCAACCATTCTTTATTTTTCTTATGAAAAGGTATTTCTATATCCCACTCTGCTTTTTTAATCTCATCAACCGAGGTGCTTATTTTATCAACTTGAGTAGAGGTTAGGCCTGCATCTAAAACACAAATATTAATGTTTTCACTTTCTTTAAATTTTCTGATTGAATGAATGAGCTCTTCAAGTAGTGGAAAATAATTTGAGTCTGAAAGTGTGACTATTGTTTTTTTTGTCATTTATTCGATCCAATTTGAGTATTTTTTTTTATTAATCTTAATATAATTTGGAAGTTCACTTCCATCTGTTGGTTTTAAATTTTGTGTTCCATCAAATTTTTCATTTTTCATATCAGCTCTCAAATTATAAATAGACTTTTTACTTTTAATTATTTCCTTAATTTTTTCTTCACCCAATGGGTTAATATCATATTCTCTGTGATGAAGATAAGTTCTCATTTTTTTTTCAATTTCTGCTGGTGATTTCATATTAGAAAAATGCCATCCCCCATTTTCTATAAACTTAATATTTGAATATTTTTTATTAGAAAACAATACATCCAATCTCCAAAAAGGATATTTTTTATCTTTGACATTTCTTAGCCATTGAGGCGATTTAAGTTCCTTATATTTACAAGCCTTGGTTCCTAACCATGGCATATCCTCTAACTTAAGATTAAATTTGTAGTAATAAAAATTTTGTTTAAATAAAATTATCTCATTATTTATATTTTCTAATTCAAGATTAGATAAATTTGGTATTTCATCAGCATCTGAAATTAATATTAAATCATCCGGACTTGCCTCTTTTAAACCATTTGTAATTCCATTTCTTTGATAGTTTTCTCTTTTAAGTGCATTCATAATGTACTTGGAATTTTTTTTATCAGCCGTATCACTGTCATTGATGATTTCTAAATTACTAGGTTCATTTTCTAAAATTACATAATTAATCTTATTTTTGAATTTAGAGTATTTATTGATATCAAATAAAAGATTTCTTTTTTCTCCACTATGTGTAAATTTACTTTCAACTACTACAAATTTAGTCACATGCTCATCTAAAATATTAAAGCGAAGATCAGCCACTAAATCTTCATCATAGAACATAAAACAGTCATAAATTCTCATACTTTTTTAATTTTTTTCTTTTTAACAATATTTTTTAAAATATCCTTTTTACATAAAGAAATTTTATGTTTTTTTTGAGACCTCAAAACTATAGATACACCTATTCTTCCAAGTCTGAAAAAAGGATAGCTTCCTATATCTATATCTTTTTTAAATTTTTTTTGTATTTTTGATAATTCTCTAGATATGTTGCTTTCAACTGTAATAAGGTTAATCGAGTCACTAAAAATTTTTGAGCCTTTATTTAAATATTTACTACAATTATGTATCATTGATTTTAATATTAGAGGAACACCAGGAAGACAAAAAACATTTTTTATTTTAAAACCAGGTGCAGCACTCGAAGGATTATAAATAAGATCAGATCCTTTTGGCATTTTGCTCATTTTTTTTCTTCCATCATTGAAGTTTATTTTACCGTAATATTTTTTTAAAATTTTAAAAGCTTCTGGATGATAATCATATTTAACTTTAAATACTTTAGAGATAGATTTTGCGGTAATATCGTCATGTGTTGGACCTATGCCACCAGTAGTAAAAACATAATTAAACTTTTTTCTAAGGTCATTCGTTGTTTTTATAATTATTTTTTCATTATCAGGAATTACTCTTACTTCATTTACAGATATTCCATTTTTTTCATTTAACCATTTTGAGATAAATGAAACATTTAAATCTTGAGTTCTTCCAGAT
>CACHHD010000024.1 GCA_902579605.1 uncultured Pelagibacteraceae bacterium
GCAACTTTAAAAGGATTAATTTCAAAAGTTTCTTCTTTTTAAATAAAAATGATGGATTACTAACATATCCGGCTGTCTGATTAAATTCTCTTCTGATGTGGCATTGATGTAGTACAAAAACCTGAGGCGTTAACGTACAATGGTATCTTTGTTTTAAACATTGGTCCAACAAAATTAAAAAATACCACTACATCATGAAATTACCATTCTTACTTGCTTTAATTTTTTTTACTTATTTTGGTTTTTCCCAACAAAATGTTGTTGGAATTTTTGATAACCATGCAGATATCGGAAATCCAAAAAAAGCCGGCACTTCAAGTTATGACCCTGCCACTCAGGTATATACTGTAAAAGGCGGAGGTTTTAATATTTGGTTTAACAGGGACGAATTTCAGTACCTATATAAAAAAAAAAGCGGCGATTTTATATTAACCGCAAATTTTGAATTTGTAGGAGCAAGCGGTAACGGCCACAGGAAGATTGGCTGGATGGTAAGAGAGTCTGCCGATGAAGCAGCAGCAAGTATGAATGCAGTGTATCATGGCGATGGTCTTACAGTACTTCAGTGGCGTGAATTGAGGGGAGCATACATGAGAGACCCTGAAGATGAAATATTTTTTCCTAAGAAAAAAGTTCAGATAATACAATTAGAGCGGAGTGGCAAAATAATGACTATGAGAGTAGCCAACTTTGGCGAACCAATGCAAACAGTCGGATCTCATGATATGCCATATATGAAGGATTCGGTATTGGCGGGGATATTTTTAGGATCACACGATTCAGACCGGACAGAAGAAGCAAAAGTTTGGAATGTTCGTATTGATAAACCAATGGCCAATAATTATAATGCAAATCCGTTGGTTAAACCATCGGCTACAAGAATCGTATTAGGTTGCAGGTTAGAAACAATGAATGTATTTGACGGTAAAAGAAAGGTGATACGCGAAGCAGCTAATACATTTGAAGCACCTAATTGGATGCCTGGCGGAGATAAACTATTATTTAATGAAGGAGGTTCTTTATTTACAATTCCTGTTGAAGGTGGAACGCCCCAAAAGCTGAATACTGATACAATAAACAGGATTAATAATGATCACCTGATTTCTTTTGATGGTAAAATGTTAGGTATCAGCAGTTCAAGAGCAGGTTTCCCTGGCGGAGGGTCGACTGTTTATGTGCTTCCTCTGGCAGGAGGCACTCCAAAACTACTTACACAAAATACTCCTTCTTATTTGCATGGATGGAATCCTAACAATAAAGAACTGGCAATTGTGGCCCAAAGAAATGGAAGTAAAATTTATAACCTCTATAAAGTACCGGTAAATGGAGGTTCTGAAGTTCAGATTACCTCTAATACCAGTGGTCATGTTGATGGCCCCGAATATTCGCCTGATGGCAAATTCATTTACTACAATGCGAATGCATCCGGAACAATGCAGGTATGGCGAATGAGGCCCGACGGATCAGGTAAAGAGCAGCTCACTTTTGATGAATACAATAACTGGTTTCCTCACATCTCTCCTGATGGAAAATACATGGTTTTTTATTTCTTTTCCGTTCGATATCGATCCGGATTCTCATCCTGCCTATAAAAGAGTCATGTTACGATTAATGCCGGTTGCAGGAGGCGCTCCTAAAGTGATAGCTTATCTGTATGGAGGACAGGGAACAATCAATGTAAATTCCTGGTCGCCTGATAGTAAATCAATTGCTTTTGTAAGTAATTCAGAACCTGCAAATAAATAATTCTTTCTTACTCTCGCTATATTATTACTACTCAAAAACCTTCAGGTAGTTTAATCGCTTCAACAAATAAATTAAATATCTATAACTTTATTTCTTAAATTAATATCATGAATACAAGACGCCATTTTCTAAAAACTTCAGCCACGTTTGCTGCAGGTTCATTTTTGCTGCCGCAATTTGCAGACGCTGCTAAAGTAGCAAAAAGAAAGGTAGGCCTGCAACTGTACACTGTTAGAAAAGAAATGCTTGACGATGCCACAGGTACTTTGAAGCAACTTGCTAAGCTCGGTTATAAAGAGTTAGAATCGGCAAGAAGTGAAAAGGGAAATTATTACGGTTTACAGCCAAAAGAAATAAAGAAAATTACACAAGACTTAGGAATGCGTCTAGTCAGTGGCCATGTACATATAGATAATGACTGGCAGCGATCAGTAGATGCAGCAGCGGAGGCCGGGCAACCCTATTTAATCTGCTCCAGCATGTCTAGCGATGCTCAAACTGTAGAAAATTACCAGCGTACGGCAGACGAATTTTCAAAGGCCGCAGAAGATTGCAAAAAAGTAAATATTGTATTTGGCTACCACAACCACGAAACAGAGTTTGAAAAAGTCGACGGACAGGTTTTATATGATATTTTATTAGATAGAACTGATCCTGATCTGGTTAAAATGGAACTTGACCTCGGATGGGTTATAGCTACCGGCAACGATCCTCTTAAATATTTCACTAAATATCCCAATCGGTTTCCGTTGTGGCATCTTAAAGACATGGACAAAGTAAAAAAGGAAAGTACAGAATTTGGAAAAGGCATGGTAAATATCGCAGAAATGTTTAAAAATGAATCAAAATCAGGTATGAAGCACTTTTTTGTCGAGCAGGAAGAGTATACATCTACTCCTATGGAAAGCCTGAAGTATAACTATGATTACCTGAAAAAAATGGATTTGGTTTAATTTACTTTTATGAGGTTATAGCATCAGCAGTTAGTAGTAATATTACTTACGATTTTAATAAGAATAACTTATGAAAATAAATAAATTAAGCTGTCTTTTAAAAAAATCCCTTTTTTTGACTTTTTATTTGCTTATTGTAAATATATCTATTGCGGCAGATGTAAAAACGCTTGAAACGGGAGCCCAGGCTCCCGATTTTAGTCTTAAAGGTGTAGACGGAAAATGGTATACCCTTAAAAGTTTCGCCGGTGCAAAAATTCTCGCAATTATTTTTACATGTAATCATTGTCCGACTGCACAGGCGTATGAAGACCGGATGAAATCTTTAACTGCAGATTATAAAGCCAAAGGGGTAACCCTGGTGGCTGTTTCACCCAACTATCCTAAAGCAGTAGCCCTTGACGAAATGGGTTATACAGATTTAGGTGACAGTTTTGAAGAAATGAAACTTCGTGCTAAACAAAAGGAGTATAATTTTCCTTATTTATATGATGGCGATACTGAGAAAATGTCTAAGGCTTATGGTCCCCAGGCACACCAATATGAATTTTTCTAACGGTTTCAATTTTTTTAAGCGTTTGTAAACCTTCAACCAGTTTATCCAAATCTTCTTTAGAAGACGGATTCTTTAACCAAAAGAATACATGATGAATAACAGGAACTTTATTTTCTTTTTGCTGCAATGTCCCGGCGGAAGCTGCTGCACCTGTTCCTAATATGGCAGCAGCAGTTATAAA
>CACHHD010000025.1 GCA_902579605.1 uncultured Pelagibacteraceae bacterium
ATTCAAAAAAAAGAAGAGGTTAAAAAGGAAGTCAAAGTAAAAGTAAAGGAAGAAGAAAAAATAGTAAAAAAAGTTGAAAAAAAAATTACTGTTGATGCTTTTGTATTGCCTCAAAAAAAACCAAAAACAATAAGAAAAACAACTGCTTCAGTTAAAAAATCAAAGTTTCTAAGTCAAAAAGATTTTGAAAGGGCAAAAATAGCATTTAGTCAAATAAAATCAGGAAAAATGATTACAGGATACAAAACTTCTGAAAAGATAAAAGACAGAGACTTTAAATTATTTGTTCAATGGCTTTACTTGATGAAGAGTTCAAATAATGCAACATTTTCGACATATGAAACTTTTATAAGAAATAATTCAGATTTTCCAAGAGTAGGAAGATTGCAATATTTAGCTGAACAAAAAATTTATCTCAAAAATTCTTCTCCTAAAAATATAATTAGATGGTTTAATGATTTTCCACCTGTTAGTGGTACGGGAAAATTAAAGTTAGGTGAAGCATACTTTGATCTTAAAGATATGAACAATTCTAAAGAATTAATAAAGGAAGGATGGATAAATGCAGATTTAAGTAAGAGTCAATTAAGATTTTATCGAAAAAAATTCAAATCAATATTAGATAGTGAAGATCATATTAAAAGAGCAGATTATTTGGCCTGGAACAGAAAATATTGGGACCTAAAGAGAATGCTTGTTTATTTGCCATCGGATTTTAAAGCACTTTATAACGCTAGACAAATATTAATGAGCAATTCTTATGGTGTTGATAACGCTATTGCAAAAGTTCCCGATAGATTTAAAAAAGATATTGGACTTGAATACGATAGATTAAAATGGAGAAACAGAAGAGGAAGATTAGAGTCCTCTCTTCAAATACTTTACGATAATTCAAATAGATCTGAGGAAGAACTTGTAAGAGCTGACCTGTGGTGGAAACAAAGAGAAAGTATAGTAAGAAGTTTAATTTATAAAAAAAGGTATAAAACGGCTTATAAAGTGGCAAGCGAACATTCTCTTTCATCTGGACCAGAGTTTGCAGAAGCTGAATGGTTAGCGGGTTGGATTGCTCATTCATTTTTAAAATCGCAAGAATACGCTATAAACCATTTTTTAAATTTTTATGATAATGTAAGTTATCCTATTAGTTTGGCAAGAGGTGCTTACTGGTTAGGAAAGTCATACCAAGAAACGGGTAATAGCAAAAAGGCTGAAGAATATTTTAAAGCAGGTTCAAAGTTTTTAACAACATACTATGGACAGCTGAGTTTTAAAGAAATTAATTACGGAGGAGAATTTACTTTAAAAGAAGATGCTTCATATTCCAAAGATTATGAGAAAGAATTTTCAAAAAATAGACTTGTTAGAATTGTAAAAATTCTTAAAGAGCTTGATCACACAAAATATTCAAAAGATGTCCTTAAACATCTAGCAAGTTTAAATATTGAGCAAGGTAGCGAGGTATTAGCAGCAAAGTTATCTACTGAGATAGAGAGATATGATTTTGCTATTCAAATTTCTAAAAAAGCTTCGTATGAAAAAAGATTTTATTTAAAATATAATTATCCAATTATTTCAACGCCAAGAGAAATTAACAATAAATCTATGCCCCCTAGTGAAATGATACATGCTATCATAAGACAAGAAAGTGAGTTCGATAGTAAAGCAAATAGTTATGCTGGTGCTAGAGGCATGATGCAATTAATGAAATACACTGCAAAGATTGTTGCAAAACAAGCGAAGCTGCCTTATAGCATTAGTGGTTTAACAGATGATCCTATTTATAATATAAAATTAGGTTCTTATTATTTTGACGGATTATTAACTGATTATAGCGGAGTTTATCCATTCGCAATAGCAGCCTACAACGCGGGTCCTAATAGAGTAAAAACTTGGAGAAGAGTTAATGGTGATCCAACTAAAAATCAATTAAGTTATATAGACTGGATTGAATTAATAAGGTTTAAAGAAACTAGGAATTATGTTCAAAGAGTTCTAGAAAACGTAAATGTATATAAATATATGATTAGTAAGGAACCAGTTAAAATTGAGGAATTTTTTAAATAACTGGCGGAAGAGGAGAGATTCGAACTCTCGGTACGATGTTACTCGTACGGTTAGTTAGCAACCAACTGGTTTCAACCGCTCACCCACTCTTCCATATTTCCAGTGTTATTTAGTACTAATTATTAAATTATTACCATATAAATCAATCAAAAAAATGGTGAAATGAAAAAAAAATTATTTGAGGGATCTTTGTTTACAGCTGGTGCCTCTCTTTGGTGGGGTATCATAGGTGTAATTTATTTTAAATTTGTGTCTTTTGCATCACCTGTTGAATTGACAATTCATCGTACTATTTGGACTACATTACTTTTAGTGTTCACAACCTTTTATTTTGGAAAATGGTCGGAATTTAAAAAAGTATCTAAATCTCTAAGTTCTTTGGGTTTATTATTTCTCACTGGGGTTTTAGTTTCTATTAATTGGTTTACATGGCTTTATTCTATCTCAGTAAACAATATGCTAGATGCATCACTTGGTTATTACATTTTTCCTATATTAAGTGTTTTTTTGGGTAGAATATTTTTAAAAGAAAAAATTAATAGAAATAAATCAATCGCTATATTACTTGTCTTTTTATCAATAATTTATTTACTTATTGAATTTAAGAGTATTCCATGGATTGGTTTAACAGTCGCAATCACATTTAGTTTTTATACATTAATAAGAAAAAAAATAAATATTTCATCAGATATAGGATTATTTTTTGAAACATTGTTAATATCCCCAATAGCATTGATCTTATTCAGTTCTCTTGTTTTCAATAATACAAATGTCTTTGGTTTTAATGAACCTACATTGTCTTTTTATTTATTTTTTGCAGGATTTATGACGCTTGTTCCTCTCTTTATGTACATAAAAGGATTTGAATTAATAGGAATAGGACCTGCGAGTATGATTTTTTTTCTGACGCCAACAGCTCAATTTTTTTTAAGTATATTTTACCTAGGACAACCACTTGAAATAGAAAAATTAATAAGCTTTTTATTTATATGGATAGCTGTAATAATTTACCTTAATGAATTACGTAAAGAGTGAGAAAAAATTATTATAGGAGGAACAAATAAAGAAACAAGAAAAGATATAAAAAGTAAATTTGTTCTTATAAAAATTGAAAAATTATCTATAGATATTAAATTTCCAACTAAAATACTTGTCTCAAAATTTTGACTTGGAAAAAACAATAGGCCAAAAATCAAACCAAGAGTAATTGAATTAGCTGCAAGTTTAGAATTAATCTTTTTGTTAAAAAAACCA
>CACHHD010000026.1 GCA_902579605.1 uncultured Pelagibacteraceae bacterium
TTTTGAAACTAAATTTTGCACTTTAATAAATTCATTAAATATCCATTGATTAATAGGAAGTTTAATAGATTGTAAGTTTATATTTTTATTTAACTTACAACTATTAATTTTTAAAAAATTATTTGCACTCCAAATTTTTGTTATAAAATTTCTATTTCCTGTTACTCTATCTTTTGATAATTTTACATCCCTTCCAGGTGAGGCCATTGAAATAAGTGTAAATCTTAAACTGTCAGCACCGTATTCATCAATAAGTTCTAGAGGGTCTATAACATTGCCTTTAGACTTTGACATTTTTTGACCTTTCTCGTCTCTTACTAAAGCATGAACATACACTTTATGAAAAGGTGTGTGTTTATGAAAATAATTTCCCATCATTAACATTCTGGCAACCCAGAAAAAAATTATATCGAATCCTGTTACTAGTACTGATGTAGGATAAAATTTAGATAATTCTTTTGTTTTATTAGGCCAACCTAAAGTCGCAAAAGGCCATAGTGCTGACGAAAACCAAGTGTCCAAAACATCTGTTTCTTGTTTTAAATTGAATTTTTTATTTTTATTTTTTTTCTTAGCAAGATTGAATGCATCTTTTTCGTTTTCTGCAACAAAGATATTATTATTATCATCGTACCATGCGGGAATTCTATGACCCCACCATATTTGTCGAGATATGCACCAAGGTTCAATGTTCTTCATCCAAAGAAAAAAAGTTTTTGTCCAATTTTTTGGAAAGAAAGAAGTTTTTCCATCATTTACTATCTTCATTGGTTTTATAGATAACTTTTTTGCATTAACAAACCATTGCTCAGTCAAAAGAGGCTCGATGATAGTATTTGATCTATCGCCATAGGGAACTTTATTTTTAATAGTTTCAATTTTGACTAATTTTCCATCATCCTTAAGTTGCTTAATTAAAAGTTTTCTTGCCTCAAATCTGTCTATTCCAACATATTCCTTAATACCGTTTTTGTTTACTTTTCCATCTTTTTCAAAAATGTTTATTATTTGTAATTTGTTTCTCTTGCCAACTTCATAATCGTTAAAATCATGAGCAGGTGTAATTTTTACTGCACCAGAACCTTGTTCAGGATCAGCATAAAGATCTGCAATAATTTTAATTGTTCTATTTACAACTGGAATTTTCACATTTTTTCCAATTAAATTTAAATACCTGTCATCTTTTGGGTTCACAGCTATCGCAGTATCACCCATCATTGTTTCAGGTCTTGTTGTGGCAATGGTGATTTTTGTGTCAGAATTTTCTAATTGGTAGTCAATATAATATAATTGTGACTGAACTTCTTTTTGTACTACTTCTAAATCTGAAATAGCTGTTTGAAGTTGTGTATCCCAATTTACAAGTTTTTTGTCCTTATAAATTAATTTGTTATTATACAGATCTACAAATACTTTTATAACTGCTTTGGACAAATCCTTATCCATGGTAAATCTAGATCTAGACCAATCACAAGAGCAGCCTAATTTTTTAAGTTGATCTAAAATTATTCCTCCCGACTCTTCTTTCCATTTCCAAACTTTTTCAATAAATTTATCTCTTCCTAAATCATTTTTTTTAATACCCTCATTTTCAAGATTTTTTTCTACTACAGCCTGTGTAGCTATACCTGCATGATCTGTGCCTGGTTGCCATAACGTTTGAAGGCCCTTCATGCGATTAAATCTCACAAGAACGTCCTGCAGACTGTTATTAAGAGCATGACCCATGTGCAATCTACCTGTAACATTTGGTGGCGGAATTACGATCGAAAAACTTTTTTTTATTTTGGTTTTTTTAGGTTTAAACAAACCTTTTTTTATCCAAAAATCTGAGATTTTTTTTTCCTCTTTTAAATGATTGTATTTTTTAAATTCCATTTATTATGATTTATATAGTTTATATCAAATGCACAAAAACCTAAAAGACTTAGATTTTGCTTTATTGAAGCTATTAAATGATTTAAAAGAAGCTTTATTGGCCACGTGGCGGAATGGTTACGCAGAGGATTGCAAATCCTTTTATCCCAGTTCGATTCTGGGCGTGGCCTCCAACAAATTGGTTGTTTTATTATTTTAAAAAAAGTATGTTATTTTTCATTCCTCGGTAGCTCAGTTGGTAGAGCAGTTGACTGTTAATCAATTGGTCGCAGGTTCGAGTCCTGCCCGAGGAGCCATTAACCAGTTTTTTCCAATGAAATTGTATTTTTGAGGATTTGTAATATTTTATCTTTTTGATTTTTTGAAAGTGATGAAAATGTTTTGCTTAAAAAAGAGTAATTTAAATCATCATTATCATCTTCTGAATTCTTTATTTCATTAAAGTTCTTAAAGTCCTCAAAAAAATAGGTAATTGGTACTTTTAAAAAATTAGATAATTGCATTAAACGATTTGAACTTACACCATTTGTGCCTTTTTCGTACTTTTGAATTTGTTGAAAAGTGACGTTTATAGCTTCTGCAACCTTTGTTTGTGTTAGACCTAGAGACAACCTTCTCATTCTTAATTTTTTTCCTAAATGTAAGTTAAAGTTCTCTTCCATTCCATCTCCCAATTTCAAATATTCAACATTAATTTCTCTATTTATGCAACAGCAAAGTTCAACTTGGGTTCATTTTTTTTTAAGCTTTTTTAGGCCCCGTAATGCAAAAAAAACATGAAAACACTATTGACATATTCAAAAAAAAAACGGCCAAAAATATAAATTAATTATGTTTTTTAAGTCTATACTCCCAATTTCCTTGTTTTATGAATTGAGCTTTTAACCAAATTAATGTGTTAGCATCATACCAAATATCGGTATTTAATTTTTTATTATCTGGAAGTGTCTCATCAGAAGATAAAAATTTAAAATGCAATGCTTCATATGTTTTATTGTTTATTTGTATTTTTTTTTTTCCCAAAAATTCTACTTTTTGTTCAATAATTCTTCCCGATATAGCGCTTATTTGTGCTTTTGCTTTAACTATTTCATGATTCCACCAAGTTCCAACCATAAAATTTATATCTGCATCACCCTTAAAAGATGATCCATCAATATAAATGTTATTTTTTTCTTTATTTAAGTTTATTTTAACGTAT
>CACHHD010000027.1 GCA_902579605.1 uncultured Pelagibacteraceae bacterium
GAGGATGATTACATACATGACGATGAAAGTATTTCAGAGATGATATCCGCTTATGAGAAGTTTTCCTCTATTTTGAAAGATGAAATATTTATAATTCCAGTAGATTATCCTTATCTTTATCAAAAAAACCAATCTACTAATGTTTTAATCGGCCAAAATAACCATTGGAGATCTGTAAAAGAGTCTTTGCTCACATTTATGACCAGTAAAGAAATGATCAATAAGTATTACAGTGATCTTATAAATATGGGTGAAATTGAGCACGAACCTTATGAAACTATATTGCATAGTATTTATGATAAAGAAAACTGTTTTTCACCAATTCCCTCTCTAGCTTTGCACTGTACTAACGTAAACTCAGTATTTGGACTATCCCCAAATATTAATGTTAAAGAGCTGTGGGAAAAGAACAAAAATTAAAATAAAAAAAAGGCCCAGCGGGGGAGCTGGGCCTTTAGTTTTCTCCAACTAACGAGGGAGGAGATAAGATAAGAAGTTTTAGTCTCTTATACCGTAAGCGACAACTCCCACTTCAGCTTTATCAGTTCCAAGTCTTTCAGCTTCTTTACTGATTCTCAGACCGATTGTAGCTTTCATAATTTGGAACACTATTAGTGATACTACAAAAACAAATACCACAATTGAAATTGTTCCTAGGAATTGAGCTCCGAAAGAAACATCTCCATTAGTTAATGGAACAGCTAATGTACCCCATACTCCAGCAACTAAGTGGGCTGGGATCGCTCCAACTACATCATCTATTTTTAACTTAAATAGAAGTTTTGTTGAGAAATACATTACTAATCCACCAATTGCTCCTATAAATATTGCAGCTAATGGACTTGGTGTTAATGGCTCTGCTGTAATTGCTACTAAACCTGCAATCGCACCGTTTAGCATCATTACTACGTCTGTTTTACCACCAAGTAATCTTGAAATTACTGCAGCAGTCATCACTCCACCGCCGGCAGCTAAGTTTGTATTAATGTAAATTGTTGCTACTGAAGTAACATCATCAAATGTTCCTGCAGCTAATTGTGAACCGCCATTAAAACCGAACCAACCTAACCAAAGTATAAATACTCCAAGTGTTGCTAACGGAATTGATGATGCAGCAAATGGTGTCATCGATTTAACTCCACCGCTTGAACCAAATCTACCAGTTCTTGCACCTAATACAATTGCTCCTGCTAAAGCGGCAGCTCCACCAGCAGCATGTACTAATGTTGAACCAGCAAAATCTGAAAATCCAGCAGCTGATAACCATCCACCGCCCCACTGCCAGCCCATTTCAATTGGATAAATTATTCCAGTTAAAATTGCGGCAAATAAAAAGAACGGCCAAATTTTAATTCTTTCAGCTAAGGTTCCAGATACAATAGACATTGTTGTTGCACAGAACACCATCTGGAAAAACCAGTCTGATCCATCTGAATAACCAGTATCTACTGCGGATCCATCACTCCATGGAGTAAATGATCCAATATATCCACCTTCTGGGATACCGTAAGCTAAATTGTATCCAACCAACCAGAACATTAATCCTGCGATTGAATAAAGACCTATATTTTTAGCACAGATTGCTGAAACACTTTTAGATGTTACTAAACCAGACTCTAACATCGTAAATCCAGCAGCCATCCACATGACTAAGAAACCTGACATTAAAAATAGTAGGGTATTAAATATATATTGTGTCTCTGCTGATACAGTTGTCTCGGCATAACCAAGACCTGCAAAACCGAAGTAAACTGCGGTTCCAGCAAAGAAATATCCTAAGTATTTTTTCATAATAAACTCCCTTGTTTGTTGAAGATGAATTTATAAGACTTTGAGGAATTTAAAGAATTGAAATCTATTGGTTTTAGCTATGCAGTTTTTGCAAGTAGTTTAGCCCTTATTTGACTTAATCAAATAAGGGCTAAAAATAAGATTTAACGGTTAAACATTTCTTTTAAGCTTTTAGCAGGTAAAAACTTAACTTTTTGAGAAGCCGCTATTTGAATGGACTCACCTGTTCTTGGATTTCGACCTACTCTAGCTTTTCTTTTAGCTACTTTATAAGTACCAAAACCTGCGATTTTTACAGTATCGTCATTCTTTAGCGCATCTAAAATAATAGTCGTAATTGAGTCAAAAGTTCTTTCAGCATCAGCTTTACTCTGGCCCAATGTGGACGATATTTTTGCTACTAATTGTTTTTTATTCATTTTTGCCCCTATGGTTATTTCTAATCTCAACAAAAACTGAGTAAAATCAACATTATTTTTAGTATTAAATAAAAATATTAACACTAAATGTGGTGATTAAAAAAGCACTGAATTTACTAGCTTTTTTGAATGTAAAAAATGGCTTAAAATAAGCCTAAATCCTTAAGATCATTAAAAGTTGTAAAAAACATTAAGGAAAACAGCAAAAAT
>CACHHD010000028.1 GCA_902579605.1 uncultured Pelagibacteraceae bacterium
GAGCCTGTAAAACATCCTTTAATAGAGGAGATATTTATAGGTAAAAAAGGTGCTAATTATTTGAAACCATCAAACTAATTTCACTCGCCATAAATAAAACATTTTTAGTTCAAAACTCGGCCAAAAAATTCAAATAAGTTTCATATGTTTAAGCCTAATTGAGGATTACTCATACTTCTTACTCCCTCTCAATTCTCAATTAGGCAAAAATGCTACTTCCCTTAAAAAAAATACTGTAGTAATTAATTGATTATGAATTTTTTTTCTTTTGGAAATATTATCATATACATAGATAGATTTATAAATTTTATAAATTCTATTTTTTTCGTAATTTTAATTGTTGGACTTACTTTTGCTTTAATTATTTCACCTATTGATTATTTACAAGGCGATACTGTAAGAATAATGTACGTACATGTTCCATCAGCATGGATTGGTCTTTCAATTTTTTCAATAATCGCGATAAGCACAATATTGAATTATATATTTAAAATTAAAAATTTATTTTTACTATTAAAAAGCTTAGCACCAATAGGCTTATTATTTACAGGCTTATCAATTGTAACTGGATCTCTTTGGGGCAAACCAACATGGGGGACTTGGTGGGCATGGGATGCAAGATTAACCTCAATGTTAGTGTTAATGCTGTTTTATGTTTTATTTATACTTTCTTTAAAATATCTAAAAGACAAAGAAAATCTCCCTAAAATTTTATCAGCAATATCTATTTTGGGGGTTATAAACATTCCAATAATAAAATACTCAGTGGAATGGTGGTCAACATTGCACCAACCGGCTAGCATAAAATTTTTAGGCACTTCTAGCATACATTATAGTATGTTAATTCCATTATTCTTGATGTTATTGGTTTTATTATTGTATTGTGCGTTAATTTTTCTAATGAAATACAAAACAGAAATCATTAAAATAAAGAAACAAAATATTAAAAGATTATGATTATCGAATTGTTAAATATGGGTGGATACGGTTTTTATATTTGGACGTCTTTCCTATTAGTCGCAGTTTTTTGTTTTTTACTTTATTATAAAACACAAAAAACACTAAAAAAATATGAAAAAGAATTAGCTCTAGAATTAGAAAAGCTGCCTAAAGAACATAGAAAAAGAATAGCAAGATCATCTAAAGTTATAAGCAGTATTTTAGCATCGCAAAATAAATTAAGTTAAAGCATTTTAAATGCTTACAAAAAAAATTAAAACAAGACTGTTGTTTCTTTTATCAGTAATTTTTATTACACTTCTTTTTTTAACTTTCATTTATTTAAGTCTCAAAAAAAATATTTTATATTTTAAAACTCCATCTGAAATTTTTATAGTTGATGAAATTATGATTAATTCAAAGATAAGAGTAGGAGGAATGGTAAAAAAAGATTCGATTCAACAAAATAATAAAGAAATTAAATTTGTCTTAACTGATTATAAGAAAGAATTAATAGTAGTTTATAATGGCGCGGTTCCAAACTTATTTTCAGAAGAACGCGGAGCTGTAGTTGAAGGAAAACTTAACGATAAAAGTTATTTAATAGCAGATAGAATTCTAGCCAAACATGATGAAAACTATATGCCCCCAGAAATGAAAAAAATATTAGAAAATGCTAAGTAATACTGGAAACATGTTATTAGTTGGAAGTATTGCTTCTACTTTTTTAATAATTTATTTTGCTTATCAAAGTATAAAAGAAAGAAGTTTCAAAATAAAAAAAAATATAATTTATTTGTCATTTTTCCAAATAACTTTTGTAATTTCTTCATTCTTATTACTAATATTTGCTTTTGTTTTTTCAGATTTTTCCCTAATAGCTGTTTATCAAAATTCTCACACTGCCAAACCTCTTTTTTATAAGATATCAGGAGTTTGGGGGAACCATGAAGGAAGTATGCTTTTATGGGTAAATATTATGGTACTTTTTTCCTATTTATTTTTTGTTTTTAATAACAAAATTAATAGTGTTTTCAGTTTGTATACTTTGATAGTACAAAATATTTTAATATTAGGATTTTTAGTATTTTTAATATCCGACTCAAATCCCTTTTTCAAAATTTTACCTACACCCATTGAAGGCTTGGGATTAAATCCTATTTTACAAGATCCTGCATTAGCAATTCATCCACCATTATTATATTTAGGCTTTGTT
>CACHHD010000029.1 GCA_902579605.1 uncultured Pelagibacteraceae bacterium
CGTTAGCGCCAGAGTTGGGTAAAAATAAATTTTGGAGAGAAAACCTATATAATATGGGGCAGATATTGTTGGTAACATTAAAAGAGAGTAAATAAATATATTCTTTTTTGTCTTTTCGATGCCATAAATTATAGGGAGCATAGGTATCTTAGCTTTTTTGTAATCGTTGGACTTATAAATACTCAATGCCCAAAAATGAGATGGGGTCCATAAAAAAATAATTAAAAATAAAATTAAAGGTTCTATAGATAATGAGCCAGTTGCTATGGTCCATCCTATCACTGGAGGGAGAGCACCAGCTGCACCACCTATAACAATGTTTTGTGGTGTTCTTCTTTTTAACCAAATTGTGTAAACGAAAAAATAAAAGCATATAGTCAATAATAATAAAGATGCAGATATTAAATTAGATGAAAAGTATAATAATAAGATAGATCCTATTGAAAGTAAAACTCCAAAAAATAATGCTTGGTTTTTTGTTACCTGGCCTGTTGGTATTGGTCTTAAACAAGTTCTAGTCATTAAAGCATCTAAATCAGACTCATACCACATGTTTAAAGTTCCAGCTGCTCCAGCTCCCAGTGCTACCGCAATTAAAGATAAAACAGAGTTTAAATAACTAACGTGGTTTGGTGCTATTATAAGTCCGACCATACAGGTAAATAATACTAGAGACATGACTCTTGGTTTCATTAAATTGAAAAATGAATCAATGTAAAAGCTAGATTGCTTTATATTTTTTTCTCTAATGCTTGTCTGTATCAATTTATTTTACCTTTGGTAATTCCTCAAAAGTATGAAAAGGAGGTGGTGAGGCTACTGTCCACTCTAAAGTTGTAGCGCCCTCTCCCCATGGATTTTGAGCTGCAGCTCTTTTTTTGATAAATGAGTAAAGTAAGTTTAATAAAAAAACTCCAACTCCAATTAAAGATATGTATGAGCCAATTGATGAAACATAATTCCAACCAGCAAAAGCATCTGGGTAATCTGCGTATCTTCTTGGCATTCCAGCAAGTCCTAAAAAATGTTGAGGAAAAAATATTAAATTTACTCCAATAAATGTTAACCAGAAATGTAACTTGCCTAAAAATTCAGAATATTCATATCCTGACATTTTGCTAAACCAATAATAAAACCCAGCAAATATTGCAAAAACCGCACCTAAAGATAATACGTAATGAAAGTGGGCAACTACATAGTATGTATCGTGAAGTGCTGTATCAACACCAGCATTAGCTAAAACTACTCCTGTTACACCTCCAAGCGTAAATAAAACTATAAACCCTATTGCCCAAAGCATCGGTGTTTTAAAGCTTATAGAGCCACCCCACATTGTTGCTACCCAAGAAAATACTTTTATTCCAGTTGGCACAGCTATTATCATAGTAGCTGCTAAGAAGTATGCTTTTGTATCAGTGTCTAAACCAACAGTGTACATGTGATGTGCCCAAACTACGAAGCCGACAACTCCAATCGCCACCATTGCATATGCCATACCCAAATATCCAAAAACTGGTTTCTTTGAAAATGTCGAGACAATGTGACTTATCATTCCAAAACCTGGCAAAATTAAAATGTATACTTCAGGATGGCCAAAAAACCAGAATAAGTGTTGAAATAAAACTGGGTCACCACCTGTCTGTGCTTCAAAAAATGCAGTTCCAAAGTTTCTATCAGTTAACAACATCGTAATAGCTCCTGCTAAAACTGGAAGAGATAAAAGAAGAAGAAACGCTGTAACTAAAATTGACCAGGCAAACAAAGGCATCTTATGCAAAGTCATTCCAGGGGTTCTCATGTTTAAAATTGTAGTAATAAAATTTATTGCTCCTAAAATTGAGGAGGCGCCTGCGATGTGTAAACTTAATATTGCTAAATCCATTGCTGGACCAGGCTGACCAGTCTTGGATGATAAAGGAGGATAAATAGTCCAACCACCTCCTACTCCAGTTTGACCTGGAGGTCCATCAACAAAAATTGAAGCGAGTAATAATATTAAAGATACAGGTAACAACCAAAATGAAATATTGTTCATTCGAGGAAATGCCATATCAGGTGCGCCTATC